>JAKZRQ010000237.1:0-24741 GCA_047518105.1 Pseudomonadales bacterium | reverse complement strand
CTTGAAGCTGCGGTACGATCGGATTCGCATGGACTCCATGTTCATGGGTCGGGTCTCCATTCCCAGTGGGTTCGCGTTCACTGGAGGCTACCCGATCCGGCGCCGGGGCGGCATTCGCCAGCCCCGGCGTCGCTCAAATCGTCAGCGCCGATTCCGTGCCAAATGTGTCTGAGCTAGAACATCACTGGCGTTCGGCCCATGAAGCGCTCTCATCCTGCGCACTTCGACCCTTCAAACACGACCCCCGCCACGTCGCGTAGGATTGCACCCGGAACCCACATGCCCAGCCCCAACCCATGACACACCCTCTGGCGCACGCCATGGCCGAACGCGTCCTCATGCTGGACGGCGCCACCGGCACCATGCAGCAAGCCTACGGCCTCACGGAAAGCGACTTCCGGGGCGAGCGGTTCGCGGGTCACAACATGCCGCTGAAGGGCAATGGCGATGTCCTGACCCTCACCCGGCCCGACGTGGTGGCGGCCACCCACCGGGCTTACTTCGAGGCGGGCGCCGACATCGTCGAGACCAATACGTTCAGCGCGACGCGCATCGCCCAAGCCGACTACGGGCTTGAACACGTGGTGTTCGAGTTGAACGTCGCCGCCGCCCGCATCGCGCGGCGAACCGCCGAGGAATTCGCCACCGCCGACCGGCCGCGCTGGGTGGCCGGCGTTATCGGCCCCACCAACCGCTCGGCCAGCATCTCGCCCGATGTCAACGATCCCGGCGCCCGCAACGTTCGCTTCACCGACCTGGTCGAAGCCTACGGGGAGGCGGCCCGGGGACTGATCGATGGGGGTGTCGATCTGATTATGGTCGAGACCGTGTTCGACACCTTGAATGCCAAGGCGGCGCTCTACGCCCTGGACGAGATATTCACCACTTCCGGCGAGCGTTTGCCGGTCATGGTTTCCGGAACGATCACCGACGCGAGCGGCCGAACCCTGTCCGGCCAGACACCGGAGGCATTCTGGCACTCCATCCGCCATGCCGAGCCGTTGATCGTCGGGCTCAACTGCGCCTTGGGCGCGAAAGCCCTGCGGCCGCATGTGGAGGCACTGGCCAACGTCGCCACCACCTTTGTCAGCGTGCATCCCAACGCCGGACTCCCCAACGAGTTCGGCGGCTACGACGAGACCCCGGAGCAGATGGCCGAGACCATCGGCGACTTCTTGGACCGAGGCCTGGTCAATCTGGTGGGGGGATGCTGCGGCACGACGCCGGAGCACATTTGCGCCCTCGCAGAACGCGCCCGGACGGCATCGCCGCGCAAACCGAAACGCAGCCGAAGAACGCTCACCCTCTCGGGGCTCGAGCCGCTGGAGATCGACGACAACTCGCTCTTCATCAACGTCGGCGAGCGTACCAACATGACCGGATCGGCGCGTTTCCGCCGGCTCATCAAGTCGGGCGACTCCACAGCGGCCCTGGACGTGGCGCGGGAACAGGTCGAAAACGGCGCCCAGATCATCGACGTCAACATGGACGAGGGGATGACCGACGGTCCCGCAGCCATGCAACGTTTCATGGACCTCGCCATGACGGAGCCGGACATCGCCCGCGTTCCGGTGATGATCGACTCCAGCAATTGGCGCGTGATCGAAGCCGGCTTGCGCTGCGTCCAGGGCAAGTGCGTGGTCAACTCCATCAGCCTGAAGGAAGGCGAGGCACCGTTTCTCGAACAGGCGCGTGCGTGCCGACGCTACGGCGCCGCCGCCATCGTCATGGCGTTTGACGAAGAGGGACAAGCGGCCTCCCTTGAGCGGCGCCAGGCCATCATCGACCGCTGCTACCGGTTGCTGGTCGAAGAAGCCGGCTTTCCGCCGGAGGACATCATCTTCGACCCGAACATCTTCGCCATCGCCACCGGCATCGAGGAGCACAACAACTACGGTCGGGACTTCATCGACGCGGTGCGTTGGCTGAAGGCTCGCCATCCCCTCGTCCATACCTCCGGCGGCGTCAGCAACATCTCCTTCTCGTTCCGCGGGAACGACCGGGTGCGGGAAGCCATCCATGCCGTCTTCCTCTACCACGCCATCAAAGCCGGTCTCACCATGGGCATCGTCAACGCCGGCCAGTTGGCGATCTACGAGGACATCCCGAAGGATCTCAAGGATGCGGCGGAGGACGCGGTCCTCAACCGCCGGGACGATGCCACCGAACGGCTCCTTGAGATCGCCGAGCGGTACAGCGGCACCGGCGCCGAAACCACGGGCCGGAGATCCGGTCAAGAGGACACCGCCTGGCGGAACGCGCCCGTCGGCGAACGGTTGAGCCATGCGCTGGTCAGGGGCATCGACCGCCACATCGTGGACGACACCGAGGAAGCCCGCCTGGCGGCGGCCCATCCTATCGAAGTGATCGAAGGACCGCTGATGGAAGGCATGAACCGGGTCGGCGACCTGTTCGGCGCCGGCAAGATGTTTCTGCCCCAAGTGGTGAAGAGCGCGCGGGTGATGAAACGGGCGGTAGCCCACCTCGTGCCGTTCATCGAATCCGAAAAGGAAGCCGCAGCACTGTCCGGGGCGGCTGTTTCGCGTCGGCAGAACAACGGCAAGATCGTGATGGCCACGGTCAAGGGCGACGTGCACGACATCGGCAAGAACATCGTCGGCGTGGTGCTGCAATGCAACAACTTCGAGGTGCACGATCTCGGCGTCATGGTTCCCGCCGACCGCATCCTCGACGTGGCGGTCGAAATCGGCGCCGACATGGTGGGCCTGTCCGGCCTGATCACCCCGTCGCTCGAAGAGATGGTCCACGTCGCCGACGAGATGCAGCGTCGAAAGATGACCATACCGCTCCTGATCGGCGGCGCGACCACATCCAAGGCGCACACCGCAGTGAAGATCGACCCGGCCTACGAACGCCCCGTCGTGTACGTCACCGACGCCTCGCGCAGCGTCAATGTCTGCCGGTCGCTGATGTCGGACGAGCGCCGCGACGGTTTCCTGGCAGAAGTCGCCGACGGCTACGAGGCCGCGCGCAAGCGCAATGCCGCTGGACGCCGCAACCGGCCCCTGCGCCCCTTCGCCGTCGCCGCTCGGCAGGGACCGCGCTTGACCTGGGAGGAGTACCGTCCGCCAGAGCCGCGATTCCTCGGGGTCCGCACGTTCGACGATTTTCCCATCGACGCACTGACTGCCCATATCGACTGGACCCCGTTCTTCCGCACCTGGGAGCTTGCCGGCCGGTTCCCCGCGATTCTCGACGATGCCGTCGTCGGCGAATCGGCCACCGATCTGTACCGCGACGCCCAGGCGACGTTGGCCGAGATCGTCGAGGACAAGCTGCTCTCGGCTCGGGGCGTCATCGGTTTCTGGCCAGCCAACAGCCGCGACGACGGCGACATCGATGTCTGGACCGGCGAAGAGCGGACCGAAGCCCGGACGCGCCTTCACCACCTGCGCCAGCAAAGCGCCACCGCCCCCGTCAACCTGTCCCTCGCCGACTTCGTGGCGCCGCATCCGCGTCCGGACTATGTGGGCGGCTTCGTAGTCAGCGTCGGCAACGAGATCGACGCCGTGCTCGGGCGCGATCGGGACGACGACTACCGCTCCATCATGATCAAGGCGTTGGCCGACCGGCTGGTGGAATCGTTCGCCGAGTCGCTGCACGAGCAGGTACGAAAGGTCCATTGGGGATACGACCCCGACGAGCGGCTGACCACCGGCGAGTTGATCGCCGAGCGGTACCGCGGAATCCGACCGGCACCCGGCTATCCGGCCTGCCCGGACCATGCCGAGAAGGCGACGCTGTTCGAACTGCTCGACGCGACCCGACGCACCGGTGCCGAACTGACCGAGAACTTCGCCATGTGGCCCGCGTCCACCATCGCCGGCTGGTACTTCTCGCACCCGCAGGCGAAGTATTTCGGCGTCGGCCGGATCGGCGACGACCAACTGGCCAACTACGCGGCGCGAAAGGGCGTGGACCCGCAAGAAGCCGCGCGGTGGTTGTCCTTCTCCCGCCCGCACTGAACTCGTCCAGAGCCCGACGGTCGTACAGCCCCGTGCGGGAACATCGTGCACCAAGCTCGCACACGGGTGTTCTATTCATAAAATGCATAATAAACAACTGTTTAAGGGAAGCGCCCTCGCCCCGAGACTGTGGGTGGAAGTGCCGGACAGGCCGGCTCGGAGTCGTCCCAAGGGGCGGGCATCCGGCTTGACGATCTACTTGAACGATGGGGGGGTGTTCCGGGAGTCCGCCGAAAGCCTTGCCTTTCCCGGTTGGACGACCGACGAGATCCATCGGGCAATGAACGAGACGGCGGCATCCGAAGAGACCTATGCCACACTCAAGCGCGTAGGCGAAGCACTAGGATCCCGGGAGGGCACCGGCCCGGACGACAACCCGATGCTCCGCATGCAACGCCGTGAAGCCCGTCTGGAGGGGCGGGCGGCGGGTCGGGCGCAGGGTCGGGTCGAAGGTCGTAGCGAGACGTTGGCTCGAGTGGTGCGCGAGATTCTGACGGGGCGCGGCATCACGGTCTCGGCCGGCATGCTCGACGATCAAGCCTTGTTGGCAGACGTCTCCGAGGCAGCCATCATCCGAACGGCCTACGACTGCCATTCCGAAGCGGATTTCGTCGCCCGGATCAAGCGGGCTTGATCACCACCTCCCAAGCATTCTCGAGCGCGGCCGAACGGAACAACTGAGCCAAGTTCCGCTACCGCGCGCCGTCGGGCGCGCGCCGACTTTCCCCGGCCCTTTAGAATGCGTAGCATTCGGTCGCGCAGTTGAGCGCGCCGACATCAACCAGGCACCACCAACCCATGCACCTCGGCATCGTCGAGTCGTTCTTCGTCATCTTCACGGGCGCCGCCGCGTTGGCGGCGTTGGCGCTGTATACGCGGCAGCCATTGATCGTTGCCTACATCGCCCTTGGTTGCCTGGTCGGGCCACACGGATTCGCCTTGGTGACCGACGATCGGATTCTCGCCGAGATTGGCGAGATCGGCATCATCTTCCTGCTGTTCCTGGTGGGGCTCGACCTGCCGCCAACCAAGCTCAAGGACATGATCGGCGAGTCCGTACTCACTGCGCTGGCAAGCACGGTCGTCTTCTTCGGCATCGGCTTCGGCGTGATGACCCTGTTCGGATTCACGCTGGTCGAAGCCGCGATCACCGGCACGGCCTGCGTGTTCTCGAGCACAATCCTCGGCATAAAACTGTTGCCGACAACGGTTCTTCATCACCGCCACATCGGTGAAATCGTCATCAGCCTGCTGCTGATCCAGGATCTGATCGCCATCGTCGCGCTGTTGGTGCTCGATGGGCTCGACGCCCAGGGCGGCATGCTGGAAACCACGCTCACCGTCGTCGTGGCCTTGCCCGTGGTCGCGGGAGCTGCTTTCGTCGGGGTCCGTTTCGTGGTGGTCCCGCTCCTTACCCGTTTCGACGTCTTTCAGGAGTTCACGTTCCTGCTGGCCATCGGCTGGTGCCTCGGCATCGCGAGCCTCTCCCACACGCTCTACCTTTCGTGGGAGATTGGCGCCTTCGTCGCCGGCGTCTCTCTCGCCAACTCGCCGATCGCGCAGTACATCACCGACCACCTGCGGCCGTTGCGGGACTTCTTCCTCGTGCTGTTCTTCTTTTCCGTCGGCGCGGCGATCAATCCGACCATGCTGCTCCACGTCTGGCTGCCGACATTGCTGCTTGCCACGGTGCTGGTCGCAGCCAAGCCGCCGGTTTTCTGGGGGCTCTTGCGATGGCAGAAGGAGTCCAGCGCGGTGTCCCGGGAGATCGGCTTCCGCTTGGGGCAGGCGAGCGAGTTCTCGATCTTGCTGATATTCGTGGCCGGTACCACGCTGTTGTCCGCCGAGGCGGCACACGTGGTTCAGGGAGCGACCGTGCTGACGCTGCTCGTCTCGAGCTACCTGGTGATTTTCCGCTACCCGAGTCCCATTGCCGCCTCTGCCGAGCTACGGCGGGATTGAGCGCCTACCGCGACGATGATCTCGTGGCCGGTGTCGCCTCCGCGGAAACCGCCGTGAACCGCCAATGCCAAGGTTCGTAGGAGACGCCTTGGGGATTGCCTTCGGGAAACGACAGTTCGAACCCGAAGCGATGGGCATTGTTCCCGAGCCATTCACTCGCGGGCGTCTGTTCGAACGTGGTCTCGACATCCGTTTCCGAACGATTGAGATCGCCGACATCGAGCGCCAGTCCCGTGTGGTGTTCGGAGTAGCCGGGAGGTGCGACCCAAAGCGCGGCTTCCTCGGGAGTGCCGTATCGGTCGATGGCCCTCGAGAAGAGCCCCTCCTGGTAGTCCACGGTGCGGAAGCCGGAAATGGGCACCAAGTGCACGCCCTCGTCGCGAGCAGCCTGCTGCATCGCCTGAAACACCTCCGCCGCTTCGGTGCGCAACCGCACGATCCGCCCGCTGTCCCGATAGGCACCGGCATCCACCAATGGCTGCGTTGTTTCCGGGAAGGCGAAATGGCCGAAAAGGGAGGCTGCCGACTGCTCCGCCACGGCGTCTTCTTCATCACCCGGGTCGGACGCCGACGCCGCCTCCTCGGCAGGAGGAGGCGATGGGTTGCACGACGCCACGCACACGGCAAGTCCCAAGACCGCCTTCATCACGTCCTGCTTCACGTCCTGCTTCACCCTCTAGGCGCGTTCAAGGACTCTCGGCGGCGAGGTCGAGGAGTCCTCGGCCAACCATTGCGCCGGCAAGGATGCGATCGATGGCATCCGAGAGCGTATCCAGGGTCAGGGGTTCGGCAAGCGCGTCAAGGGCGTCGAGCTTCCAGGCCCCGGCCAGCTTGTTCCAGATGGCCGACTTGGCGGCCAACGGCAACTCCACCGAATCGATGCCGAGCAGGTTGACGTGGCGCAGAATGAACGGAAAGACCGTGGTGGGGATATCCGGCGACGCCACCAGTCCGCAGGCGGCGAGGCTCGCGCCGTAGCGCAGCGACTTGAGTGCGTTGACCAGGATCGGACCACCCACCGTGTCCACCACGCCGCCCCAGGTCGCGCGCAGCAGGGGTCGGTCGGCACCGGCTGTCAGGTCCTCCCGCGAGAGGATCGTGCTCGCGCCCAGGCCACGTAGGTAGTCGTGCCGGTCGGCCTTGCCGGAAGCTGCGTGGACCTCGTAGCCCAGCTTGGCGAGCAACTTGACCGCGACTGAACCAACACCGCCGGTCGCGCCGGTGACGAGCACCGGGCCGCCCTCCGGGGTCATGCCGGCGTTTTGCAGCTTGTCCACCGACAGCGCCGCAGTGAAGCCCGCGGTGCCGAGAATCATGCTTGAACGAGCGTCGAGGCCCTCGGGCATGGCCACGGCCCACGCTGGGGGAACCCGGATCTTCTGGCCGAATCCGCCGGGGGTGTTCATGCCCAAGTCGAAGCCGATGACGATCACCTCGGTACCGGCCGGGAATTCGGCCGACGACGACTCCACAACCGTTCCGGCAGCATCGATCCCAGGCGTGTGTGGAAAGTTCCGGGTGACGCCGGGATTGCCCGTCGCCGACAGCGCGTCCTTGTAGTTGAGCGACGAGTAGGCGACATCGATCAACAATTCGCCAGCGGGCAGTTCGTCGGTGTCGCGCTCGACGACGCTCCTCGGGTACTGCCGATCCTCGGTCTTCTCGACCCGGAATGCGCGAAACGCGGTCATCTGATTCCTCCCATCGTTCGTTCCACCAGGCGGTCTACCGCCTTGCTCACGCCCGCTGCCACCTGTCCCATGAGACGCTCGATCGGCCGTTTGGGCTGCACCCACGACACCTCGAATACATCCGCTTCGTCGCAGGCCGAGACCAAGTACTCGTCGCTGGTGACGAGTTCATCCACCAGCGACCGTTCCAAGGCACGCTGGCCGTACCACGCCTCGCCCGTGGACACCGCGTCGAGGTCGAGGCCAGGTCGGTAGGTGCCGACGAACTCCTGGAACAGCGCGTGGATGTCGTGCAACTCCTCGCGGAGCTTTTCGCGCCCCTGCTGCGTGTTTTCGCCGAGAAAGTCCAACGTGCGCTTGTGACGTCCGGCGGTGAGCACCTCGACATCCACGTCGTGCTTCTTCAGCAAGCGGTGCACGTTCGGGATCTGCGCGACCACGCCGATCGATCCAACCACCGCAAAGGGCGCGGCGAGGATTCGGTCGGCCACCGCAGCCATCATGTAGCCCCCGCTGGCGGCGATCTTGTCCACCGCCACGGTCAGCTTGACGCTACGGCTTCTGAACCGCGCCAGTTGCGACGCACCCAGACCGTAGCCATGCACCATGCCGCCAGCGCTATCGAGGCGCACCAGCACTTCGTCGTCGTCGGTTGCGGTCAACAACACGGCCGAGACCTCCCGGCGCAGCGACTCCACCGCACTAGCGGCCAGGTCGCCGTCGAAGTTCAGCACGAATAGGCGGCGGCGGGACTTTTCCGAGTCGCGCTTCTTGCGCGCCTTCGCATCCCGTTTGCGCTGCTTCTTGATCGCCGATCGCGGCAGGGCCGCTTCCTCGACTGCCCGGTGCATGTCATGCAGGAGTTCGTTGATGCGAACAACCTGGATGTGCCCTAGCGGCGGCGGTCGCATGGACCGTTGGGCGCCGGCGGCGGCCAACGCCGACAACACGATGAGAAACGCGACCACGATAGTGGCCGTCTTGGCAAGGAATTCAAGGTATTCGAACAGGAGTTCCACGGCGCGGTAGTGTCCCGGGGATTGGAAGGGCGGGGATTCTATCGGTTAAGGCGTGTCAGGTCACAAGTTCAATCTCGAACCCGACGGCGACGGTTTCACACGTTGTCCCCAGTCCACGATAATGCCGGCGTGGATTTCGAGGCACTACTGGCGAGTTTGTTCCAGCCGACGACCGGACAGGATGTCGATGCGACCATGACCCTGGTCGCGGGCCGTGACCGGTTGACGACGTTCGCGGTCCGCCACGGAACGTTGCGGTTCGTCTCTCCATCCGAAGCCGATGCGACCTTCACCTTCGACAGCGCGGAAGCCGCCCTGGCCATCCTGACCGGTCGCGAGGATCCCATCGAGGCGTTCATGGCGAACCGATTCCGATCCGACGGCAACCTGCCGTTGGCGTTCGTCCTGCTCGGTCTGTTTCGGCCAGGCGCAGACGCAACCCCGCCGCCATAGCGTTCTCGAGCACGGCCGAACTGAACAAATGAGCAAATGAGCCGAGTCTTGGACCCGTAGAGAATGCGACAGCATTCTCAAACGCGCCCGCTACGCCTTGCGGTTTCCGACATCTCCTCCACGAAAGCGTCGATCAGCCAGCGCGATATGGCCGTACCGCCCGGCATGTTGGGCTGTTCCCGGTAGTGGAACCAGCGGGCTTCGGCGATCTCGCCGTCATGGCAGACGATATCGCCGCCGGCGTAGTCGGCGTGGAAGCCCAGCATCAGCGAGTTGGGAAACGGCCACGACTGGCTGCCGAGGTAGCGTAGATTGCGCACCTCGAGACCGACTTCCTCCGCCACTTCGCGGTGTACGGTCTGTTCGATGGACTCTCCCGGCTCGACGAATCCAGCGAGCGTCGAGAACATGCTCGTCGGCCATGCCGCATTGCGGGCCAGAAGCATCTCCTGGCCCTTGCGGACCAGCACGATGATGCTCGGCGACAGACGCGGATAGGTCGTCAACCCGCACGCCGGGCAAAGCTTGGCACGGTCGGTGGGATGCTCCACGTTGGCGACCCCGCAGCGCCCGCAGTGACGGTGATCGCGATGCCACTCGACGATCTGCTTGGCACGTCCGGCGAGCGAGAAGAAGTCCGGCTCGACCCGCCCGAGCCAAGCGCGCAAGCCGGTGACCACGAATCCTTCCGGCACGGCGCCGGACGCCGATAGGGCATAGCAGGCGCGGTTCTCCCATCTTCCCAGGTAGTGCTTGTAGCTGACCTCGAGATCGACCCAGCGGAAATCCTCCGCGGTCACCGGCCGGGGCACGCCTTGTTCGCTGATGCACAGCAGTTCATCGCCCATGCACACGAAATAGAAGGCATCGTCCTGATTGACGCCCGCAGGCGGCGTGTTCTCGGAAATGAACTTGGAAGGGCCTTGGTCGAACAATGCATCACCCGCCTGTTGCTATACTCGTGGCATCACCTAGTGTGCCGCGTCCAAAATAGCGTAACGTCCATGCTGCCCAATCGCACACGCGAAACCAACTTCTGCGGGTGCTTGAGGGCAGCACATCCTCGCTCTGCGTTTCTGTCGTGCAAGCCGAAAGGTCGTACGGTGTGGCACGGTAGTTCGGAGTCGGAACACTAGTGCGAAGCAAGTTTGGCGGACTCGCCGCTTCGGCGGCAAGTACAATATTCCAACAAGCGCGCGCAGTGGCCGCCACGCCAAGGTCGAATCGGAAACACCGACCTTGGGAGGCGTGCCGCATCCACCGCGCAACAGAGGAGACGACATGGCGCAGTCGATCGGCACGCGCGACCAAGCGTGGTGGTGGTCCTACTGGACGAACTTCCTCGGCGATGCACCGCCCTGGTACAAGGCAACGGTAGTCGCCTTCCTGGCGGTCAACCCGTTCGTGTTGGCCGCCTTCGGCGGCTACGTCGCCGGTTGGATCCTGGTGCTGGAGTTCGTCTTCACGCTGGCCATGGCGTTGAAGTGCTACCCGCTCCAACCCGGCGGTCTGTTGGCCATCGAGGCATTGGTCCTCGGCATGACGTCGACCGAGCACGTCGCCCACGAGGTGCTGAACAACTGGCAGGTCCTCCTGTTGTTGGTGTTCATGGTGGCGGGCATCTACTTCATGAAGGAATTGCTGCTCTTCACCTTCACCAAGCTCCTGGTCAAGGTCCGCAGCAAGAGGCTGCTATCGCTCCTGTTCTGCTTCGTCGCCGCCGCGCTGTCCGCCTTCCTGGACGCGCTGACGGTCACGGCCGTGGTGATCAGCGTCGCGGTGGGGTTCTACGGGGTCTACCACCGGATCGCGTCCGGCGGCGCGCATCTCGACGCGGAGGTTCCGGATCTGCACCGGGAGGATCTCGACGGCTTTCGGGCATTCCTGAGGAGCCTGGTCATGCACGCGGCCGTGGGAACGGCCCTGGGCGGCGTCACCACCATTGTCGGCGAACCGCAGAACGTGTTGATCGCCGACCGCCTGGGTTGGGTGTTCGTGGAGTTCTTCCTCAGGATGGCACCCGTCACCATGCCCGTGCTCGTGGTGGGATTGATCACTTGCTGGCTGCTGGAGCATCTCAAGATCGTGGGCTACGGGCCGGAAGTGCCCGCCCCGGTATTGGCGGTTCTCCTCGAATACGACGCGGAGGAAACGTCGCAACGCACTCGTCAGGAGAAGGCGCGTCTTGTCGTTCAGGGCATCGCCGCGGTGTTCCTGGTCTTTGCGCTCGGCTTCCACATCGCCGAGATCGGACTCATCGGCCTGTCGATCATCGTCCTGCAAACCGCCTTCAACGGCGTCGTCGAGGAGCACCGGATCGGGCATGCGTTCGAGGAAGCCCTGCCGTTCACGTCATTGCTATGCGTGTTCTTCGCCATCGTCGCCGTCATTACGGATCAGCAGTTGTTTCTGCCGGTCATCGAATACGTCCTGTCCCTCCCGGCCAGCCAACAGCCTGGCGTCTTCTACATCGCGAACGGCGTGCTATCGATGATCAGCGACAACGTGTTCGTCGCCACCGTCTACATTGGGGAGGTGGAGAAGGCATTCAACGCCGGCGTCATCTCCCGGGAGCAGTTCGACCTCTTGGCGATCGCCATCAATACCGGCACCAATATCCCGAGCGTCGCGACCCCGAACGGCCAAGCCGCCTTCCTCTTCCTGCTGACCTCGTCGCTCGCCCCGCTGATTCGCCTGTCCTACGGACGCATGGTCGTCATGGCGCTGCCGTACACGCTGACCATGGGCGTCACCGGCTGGATCTGCGTGACCTGGCTGCTCTAACCCGTTTCCGGGCAACGAGCGGCCGTCAGGGTGCGGACCCCCGTCGCCAGACGGCGCCTTGGTCCGCAGCCTCGTCCAAGGCGTCGAGGTAGGCTTCGTGGGCGCGCAATTCCTCGGGCGTCGCGCGCAGTACAGGCACCTGCGGGCGGTCATCCGGTAGTCGGATGATCTCACCGTCCCCACCTTGGTCGAACCGAACCTCGTCGTCGCCGAACAGCGAGGTCTGGCCACCGGTCATCTTGAGGTAGACGTCGGCGAGAATCTCTGCATCCAGCAATGCACCGTGCAATTCACGGGCGGAGTTGTCGACCTCGTAGCGCCGGCAGAGGGCATCGAGACCATTCTTCTGCCCGGGATGCTTGTGGCGCGCCAGCGCGAGGGAGTCGGCAACCGTGCAAATGTCGTTGAGGCTCTTGGTTCCCGCCCGGTTGAGCAGCGAGAGTTCGTAGTCGAGAAACGCCGTGTCGAACGGCGCGTTGTGGATGATGACCTCGGCACCGTCCACGAAATCCAGGAATTCGTCCGCCACCTCGGCGAATTTCGGCTTGCCAGCCAGGAAAGCCGCATCGAGACCGTGCACTTCGAAAGCGGCATCGTCGATTTGCCGTTCGGGGTCGACGTATAGCTGCAGATGCCTGCCCGTAAGCCTGCGATCGACGATCTCCACGGCGCCGAGTTCGATTACCCGGTGTCCCTGCTCCGGTTCAAGTCCCGTGGTCTCGGTATCCAATACGACCTGCCGCACGTCCAGCCCTCCTTGCCTATCCGGGTAGATTCCTTGAGTAGGCCGAATTTCGGCCCGCGAGTTGCCTGCGCGAACGCCCCCCTGAGAATGCGGAGCATCTCAATCGCCTTGCGCAGCAAGACCGGCTTGCGCAGCAAGACGCAACATCTTGTCGATGGCCACGTTGGCGGCCCGGTCGACCGCCTCGTTCTCCGCATGCCCGCTGTGGCCCTTCACCCACCGCCAACTCACCTTGTGCCGGCCGTTCAGCGCATCGAGCCGCTGCCAGAGATCCCGATTCAGCACCGGCTTGTTGCCGGCACGCCGCCAGCCACGACGCTTCCAACTGGTGATCCAAGAAGTGATGCCTTGGCGAACGTATTCCGAGTCGGTGGTCAGGGTGACGCAACTTGGTCGCTTGAGCGCGGCGAGCGCTTCGATGGCGGCGGTCAACTCCATCCGGTTGTTGGTGGTTCGGGTCTCGGCACCGCTGATCGATCGTTCAGCGTCCCGATACCGGAGCAGAGCCGCCCAACCGCCCGGGCCGGGATTGCCGCGGCAGGCGCCGTCGGTGAATATCTCGACACCCTCGGTCACCGGCACACCGCGGGAGCTTGTGCGCTGCGGCACCAATCCGTGTTGGCGAACGTCGTGATCCGGGTCGGATTGGGCACGACCGCGGTGGTTGGCTCGCGACGGTGTCCGGCTACTCGCCGACCCTGCAAGATGAAGGCGTGGCCGACTTTCCTGGCTACCACGAGGTAGACGCCGCCCACGGGCAGCTGAAGCCGGTTCAGCCAACCGCTTGCTGCCCGCCAACGGTCGCCCTCCAGGGCGAGCGGCAGCGCCGACCGGTAGTTCAGGTAGACGGTTCGCGTCTCCCGCTCCAAGCCGAGGAGAGCGAGCCAGTCGTTCAAGCGAGGCACGCTCACGGGCTTCAAGTCCAAGAGCGCCCGTCGCGGCTTCGCCAGCAGCCAAAGGCTCAAGGGGTTGAAGCCGAGCACCACGAGGCGTCCACCCGGACTCAATACCCGTGCCGCCTCGCGCAGCGCGCCACGACGATCCGGCATGACATCGAGCACGTGGTGGAGCACGATCGCATCGACGCTCGACGACCCGAACGGCAGTTGCGCAGGATCGGCGACGACGGTCTTGAAGGCACACGTGCCCGAGTCATCGGATTGTTCATCGGACACCGCAGGACACGCGCCGGATGGATCCAGCGCGGCAAAGACCCGCGCCCTGACCATGGATCTCGACGTGGTGTCCAGCAAGTCGGGTCGCGGGCCCACCCACAACAGGGCGTCGCCATGGAACCGCCGTGCCGCGTCTCGGATGAGCGGCCGTTCCACGTCGAGCAGCCGATTTCCGGACGAGCTCGCAAGCCAGGCGGCGAACCGGCGCTGCGCGCTGTCGCTGGCAAGCCCTGAAGATGCTTGTGCGGCCTGCGGCGCTTGCACGCCATCGTCGCCGTCCCGGTCCATTCGGGCTGCCAAGGTGTGGCTCGCTTGCGGTTTTGCCAAGTAGTCCGCTTCCTGCAAAGTACTTGCGTTCCTGAAAAGGTACATGCTGCTTCCCGCAGCACGCTGTTGGCGGATTCTGACCATAGCCGGCGGCCTGTGCAAGACCGGCAAGACCGGCAAGACTGGATAGGTCACGAGGGACTTGGCGTGGGGGTCGGGTGGGCCTTGGGCCAACGTCCGCCAAAGGACAGATCTACGGGCCGTCGGTGCCGAAGTCGATTGAACTAATGGACGCGTCGGCACGCAGCGTGCGAACCAATGCCCCGAGATCCTGGCTGGCCGTCAACTGCTTTAGGGACATCGCAACTTGCCGGCGTTCGGCCTCGGGAAGCGCGTCGTAGTCGCCCAGCGAAACGTTCGACAGCAAGACCAAGGCGCGGGAACCATCCGCCAATGTGGCGATGTCGGACTGCCGCTCGCCCTCCACCGGTGCCGTCATCTCGAATGCCAAGGCAAGGATCGCCGCAGGGACCGTCGGGTCGGTCCGTTCGACAGCGTCCGCACGTTGCCACTCGCGTTCGGCGACGGTCGCGACTTCGGACGGCGTCGCACCGTCGGCGAATCGCGCCAAGGCGTCGTACGCGGCTTGCTCCGCCATCTCCCGTCCGCGTGCACGAGCGAGCTGGTCGCGGATTTCTTCCCGGACCTGGTCGAGCGGCTTCTCCGTCGGCGGATGCCGGGAACGCAGCCGAACCACCACTACCGCGTCGGCTGTCGCCACCGCCCCGCTGTTGAAACCTTCGAAAACCACGTCGTCGCTGAACGCGGCCTCGCGCACCGAAGCGATGGCGAGGACGCCCTCGCGGCTTGCGCGCGTGACGCCGTCGAGTGGCTCCACATCCAGACCATAGGTTGCGGTCAAGCCGTCGAGCGAGTCGCTCTGCTCGTAGGCGATCAGGTCCATCTCGCGCACCTCATCGGTGAAACGTTGATCGACTTCGTCACGGCGCAGATCGGCAACGATCTCGTCCCGCCGCTCCTCGAAAGCGGGAATCTCCACCTGCTCAACCTCTATGAGCTTGATGAGGTGGACGCCGAATTCGGTTTCAACGGGCTGCGACAAACCACCCGGTTCAAGCGCCCAAAGCGCTTGCTCGAAAGCCGGCGGGTAAACGCCTCTGTCGACCATGCCCAAGTCGCCGCCGTTCGCTGCGGAAGCGGGGTCTTCGGAGAGTTCGGCGGCGCGCTCCTCGAAGTTCGCACCGCCTTCGACTTCGGCCCGGAGTTCCGCTAGAACGCCGAACGCATCCTCGACGCTGCGTTCGCCGGTCACCTCGAGCAGGACATGGGCGGCGCGTCTGCGCGGTTCCGCCTTGGCGGCGACCTCGTCCTGGTACGCCAACGCCACTGCCTCCTCGTCCACCTCGACATCCGCTTCAAGGGTACTGCGGGGAAAGCGCACAACGTCGAAGTCGAAACGTTCTGCCGTCATGTAGTCATCGAGATTCGCGCCGTAGTGGCCCTCGATCTCGGCATCGCCGACCTCGATGCTCGAGGCAAAGGACTCGATGTCGAAGAGCAGGTAGGCAATGTCGCGGCGCTGGCGGAGTATTCGTGCACTGCGGCGCAGTTCACGGTTGGTGACGATGCTGGTGTCGCCGACGCTCGAACTCAGCCGGTTCTGGATTTCGAAGCCTGCCTGCTCGGCCCGGTAGGAACTCGGCGTATGGCCGATGCTCGCCAAGTAGCTGCGATAGGCGCCCTCGTCAAAGCCGGCTAAACCAGCGAAGGACTCCCGTATCCGTGCCTGCACGAGCTGATCGGCGATCGACAGGTCCAACTCGTCGGCGAATTGATCGACCAGCTTTCGCACGATGAGCGATTGCAGTACCGCCTCTCGGTTGACCATCCTGTCGAGAACTTCGTCGGAGACCTCGCCGCCGAGCTGGCTGCGCTGCGCCACCCGCCGCCGCTGGGTCTCCACGTCGAGCGTTCGTTGGGTGATGTCGTCGCCGTTGACCGTCGCGGCAACCGGCTCGCCACCCGAGAAGAACTGGATGGCGCCAAAGCCGGTTACGGCGAGCACAAAGACAATCAAGCCCACCACGACCTTGGCAACGACCCCCTGGGCCCCGGCGCGCATCTTCTGCAGCACCATTGATCGCGAACTCCGGTTGTGGACGCCGGTTGCTCGGGCGCGGTGCGCCCGGCACAAGCGTCTTGCTCAATTGTGAACTAGTTGAGAGCTTTCTTGAGCGCTTTGCCGGCCTTGAATGCGGGCGCTCGCGAAGCGGATATCTGGATAGTCTCTCCGGTCTGCGGATTGCGTCCGGTTCGCGCAGAGCGCTCGCGCACCGTGAAGGTGCCGAAGCCTACCAGGATCACGGGCTCGCCATCCTGCAGCGACCTGCTGATGCCATTCAGGATGGCATCCAAAGCACGTGCAGCAGACGCTTTCGAAATGTCCGCTTCCTCGGCAATCGCGTCGATGAGTTCTGATTTATTCATGTGGGTTGTCCTCTGGCAGCCGGGAAGGGGTGCTTGTGCCCCGAAAATGGTTGGACGCTTGCAATGCAACAGCGAAAGTCACGGGCGTTTATAGCAGCGCCGCCGTAGAGCGTCAAACTCGCTTCCAGCAAGCTGCACGCCAATGGCCTCTGATTCAATGGGTGCCCATCGGCACGCTCTGTTGGGAGGTCGGAGGTGCGTCCGCCCCGATGGGGACACCGGTGTGTGAAGACAGGTCCGCCTCGGCCTCGGGACGTCGCTCAAGTGCGATTTCGATCACCTCGTCCATCCACTCCACGGGCAGTATCTCTAGATCTGCCTTGACGTTGTCGGGCACCTCCTTCAGATCCCGCGAGTTCTCCTTCGGGATCACCACGCGCCCGACGCCGCCACGATGGGCAGCCAGGAGCTTCTCCTTCAAACCGCCAACGGGCAGCACTTGGCCGCGCAGGGTGATTTCGCCGGTCATGGCCACGTCGGCCACGACGCCAATGCCCGTCAGCACACTGACGAGTGCTGTGCACATGCCGATGCCTGCGCTGGGACCGTCCTTGGGCGTCGCGCCTTCGGGTACGTGGATGTGAATGTCGTAGCGCTCGTGGAAGTCCACCGCAATGCCGAGCGACGACGCACGGCTGCGTACGAATGTCATCGCCGCTTGAATCGACTCCTGCATGACTTTGCCCAACGAGCCGGTCTTGATCTGGCGGCCCTTGCCGGCAACCGCCAGCGCCTCGATGCTCAGCAGCTCTCCCCCGGAAGGTGTCCAAGCCAAGCCGGTGACGACGCCCACCTGGTTCTCCTTCTCAGCGCGACCGTAGTTGAACCTGCGAACACCGTTGTACACCTCGACCTCGGCTGGGCCGATGACCTTGGGCACGCGCTCGGCATCCTCTGCGAGGGTTTGTTCCGTGACCACCTTGCGGCAGACCTTCGCGATCTCCCGCTCCAAGCCGCGCACGCCCGCTTCCTTGGTGTAGTACCGGACCAGGTTGGTCAGCCCCTCTTCGGAGACGGTGAAGTCCCCACCGGCCAATCCGTTGAGACGTTGCTGCTTCGGGATCAGAAAACGGGTCGCAATGCTGCGCTTCTCGTCCTCGGTATAACCGGCAAGGCGGATCACCTCCAAGCGGTCGAGCAGCGCTGGCGGAAAGTTCAAGGAGTTCGACGTGCACACGAAGAACACGTCGGAGAGGTCGTAGTCCACCTCGAGATAGTGGTCGTTGAAGGTGTTGTTCTGTTCCGGGTCGAGCACTTCGAGCAGGGCAGAGGCCGGGTCGCCACGAATGTCCATCCCCATCTTGTCGATCTCGTCCAATAGAAACAGCGGATTGCGAACACCCGCCTTGGCCATCTTCTGCAGAATCTTGCCGGGCATGGATCCGATGTAGGTGCGTCGGTGACCGCGGATTTCCGCTTCGTCGCGGACGCCCCCCAACGCCATGCGAACGTACTTGCGGTTGGTGGCGCGGGCGATGGATTCGCCGAGGGACGTCTTGCCCACGCCGGGCGCCCCGACCAGGCACAGCACCGGACCCTTGATCTTCTTTACCCGCCCTTGGACCGCGAGGTACTCGAGCACCCGTTCCTTGACCTCTTCCAAGCCGTAGTGATCGTCGTCCAGGATCTTCTGGGCGGCCCTGAGATCCCGTCGCACCCGGCGCTTCTTGCTCCAGGGAATCGAAAGCATCCAGTCGAGATAGCTACGGACCACCGTCGCTTCAGCCGACATCGGCGCCATCAGCTTGAGTTTCGCCAACTCGTTCAAGGCCTTTTTCTTCGCTTCCTTGGACATGCCGGCCGCGTCGATCCGCTCGTTCAGGCTCTCGAACTCGCTCGGCGCGTCAGAGAGTTCCCCGAGCTCCTTGTTGATGGCCTTGATCTGCTCGTTCAAGTAGTACTCGCGCTGGCTCTTCTCCATCTGCTTCTTGACGCGGCCGCGGATGCGCTTGTCCATCTGCCGCGCTTCGACTTCGGCGTCCAAGTAGGAGAGGATGCGTTGCATTCGTTCCTTGAAGTCGACGGTCTCCAGGATCGCCTGCTTGGCCTCCAACTTGAGCGGCGCATGGGTGGCGATCGTGTCGATCAGTCGCACCGGGTCGTCGATGCTGGCGACCGAAGCAACGACGTCCTGGGGTACCTCGGTGGTCTTCGCGAAGGCTTCGAACCGTGCGGTGAGCGAACGCGTTACGGCCTTTGCGGTGCCTGCCGGCAGCCGAGGTTCCTCGAAAGGGGTCGCATCCGCGACCAGGTAGTCGCCGGCGGTGTCGAGGCGCTCGATCCTCGCCCGCTGTGCGCCTTCGACGAGAACCTTGACCTTGCCATCCGGCAACGGCAGCAACTGCAACACCGCGGCAACCGTGCCTACGGCGAAAAGATCCTCCGAACCGGGCTCTTCCACCGATGCATTCCGCTTGGTCACCAGCAGGATCCGCTGGTCGCCCGCAGTGCAGGCTTCGAGGGCCCGAATGGAACGCTTGGTGCCCACGAACAAGGGATGGATGCCGTGGGGATAGACCACCATCTTGCGCAGCGGCAGCACAGCGATCCCGGTCAGCATGGCAGTCGTTCCCATCGGTCGCGGCAAGCCGCCCCAGCGTCAGGGGCTCGTAGCCGATTCGGCGTTTGCCTCGTCGTCGGTAGGCGTGACGCTCTCGTAGACGAGCATCGGCTCGTTCTCGCCCTCGATCACGCTTGCATCCACCACGACCTTGGCGACGGACTGCGAGGACGGCAAGTCGTACATCGTTTGGAGCAGCACGGACTCCAAGATCGAGCGCAATCCACGCGCGCCGGTCTTGCGTTCCATCGCCTTCTTCGCCACCGCACGCAGTGCGTCTTCGCGGAAGTCCACCTCGACACCTTCCATGTCGAACAGCTTCTCGTACTGCTTGGTCAACGAGTTCTTCGGCTCGGTGAGAATGCGCACCAGCGCATCGGTATCGAGTTCCTCGAGGGTCGCCACGACCGGTAGGCGGCCGACGAATTCCGGGATCAACCCGTACTTGATGAGATCCTCGGGTTCGACCCTGCGAAGCGTTTCGCCCACCGTCTTGGGATCCTTGCGGGTGATGTTCGGATCCGCCATGAACCCGATGCCGACCTTGTCCGAGCGGTCCATGATGACCCTGTCGAGGCCGGAGAACGCGCCACCGCAGATGAACAGGATGTTGGACGTGTCAACCTGCAGGAATTCCTGCTGGGGGTGCTTGCGGCCGCCCTGCGGCGGCACCGAGGCCAAGGTGCCTTCGATGAGTTTCAAAAGCGCTTGCTGCACGCCCTCCCCCGAGACGTCGCGGGTGATCGAGGGGTTGTCCGACTTGCGCGAGATCTTGTCGATCTCGTCGATGTAGACGATGCCCACCTGGGCCCGATCCACGTCGTAGTCGCATTTCTGCAGCAGCTTCTGGATGATGTTCTCGACGTCTTCGCCGACGTAGCCGGCTTCGGTCAACGTGGTCGCGTCCGCGATCGTGAACGGCACGTCGAGCAGGCGCGCCAGCGTCTCGGCCAGGAGCGTCTTCCCGCATCCGGTTGGACCAATCAACAGGATGTTGGACTTCGACAGTTCGACCTCGTCCTTCTTGCCCTTGTAGTTCAATCGCTTGTAGTGGTTGTACACCGCAACCGATAGCACCTTCTTGGCGTGTTCCTGGTGGATGACATACTCGTCCAGCGTCGTCTTGATCTCCTTGGGCACGGGCAGCTTGTCCTTTTCGCTGCCGTTGGAACCCGGTGGCGCATTTTCGTGGATGATCTCGTTGCACAGTTCGACACACTCGTCGCAGATGAACACGCCCGTGCCCGAAATGAACTTGCGGACCTCGTGTTGGCTCTTGCTGCAGAACGAGCAGCGCCGGATATTGTCGGAGTCGTCACCGTTGCCGCGGTTATCCGCCATGGAACCTCTTTAACTCGGCTCTTCCAATCACAAACGATGAGGGGTCAGTGATCATTTTGCAACCCCGGCCATGGTTCAAATCTCGCCCACTCGTGTGCGGCAGACGCGAAGGCCAAGGACCTGTCGGCCAATGAGGCAACCATGCAGATTCAGGCCGCCTGCTCGTGATCCGGATGCTTGATCACGTCCACCAACCCGTACTCCAAAGCTTCCGCGGGGCTCATCCAGTAGTCCCGATCGGTGTCCGTAGCGATTCGCTCAACGGTTTGGCCCGTGTGCACGGCCAGGATCTCGTTCAACCGTTGCCGCATCGCGACGATCTCGCGCGCTTGGATCTCGATGTCGGCCGCCACGCCCTGGGAACCGCCGGACGGCTGGTGGAGCATTATGCGCGAGTTCGGCAGCGACAGCCGTTTGCCCTTGCCGCCGGCGGCGAGCAGGAAGGCCCCCATGCTGGCAGCCTGGCCGATGCAGTAAGTGGCAACGTCGCAACTGACGTACTGCATGGTGTCGTAGATCGACAACCCCGAAGTCACCGTGCCGCCCGGCGAGTTGATGTACATGTGGATGTCCTTGTCGGCGTTCTCCGACCACAGGAAGAGCAGTTGGGCGATCACCACGCTGGCAACGGTGTCCTCCACCGGGCCCACGAGAAAGATGATCCGGTCCTTGAGCAGCCTCGAGTAGATGTCGTAGGCACGCTCGCCGCGGGCGCTCTGTTCGAGCACCATCGGCACGAGTCCAAGGTTGGTCGTGGGGGTTGGGATATTGCTATGCACAGTGGGTTCCTCGTGATTGGGCGTGATCGCTACGTCTTGTCGGATCCGAACAAGCGGCGCAACCAACGGCACCATTTGGGCGCGCCTGCTTTCTCGGAAGCTGCCGAGCCACCGGCGGACTCGGCGCGCACACGGTCGGATTGGCCGGTTGAGCTCAGTTCGTTCGCTGCATCCGTCCCCTCCGGCGGGGACGCGGCGGACTCTTCCTCCTCGGGCAACGGCGGAATCGACGTGCCCGTGACAACGTCCTTGTACGAAGATGGTACGAGTTCGACCGTCGCCAACGACAGCACGTGATCGACCAGCCGATCTTCGAGAACACCGAGTTCGATGCGCCGCAACTGCTCTTCGTCACCGTAGATCCAGTTCTTGACGTCGTCGGATCCCTCGTACGCGGAAGCGATCACCGCGACCTTGGCACGAATCCGGTCGTCGTCCGCCGCTAGCGATTCCTTGTTTACGATCTCGCGTACGACCAACCGCGTGCGGACCCTTTCCGCCACCCGCTCTTCGGCCCACTCCCCCAACTGTGCATGGTCGGCTGCGATGCCCATGGCTTGCGCCATGCGCCGCCGTTCCTGCTCGAGTTCCTCGGCCATGAGCACGCGCGGCACTTCGAATCGGTGGGCGCGCACCAAAGCCTTCATGACTTGGCGCGTCGTTTCGTTGCGGACTGCCGCCGCGAGATCCGCAGCCATGCGTTCGCGCACGCTATCGCGGAACTCGTCCAACCCGGTTGCCGGCGGGTTCTCGCCCTCGCCTTGGGCCTCGCCCTCGCCTTGGGCCTCGCCCTCGCCTTGGGCCTCGCCCTCGCCTTGGTTCTCGCCCTCGCCTTGGTTCTCGCCCTCGCCTTCGTCTTCCTCGTCTTCGCTCGCATGATCGTGCCCGACGATTCCGAACGACTCGAAGAACGCCTGATCGAGATCCGGCAAGAACGGTGCCTCCACCGCCTTGACCACCACCTCGCCGATGGCGTCCCCGTCGCCCGGTTGTTCCGCGTCGTCTCCCCGGATGGTGACCGGGAACGCGCGCGTCTCGCCAACCGACATGCCACCGACGGCCCGATCGAGCTCCTCCGCCGTTTCGTCCCCACCGACGACGAACGTGAAGTCTTGGCGCTCGCCGTCGTCCACCACCTGGCCGTCGACCTTGACCGCATAGTCGACCACCACCCGGTCTTTGGCTGCCGCCGGTCGCTCCACCGGATTCCACTGCGTGCGCTGCTTGCGCAACGACTCCACCATGTCTTCGATATCCGCATCGCGGATTTCGGCATCCGGCTTCCGGATCTTCAACGTCGCCAGGTCGACCAATTCGATTTCCGGCAGAACCTCGAACGTCGCGGTGAACTCGAGATCCGCGCCGGCATCGATGTTGACCAGTTCCACCGACGGCGTCCCAATCAGGGGCAGGTTTTCCTGCCGCACGGCGTCCTCAAGGCTCGATTGCACGACCTCGGAAGCGACCTCGCGGCGCACGGAGGCGCCGAACCGCCGCTCGATTTCCTTCAGCGGAACCTTGCCGCGGCGAAACCCCGGTATCGAGACCTTGACCGCCGCACTCTTGAGGCGATCGGCGACGCGGTCCTCGAACTGCGCAGCGGGGACCGCGATGGTCATTTTGCGGGTGAGACCGCTTGTCGTCTCTACGGATACCTGCATATCGAAAGCTGGCCTGAAGATAGACTCTCAAAACAAGGTTGGGGTGGATGATGGGGCTCGAACCCACGACCACCGGATCCACAATCCGGGGCTCTACCCGCTGAGCTACATCCACCATCGGCGGGGTCAAGGGGCCAATTCTACCTGCTCTACCCGCTGCCTAGAACAACTTTGGCCGTCGGGTCGCGCGTTTCTCCGAACCACCGACGAGTTTCCGATTCGAACGCCAAGCTTGCCGTTCGAGCCAAGCCTTGTTCTGCTTGTTCAAATCATTCACCGTTCGATCATCCAAGTGCGCGTGGCGTGGCTTGGCCCTGCCGGCTCAAGGAGGTCGCTCACATGAAACATCGTCGCGATCGTGTGCAGTGGGTGTACGCGGCCAAGAACAACCAGGAACTCGAGGAGCGCTACGACGCGTGGGCTTGCGAATCCGACACGGACTTGGCCGACGAATTCGAGTGGATCGGCCCGCGAGCCGCCGTCGCGTTGTGCGCCAAGCATGTACCACCGACGGCCAAGATACTCGACGCGGGCGCGGGAACGGGTCTCGTCGGCGAGCGCCTGCTCGCTTCCGGCTACCGCGACCTGCACGCAATCGACCTATCCCAAGGGATGCTCGATCTGGCGCGACGGAAAGCCATATACCGCGAGTTGCGGCGCACACTACCTAGCAATATCAACAGCTTAAGGAAATAGTCTGGCGCGCCCGGAAGGACTCGAACCTTCAACCGCCGGCTTAGAAGGCCGATGCTCTGTCCAGTTGAGCTACGGGCGCTCCGGAAACCGTGCCTAGACAACGCGCCCAGGCAACGCGTCTACGTCTTGTCCTCGGCTCACCTCGGCACACAGTGCCGCGTCTTGGTCGTGAACTGGTCGGGGTAGAGAGATTCGAACTCCCGATCGCCTGGTCCCAGGCCAGGTGCCTTGCCGCTGGGCCACACCCCGATTATGAGGGGACTCGAGCATTCCCCCGCAGGGAGGGCAACGGCCACCCGCCGCCGCCCTCCCAAACCCTGTTATGGCCGGGTCGCCGCCATCAGTAATTCAGTTTTATTTGGCATTGGCTTTCTCCGCTGCTTGTATGCGTTTTGGTGGTAGACGCTTCATGTCCGTGCCAGCCACACAAAGAAAAGAGCCCTGGTGCTGCACGGCACCAGGGCTCTTGGCAAGACTCTATGTCTTGATCCCTAATCGCTGGCACACCCCCCGAACGTTGCGGTTGCATCTGTTCGGACCCAAGAACGTTCGCGCGCATGTAACATGGCGGCGCTCTGCGTCTCAGGCGCTTTCCTGTTATTCGGTTGATTCTTCAGATTTGATATACCCATGTTCTTCCGTTTGCCGAGGCTTAAAACTTCACAGTTATCTTGGGTAGCCCACCGTGACAAGCCTCCTAGACTTTAATCTATACTACGAATATCGACATGTCAACACCTAATTCATACAATAATTAAGTATGGTGTTTGGGTAAGTCGTAGCATGGTATTTGGTGTCTGGCTATGCGTCGTGCTCTCTGACGGGATATCGGGTTCGCAATTCGAGTTTGCTGGCATATCTCTTTTCCGCCTGTATCGACCACAGCGTATCCGGCCGGCGTAATAATCGGTCGATGAGTACTTCACGGCCATGTCACCGCCGGTATGAACCTGTAGGCGGCGTTCCTGAGATCGCCCACGCCTGAGGTGCGTATATAGGCTACAATCCAGGACGCGTCTAGTTCCTCACCCACAACGCTGCCTAGCTGCCGATCAAGACATACTATTATGAGCACATCATCTGAAACCGATGGGCCGGCCATAGGAGACCCGCC
>JAKZRQ010000236.1:0-7966 GCA_047518105.1 Pseudomonadales bacterium | reverse complement strand
TTGGCGACGCGGTTCACGAGCGCGTTCCGTCCGGGGTTCGTAGCAAGCCGTAGCGCACGGCGCCGGCCTTCGACGCCTTCGCGACCACCAGTCCGGCCGAATACGCGGCAGCCGCCAGGTCGAAGGAGGCGTCGAACTCCGCATAGACGACGCCTTGGGCAGACAGGTGGCGCGCGGTTTCGGCGATGGCGGCCGGCAGCAGCGGCGACGAGAACGGCGGATCGAGGAATACCACGTCCCAACGTTTTTCCGGCGGCTGTTTGGCGAGCCAATTGATCGCCTCGGCGCGTGTGATCGTGGCATCGGCGTCGAGCATGTCCCTATGCCGGGTGAGCAACGCGCAGGCTGCGGGGTCGCGCTCCACCAAGGTGGCGTGGGCGGCGTTGCGCGACAGTGCCTCGAAGCCCAACACGCCGGTGCCGGCGAAGAGGTCCAGCACGCGGGCGCCGGGGAGGTCGGCAACGAGCCAGTTGAACAGCGTCACCCGGGTGCGGTCCGGCGTGGGCCGAACCGGATCGCCCGCGACTTGCAGCTTTCGCCCCCTCCACTTACCGCCGATAATGCGGACCTTGTTGCCACGCTTGGACCCGACCGCAGACCGGTCGGTGCGGTGCGAAGCGCCGCCGGGTGCCGCAGGGCGGGTTTGTCGCGTGGTGGGTGTCGCGGGCATAGGGAAGATAGTGCTCAAAGGCAAGGCAAAAGGCGACCCTGTCGATGATGCGGCCAGTTCCGAGGCGCGTCCGGGATGGACACGCCTGAATCGCTCGCTGGCCAAGACCCGGCAGCGAATCGCGGCGGGGCTCGGCGATCTGATCTTGGGCGAACGGGTGATCGATGCGGAATTGCTCGACGAACTGGAGTCCGCGCTACTTGTCGCCGACGTTGGGGTCGATGCCGTCGACCGAATCATGAGGGCGCTCAAGGACCGCGTCTCCAGGCGTGAACTTGGCAATGCGAAAGGTCTGCGCGCGGCGCTCGCGAGAGAGCTGTTCGCTATCCTCGAGCCGACGGCCATACCGTTCGCCGTGGGGCCGCAGCGCCCCTACGTCGTCCTGGTGGTGGGCGTCAACGGCGCCGGCAAGACGACCCTGATCGGCAAGCTTGCGAAGCGACTCGGCGATGTCGGCCACGACGTCCTGCTGGCCGCGGGCGACACGTTCCGCGCAGCGGCCGTGGAGCAACTTGTCGATTGGGGCAGACGCAACGGTGCGGCAGTGGTTTCCCAGGGCCAGGGTGCGGACAGCGCTTCGGTGATCTTCGACGCCATCCAGGCTGCCAACGCCCGAGGCGTCGATGTGGTGCTGGCGGATACCGCCGGGCGTCTGCAGGCCAAGGTTGGGCTCATGGACGAGTTGCGAAAGATCAAGCGTGTCATGGGACGCCTGGACGGCGCGCCGCACGAGGTCCTGCTGGTGCTCGACGCGGGAGTCGGCCAAAACGCCCTATCCCAAGTGGCGGAGTTCGACAAGGCCGTGGACGTGACCGGCCTGGCCCTCACCAAACTCGACGGGACTGCCAAGGCGGGCGTCCTGGTCGCCATCGCTGCGGCGACCCGGTTGCCGGTGCGCTTCGTCGGCGTTGGCGAGGGCGAGGACGACCTGCAGGAGTTCGAGCCGGAAGCGTTCGTCGACGCCCTGTTGGCGGACTTGGGCTGAGCTGTGTCCGGGGACATGGGCGGTATCGAATTCCAGCACGTCGTCAAGCGTTTCGACACCGGGGCGCAAGCGCTCCACGACGTCTCGGTGACGATCCCCGAAGGGTCGCTGACTTTCTTGACTGGGCACTCCGGCGCCGGCAAGAGCACGTTCTTGAAGCTCCTGCTCCGGCTGGAGAAGCCGACCCGTGGACGCGTCCTGGTCAATGGTGTCGACATCGGTCGGCTTCGCGGCCGTCACGTGTCCCGCTACCGACGCAATCTCGGCGTGGTTTTCCAGGACGATCGCCTGCTCGTCCAGCGCCGCGTGCTGGACAATGTCGCCCTGCCGCTCCAGGTCGCCGGCATGAGGGCGCGCGAGGCGGCTCGACGGGTGCGCGCCGCCCTCGACAGCGTCGACCTATTGGACAAGGCGGATGCGCTGCCTGGTCATCTGTCCGCAGGAGAGTGCCAGCGCGTGGTAATCGCTCGGGCGGTGGTCAACCGCCCCAAGGTGTTGTTGGCAGACGAGCCGACCGGCAACCTCGACCCGGCGTTGTCGAGGAGCGTGATGGGACTGTTCGGTCGCTTCGGCGACATTGGCACCACGGTCATCGTCGCCAGCCACGACTTGGAGTTGATCCGCGCGCTAGGCAGCCGCGTCGTCGTCCTGGACCACGGACGCGTCGTCGCGGATATGCCCGCCAACGACGATTCCCGGGAGACGGCCGGTGGTGGCTGACGGAACAGACCGCCATCGGCGCCCGCCGAGACGGCGAAGACGGCCGGACAACCGCGAGCCCGCGCGCCGTGGCCGGCGGGCGATGGCGTCGAAGGAGGTCTGGCCCACCGACCCGCGTCCTTGGGGGGCCGCATGGCGCGATCACGGGCGCGTCATCCGGGAGACACTGGGCTATCTTGCCGGGCGAGTGGCGGGAACGGTGTGGGTTTGGCTGATGATCGGCATCGCTCTCAGCCTGCCGGCGACCCTGTACCTTGTCGATGTCAATCTAGCCCGTGCGGTTGGGCAATGGCAGGGCAATCCCGGATTCTCGGTGTATTTCGCGCCTGGCATCGACGACGAGCGGCCCCGTGCGCTTGCGGAGCGCTTGCGCGAGGCCGGCGGCGTCGAGGGCGTCTGGCTCGTAACGCCGGAGCAGTCGCTGGCCGAGTTCCGCCGCCGCTCGGGAGTCGCCGACGCGTTGGCGCTTCTCGACGAGAACCCGTTGCCGGCCGTGGTGCGAGCGACTATTGCCGCGGATGCCGAAGTTGGACGTTTGACCCGTCTTGCAGACCAAGCGGCGACAGCCGAAGGCGTGGACGAGGTGGTGGTCGAGCGGACTTGGTTCGAGCGCTTGCAAGCGATTCGCGACGTGGTCAAGCGACTGTTCTGGGCGTTGGCGGCGCTGCTCGGCTTGGGCGCGGTTCTGATCTCGTCGGCCGCCGTTCGGCTTGCCATCGAGGCGCGGTTGGAGGAACTGAAGACACTGGTGCTGATGGGGGCGGGCAGCCGCTTCATCCGGCGGCCGTTCCTCTATCTCGGATTCGTCTACGGTACCGGCGGGGCGTTGATTGCCACCATGTCGATCGCCGCACTCCTGATGGCTGTCGAGGGCCCCCTTGGGCGTCTGTCCGCAAGCTACGGCGGGGAATTGGAACTGACGGGATTCGACCCCGTGTTCAATCTCGTGCTGCTGGCTAGTGGTGTCGTATTGGGTGTAGTTGGAGCAATCGTCTCCTCGAATCAGAGGGTTAGGGTCCTCTAGAGTCCTGGAGCCGACGGGGAGACGCCCGTAATCGTGGTTCTGGCGGTCTCCCTCTCCGCCAGATACCATTTTAACCTATTGTTATTATTGATATTTGTTT
Organism: Pseudomonadales bacterium; assembly: GCA_047518105.1. GTDB lineage: Bacteria > Pseudomonadota > Gammaproteobacteria > Pseudomonadales > Azotimanducaceae > VXYL01. Next base: position 4,467 of record JAKZRQ010000236.1, on the reverse strand, counting down.
CTGAAATCGTGCAATCCCTCGTTTGGTCCCACAATCAAATCTCCATACCGCCCCTTTCGCAATCCGCCCTGCACGAACCCGCTTGCGTTCGCCTGGCGCCCCATGCGACTTCAGTTCGCCGCCGTGACGAGCCCAAGGGGCAGTTGCGGTCGAACACGCCGATTCGTCCGCGTCCGGCCCCGGTCCCACACTTTCGCCTGTTCCAGGTCAGACTAGTCCGGCACCGCAACGCGGAAAGCGTGAAGTTGGTGTTGAGCCTCTCCCGGCCCAACGCTCTACGCCGTCCACGCATTGAGCCGTTCCCTCGCGTGCCGCGCCACCACGTTGGAGCACCACGTTTTGCTTACAGATGCCGCATGACGCGAAAGCCGATCACGACATCTCGCCAGCCTAGGTCGAACACCCTTCGGAGCCACTCGGTCGCGGGTTCGCCCGCGCCACGGCTTGCAGCCAGCCCGAACCTTGTTCCCCAGCCGTCACTCCGTAGCGTCCTCGCTATCGCCTAAACTCCACTTCCTTTACGAACAATGGCATCTTCAGGAACCCGCCTAGATGGCTTGTTTCGAGGAAGACTCCCTTGTAACCCCGGAAACCTGTATTCCCGTCCCCTTTATCGAACTCGATCTCCTTCCAGTCCGCCACGCCCGGCTCTGAGTACGAGACCTCGTCCAACGGTACCGCCAAGAACCTGCCCGCCTGACCGGTCCCGCCGATGACGACTACCCATTGACCGTGGGGGTTGTTCTGCCTGACGAATTCGTGCAGCTCCGCAACCTCGAATCTCTCTACTCCCTCGACCAAGACCGCCAGGATTGTCCCCTTCCGGTACCTCCTTGCGAGCTTCTTGCCGATCACCGCGCACAGGCTCTTCGAGTATTTCCCGTGCTGCGTTATCTCCAGCCCGGTCACCGCGAGCGCGCGGCTGGCCCGGTCGACCACCAAGACCTCCAGGTCCGGAGGATCGTCCTTGACCAGCGGCAACTGCTGCGAGAAGCACCACCGGGACGGCACGACGACGTACTACCACTGGCTGCTGGAGGCGGTGCTGGTGCATCCGGAGGAGCGGGAGGTGTTTCCGCTGGCGCCGGAGCCGATCGCGAAGTCGGACGGGTCGAAGAAGAACGACTGCGAGCGCAACGCGGCGCGGCGGCTGCTGGCGGACGTGCGGCGGGAGCACCCGCGCCTGCGGCTGGTGGTGGTGGAGGACGCGCTGGCGTCGAACGGGCCGCACATCCGGCTGCTCAAGGAGCTGGACATGCGCTTCATCCTGGGCGCGAAGCCGGGCGACCACGCGTTCCTGTTCGACTGGGTGGCCAACACGCCGGGCACGCGCACGGCGGAGTTCGCCGGGGAGGACGGCGTGCGGCACCGGTTCCGCTGGCTGAACGGGGCGCCGCTGAACGACGCGAACTTCGATCTGGAGGTGAACTTCCTGGAGTACCGGGAGATCCCCCCGGAGGGCAAGACCCGGCACTTCTCGTGGGTGACGGACCTGCCGGTCGGCGAGGACAACCTGATGGAGCTGATGCGCGCCGGCCGGGCGCGTTGGCGGCTTGCCGGTAGGCAAGGACGAGAACGAGACCTTCAACACCCTGAAGAACCAAGGCTACGCCTTCGGGCACAACTTCGGCCACGGCAACCGGCACCTGTCGACGGTGCTGGCGCACCTGATGATGCTGGCCTTCCTGGTCGACCAGATCCAGCAGGCTGCTGCGCGGTGTTCCGCCGGGCGCGGGCCCGGGCGCGGCGCCCGAAGTACCTGTGGGAGCGGATGCGTGGCGTGTTCGCGCTGCTGGCGGTGCCGGACTGGGACACGTTCTACGCCGTCGTCGCGAGGGACCGGACAGCCGCGTTGGAGCCGCCCGACCCGTAACCCGCCCGCCGCGGCCGACAGCGCGGGGGCGGGTTCTTCAGGGACGACGGAGCCGCCGACGGGCACCGGGGCGAACCGCCCGGCGGGGTGCGCCTGTCCGACCGGCAACCGCGGTCGTCTCCAACACGCCCAAGGAGGCGCGGAACGGAGGACGTCCGCGTTAGCGGGAATTGCTGTCTACTCTACAAAGGTGTTGCTTTCAGCCTGTATTTGGGGTCAGAAGCCATCCTCTTCTTGCGGGGAGACGAGTGTGATCCGTCGCCTGCTTTCAGTGGTTCTCGCAATGACCTTCGTCATCTGCACAAAGTCCCACGCGCATACCATGGCGATATGCGATGTGGGGGTCAGGTGGCGTCTTGTGTGCCAGCTTCAGTGGGATTGGAATCTCGATAGGATCGTGTACAGATGTCGGATGCGCCCACATTACATTACTGTGTGTAGGAATCTGCCACATAGTCACATTACCGAGACCGAGGAGGGACGTGACGGGCGGGTCATGAAATCCATGGAAAGCTGCATACTCACCCACGTCAACAGAGCGGTCAACTTGTGTCGTTTCCTTCCCCCTTCCCTACCTCCCCTCCCGACAGGAGACTGCGTGAGAATCCGATATCCACAACTCCACGAACATCTGGGATCACTCAGGAAATCGATGTCAGGAGGCAAAATGACATCGAGGCATCCGGTGGAAGACAACTCAGGAAGCGGAATCGACCACCCGCTGCGGCCATGGGGCATCTTCCACGACTCTGACGAGACGATTCAAATTGATACGAGGAAACATCTAGACGCATATTCGTCAGTGAACGACAGCGAGAACGAACTTACCGATACAGTCATCCACGAGAGGATCCATTACGATGATTGGGCCGACAATCAGGTCCACGACTATTCCGAATCTCAGGTGGCATCGCGAACCCGACACATCATCAACGCTATATTCCCAAATACCACACCGGGCGCAGCATGTGAGATAGACTGGACACGAAGACAGTTGATAGGGATCTGAAATGAACAAGACACCTAATTTCATGGCAATCCTTCTGATGTCGGCATTGCCCGTAATGGCGGACTCGGAACTCCAAGAGATCGAGAACCAGTGCATATCCACGAGCGACATTCCCCAGCGAGTGTCTCGTTCGTGCATGGACAAACTCTCGGTATATTTCTCCGGTATGCCAGTCTGGCAATTCGCAACGATGTCCTATCCGATGTCCGGCAAGATTCGGATCCATGGATCGATGTTCAACAGCCGCGCGTACAGATTACCGTTCTCACTATCCGACAAAGGCCCGGTGTGGAGCGACGTATTCGACGGACGCGTGAATGACAGGAGCGACGTGGCGGCTTCGGTATTCATGGATCCGGTTTGCGGACAGCTCAGGCATCAAGGTGAAATCCGTCCCAATCTGTCCGAACAATGCGAAGCGCGGGATCTATTCCTTTATGCAGCGCAGATCGATGCGTGCATGACCGGCATTGATCGCTACATGTTCCTGGCGGATCCCATCATGGTCGATGGCCGATCACGTTACGATGTCGTAAGCGATCCTGTCATCAGGCAACATTATCTGTATTCGATATGGATGATCGGATCCTGTGCGAGTGTGCCCGGCATCGTATTCAACGAAGACCTCTCCTGGACCATAACGAGTGTAGAGGAAAGCGCTGATCAACATGACGTCGCGAGTCTGATGCGGACGGGCTATGATGCCGCCATGAGAATCGCTGCCCGTGCAGGAGATCCATGGGCCATAGGTGCGATCGACGTCTTGGATCTGCATGACATTGAGTATCTTCAGAGCCTGTACAAGACCAACGTTCTCCTATTCCATCGGTGGATGGGAACCTCCGACGGCAAATATATGGCTGGCGGACGAGACGCCCAGATACGACATGCCCTCACAGCGTACGCTCTCGAGCTTCAGTCCAGACCTGATCTTGATCGTGACGAGTACCTCCAGCGTTTCGGAATTGTCGAAGACGAGCACACCGTTCAGTCGGCGTTGGAAGATGTCGCCCACGAGGGCACTCTCAAGTTCCCATGGGAGCTTGATCGATAGTTGGAACCGAGCGAGAACCGCGCGCAAACGAAGGGACGAAGTAGAACCCCCAGCAGAGGCTGCAGCGTTTGATCAGTGTGAACGTGTCAAAATGCCTCATACTTGGGCCGGATCGGTGTCCGTGACAGCCGGTGGCCAGCCAACGGTCTGCCCGTCGGCGGTGATCTTCTCGTGAATCCAATCCCAGTCATCGAGCAAGTGTGACAAGAAGAAATCTCGCTGTCTTAGTACGTGCGTAAGCGTTCGGTCGTCCCGTGACGGCGGGTAGGGTGTCACCGGTTGAGGATTCGTTTCCAGTCTTTTCCGAGCGGTCGGAGCCAGATGTCCTTTCGAGGCTTGTCGAACTGCCTTTGCCGATCATAGCGCCCACGTCCCCGGGTGGTTCCGACATCATTGCTGTCCCACAAAGTGGGGAAAAAAGGAGTGGCCTGAACGCTCCTTGGTGTAGAATTTGGTTTGTCGAATACCAATCGAAAACAAGGATGTTCAGGCCATGGCCCACAATAGCACGGTTCTCGCGCAGTTTCTCAA
>JAKZRQ010000235.1:0-18077 GCA_047518105.1 Pseudomonadales bacterium | reverse complement strand
ATTCTCAAACGCGCCCGAAGGGCGCGCCGGAAGCATTCTCAAACGCGCCCGAAGGGCGCGCCGGAAGCATTCTCAAACGCGCCCGAAGGGCGCGCCGGAAGCATTCTCAAACGCGCCCGAAGGGCGCGCCGGCGCATCTAGTCGAGACCCAAGCGCGCGTCCTTGTCTTGCCACAACCGATCGACCCAGTCCCGGATCGCGTCCCGATCCGAAGGGGGTAGGGGCAGGGCACGGATGCCGATCTCCACCGTTGGGCAGCGCCCACAGAGGAAGTCCCAGAATCCCGGCGCCCCGCCCGGATAGCGAATGGTGACATCGACGACGCCATCCAGGCGATCGGCCAGGTTCTCCCGCACCATTGCGAAGCCGCCGGTCTTGGGCGTGAGCAGCGATCGGTAGGGAGATCCCTGGGCGGTGCGTTTGTCCGGCGTGAACCGGGTGCCTTCGAGGAAGATCAGGACCGTGGTGGGCCGGTCCCGAAAACCGGCGCAAGCCTTCAACGTTGCTTCGCGGTCGCGTTCGCGCAACGCCGGATCCGCCTGCAGCCGTTCCCGGCTGTAGCGGTGGACATAGGGGAACCCGAGGAACCACATGGCGAGTCCGATGAAGGGCACCCAGATCAGTTCGCGCTTGGTAAAGAACTTGAACTGCGGGATGCGCCCGCGCAGCGCGATCACCAAGATCAGGATGTCGGCCCAGGTCTGGTGGTTGGAGACCACCAGGTACCAGCCGTCCGGGCGCAACGCCTCGTGGTGTCCGTCCGACGCACCGGCCCAGGCGTCGGTTTCGACGATTCGCGTGGCGTGGAGCGCACGCACCAGCCAGCCTGAGCAGACAACCCAGCCTTCGAGCGCACGACACATCGCGGTGCCGATGGGAATTCGCCGGCGTTTCGGCACCAATCCAGAGAGCAATCCGAGGCAGAATATCAGCGTGCTCCAGAAGACGCTGTTCACAACGATGAACGTGAATGCCAGGGTTCCCCGGAGCCGCTCGACCATGCCTTGCCAGCCATCACCCGCAGTACCGATTGTGCCGCGCGCCGGGTGCCGCGTAAATGCAAAGCTCGCATACGGTGTCGCCGTTTGGTTTTTGGCGGCGATGCAGGGCGGCTGCGAGACAGTCGGCTTCTACACCCAGGCGGTCACGGGGCAGGCTTCGGTGCTGCTGGCTCGGCGCGATGCGGCAACCCTGATCGACGATCCCGAGGCGGATCCGGCGCTGGTGCGAAAACTCCTCCTGGTGGCGAGGCTGCGGCGCTATGCCGTGGACGAACTGGATCTGCCCGTGGGCGACCGGTACCGCGCCTATGTCGAACTCGACGGCGCACCGCTTTGGAACGTGGTGGCCGCACCGGAATTCGACATCGCCGCGATCAGGCGTTGCTACCCCTGGGTGGGTTACGCCGTCTATCGGGGGTACTTCTCGAAGCGCGGGGCCGAGCGGGAAGCCGCTCGTCTGGCGATCGAGCACGACGTGCATCTCGTCGCGGTGGCCGCCTATTCGACCCTCGGCTGGTTCGACGATCCCATCCTGTCGAGCTTCCTCGGCTACGATGAAGCCACATTGGCCGATCTCATCTTCCACGAACTGGCACATAGCGTGGTCTACGTTCCGGGCGACTCGGCCTTCAACGAAGCGTTTGCCGGTTTCGTGGGCAACGAAGGCGCCGCAGGCTGGCTGTGGGCCAACGATGGCGATGTCCTCGCCTACCGGGAGAAGCTGCGCTACGACGAGGCATACTCGCGCTTCCTGAGGGACTGGCACGGTCGGCTGGCAGCGCTCTACCGGCAACCCATCGGCGACCAAGCCAAGCGGCAGCTCAAGGCCGAACTTTTCGCCGCCATGCGTTCGAGCTACCACCGCGACCGCGAGCGGCTCGGCGGCGGACGCTACGATGCCCCGATGGCGAGGCCGTTCGACAACGCGCGTCTCGCCCTGCTATCCACCTACGAGGACCTGAAGCCGGAATTCGAACGCCTGTTCAATGCCGTCGACCGTGATTGGCCCGAGTTCTACGGGGCGGTCGAGGCGCTCGCAACGTTGCCCAAGTCGGCGCGACGGGCGGCGATTTCGGACAAGGCGGTGCCGTAGACGACTCGGCGTTCGTTGGCCGACCGCAAATTGGCGTAGCATTGGAGCGGTGGTGCAGGCGGTGTTTGTGGTGTGCGCAACATAGTCCCTTTGACCCTGCTTCTGGTTGCCGGTTGTGCGGAAGACGACGGGCCGGCATCCGGAAGTTCCGAGGGCGCATTCCGTGCGCCGCCACCTCCCGTCGTCGTGGCCCAGCCCGCGGTAATCCGGTCCATCGCCGATGTGGTCGAGGCGGTGGGCACGGCGCACGCAAACGAATCCGTCACTATCACCGCCAAGGTCACCGATGCCATCGGCATCGTCCGCTTCGAGGATGGCGACTTCGTGCAAGAGGGCGACGTCCTGGTCGAACTGACCAACCAAGAACAGACCGCCCTGCTTGCGGAGGCCGAGGCCAGCCTTGGCGATGCTCAAACCCAGTACGAGCGGCGCAAGGACTTGCTCGATCAGCGCAGCATACCGGTTTCGGACGTCGACGAGGCGCGGGCGCGGCTGTCCGGTGCGCGGGCCCGCTACCAGGCGACCGTCGCCCGTTTGGACGATCGGTTGATCCGGGCGCCGTTCACGGGGCTGCTCGGGTTCCGGGAGGTGAGCGCGGGGACTCTGATCACCCCGGGCACCGCGATCACGACCCTGGACGACATCTCGGTCATCAAGCTCGACTTCGCGATCCCGGAGGTCTATTTGGGCGTCGTTCATCCGGGACTCGATCTCACTGCCGGGAGCGCGGCGTTTCCGGGGCGGTCCTTCGATGCAACGGTCCGAACGGTGGGTTCGCGCGTCAATCCGGTGACTCGGGCGGTACCGGTGCGAGCCCATATCGACAACCCCGATTGCCTGCTGCGGCCGGGCATGTTGATGTCGGTCAGGTTGGAAACCGCAAGCCGCGATGCGCTCATGGTGCCGGAGACGGCGTTGCTGCAGCGGGGAATGGAGACCTCGGTCTTCACGGTCACGGATGGACTGGCCAGGATGACGAGAATCGACCTCGGCATCCGCCGCGACGGTTGGGCCGAGGCGCGGTCGGGCTTGATGGTGGGTCAGCAGGTGGTCACCGAAGGGATCATGAAGGTTCGCAATGGCAGCGCCGTGCAAGTCGCGGCGTCTCCGGAACCCTAGAATCCTCGAGCGCGCCGAATGTTGAAAGTTGGGTTGCGTTTTGAACGAGGCCGGGAGAATGCGCGCCCTGCGGGCGCGTTTGGGAATGCGCGCCCTCGCGAAGCGCTGCCACATGCAGCGCGCCTGGAGCTTTCCCATGTGGCTATCTGATACATCCGTCAAGCGGCCGGTGTTCGCCACCGTCATCAGCCTGACGTTGGTGGCTTTCGGCATCCTCTCCTTCAAGGTGCTGCCGCTGCGCGAATACCCGGACGTCACGCCGCCGGTAGTTTCCATCAGGACCGCCTATCCGGGCGCCTCGGCCGATGTGGTGGAGAGCCGCATCACGACGGTGATCGAGGATCAGATCAGCGGCATCGAAGGCGTCAACGCGGTGCGTTCGTCGAGTCGCGACGGCGCATCGTCCATCAACCTGGAGTTCGATCTCGACCGCGACATCGATTCCGCCGCCAACGATGTGCGCGACCGCGTCTCGCGGGTGATGCGCGCCCTGCCCGAAGATGTGCGTCCGCCCGAGGTGCGCAAGCAGGACTCCGACGCCCGTCCGGCGATGTACATCAACGTCGTGAGTTCGGTGTTGAACCGCATGGAACTCACCGACTATACCGAGCGCTACATCGCCGATCGCTTCGCAGCGATCCCCGGGGTGGCCAATGCCGGCGTCTTCGGGGCCAGACCCGCGATGCGGGTCTGGGTCGACCGGCTTGCGTTGACTGCCCGAAATCTCACCGTCAGCGACATCGAGTCGGCGCTGCGAAGGGAGAACCTGGAACTGCCGGCGGGACGCATCGAGACCGTGGATCGGGAGTTGACGGTACGGATAGCCCGTGGCTACGAGTCTGCCAAGGACTTTCGGGAGATGGTCATTGCCCGTGGTGCAGACGGCCACCTGGTCCGTTTGGGCGAGGTCGCGACCGTTGCTGTCGCACCCCAGGACCACCGGTCGATCTACCGCGCCAACGGTCTGCCCACGGTCAGCATCGGCATCATCAAGCAGTCGACCGCCAACACGCTGGCAACGCTGGAACAGGTCAAGGCCGAGATCGAGAAGGTCAACACGGCCATTCCGGAACACATGAAGCTGTCCACCGGATCCGACGACTCGGTCTTCATCCGCGCGGCGATCAACTCGGTCTACCGGACCATCGCGATAACCACCGTGCTGGTGAGCCTGGTGATCCTCGTCTTCCTCGGTTCGCTCAGGACCATGGCCATCCCGGTGGTCACGATTCCGGTCTGCCTGGTCTCCGCGTTCATCGCGCTGGCGGCGTTCGGCTTCACGGTGAACCTGATCACGCTCTTGGCCCTCGTGCTGTCCATCGGCTTGGTGGTGGACGATGCCATCGTCGTGCTGGAGAACATTCACCGGCGCATCGAGGAGGGCGAAACGCCGCTGGTCGCGGCCTACAAGGGAACGCGGCAAGTCGCCTTCGCCGTCATCGCCACGACCGCCGTCCTGGTGGCGGTGTTCACGCCGATCATGTTTCTCACCGACAACATCGGCGTGATTTTCGGTGAATTGGCGGTGACCATCGCCGCCGCCGTGGTGTTCTCGAGTGTCCTCGCGTTGTCGTTGACGCCGGTGATGTGTTCCAAGCTGCTGCGTGCGACGGGCCGCGAGAACCGCGTGTCGCGATGGATCGACTCCGGGTTCTCGAAGTTGCGACGCGGCTATGCCGCGACGCTTCGCGTGCTGATCCGACACCCGTGGACCGCCGTGCTGGTCGCCGGGGCGACCATGGGAGGAGCGTACTTCCTGTTTGACGTGGTGCCGAAGGAGTACGTCCCGGAGGAGGACCAGGGGGCGTTCATGGCGATGTTCTCCGGCCCGGAGGGCATGGGTATCGAGCGGATGCAGCGCGAGGCGCTCAAGCTCGAGTTGCCGGCCAGGCAGATGATCGAAGAAGGCATCGCTCAGGTCGTGGTGATGGCTGTCCCGGGCTGGGGCGGCAACGCCTCCAACAGCGGCGTGATCATGGTGGTGATGAAGCCCTGGGAGGAGCGCACGGTCACCACCAAGGAAGCGGCCGAGCGGGCGACTGCGGCATGGCAGACCGTTCCCGACGTGCGGGCATTCGCCTTCGTGCGCTCTGGCTTGTCGCGCAAGGGCGGGGGCCAACCGGTGCAATTCGTTCTTGGCGGGCCGAACTACGAGACCTTGGCCGAATGGCGCGACGTGATCGTCGAGCGCGCGCGCGAGTTCCCCGGCCTGACTCGTCTCGACAGCGACTTGAAGGAGACGCAACCCCAGGCGGTCGTGCGCATCGACAAGAACCGTGCCGCCGCCCTGGGAGTTTCCGTCCAGAACATCGGCCGAACGTTGTCGGCGATGATGAGCGAACAGCGCATCACGACCTACGTCAAGGATGGCGAGGAATACGACGTCATCCTGCAGGCCCGGGACGATCAGCGGGCATCCGCGGAGGATCTTGCCAACATCAACGTGCGCTCGGATTCGAGCGGCGAACTCATACCGCTGGCCAACCTCATCCGCGTCGACGAGCGTGCCGGCCCGGGTACGCTGAACCGCTACAACCGGCTGCGGTCGTTGACCATCTCGGCGAGCCTCGCGCCGGGCATCGCGCTTGGCGACGCGCTGGACTTTCTCGAGCAGGTCGTCCGCGAATCGTTTCCCGACCAGGCTCGGGTCGACTACCAGGGGGAGTCGTTGGAGTACAAGGAAGCGAGCGGCAGCTTGGCCTTCACCTTCGGCTTGGCGTTGCTCGTCGTCTTCCTGGTCCTCGCTGCCCAGTTCGAGAGTTTCGTGCATCCCTTCGTTATTCTCGTCACGGTTCCCTTGGCCGTGACCGGTGCGCTACTTGGACTCTACCTGACCGGTTCGTCGGTCAACATCTACAGCCAGATCGGCATCGTCATGCTGATCGGCATCGCTGCCAAGAACGGCGTGCTGATCGTCGAGTTCATCAACCAGATGCGCGATGCCGGGCGGTCCTTCGAGGACGCCATCGTAGAAGCGTCGGCGATTCGCCTGCGCCCCGTCGTCATGACCACGATCTCCACGGTAATGGGCGCAATCCCGCTGATACTCGCCACCGGCGCCGGATCGGAAAGCCGAACCGTTCTCGGCCTCGTCGTGTTCTCCGGGGTGTCGTTGGCCACGTTTCTGACGCTTTTCGTCGTGCCTTCGTTCTACGCCCTGCTTGCCCGGCGCACGGGATCGCCGAAGGCCGTGGCGCGCAAGCTCGCGGGTTATCTCGCGAAAGAGGGTGCCTCGGGCTGACCGCGGTTTCGGTTCAGTCGCGCCAGCTCGCGACGACTCGCCGCGTTGTCCGGGTCAAGCGCGATGGCCCGCCGGAACTCGGCGATCGCCGTGTCCAGCCTACCCAGGCGGGCGTTGGCCAGCGCGATGTTGTGGATCAGCGCGGCGTTGTCGGGTTGACAGAGCACTAGCGACCTATGGCCGCTTCGAATTCTCCAAGGGCCGCGTGTGTGCTCCCGAGGTTGAGATGGGCGTCGGTGAAGCCCGGATCCAGGGCCAGCGTCCGTTCGAAACGGGCAATGGCGTCCCGGTGCTGGCATCGACCGTAGCGTAGGACACCCAGGTTGAACTGTGCCTCGGCATAGGCTGGATCGAGACGCACCGCGCGGGTGAGCGATTCCTCCGCGGCGTCGACCTCGCCCATTTGCATCTGGGTCAGACCTTGGTGGCCGAGCAGGACCACATCCTCCGGGTTCTCGGCGAGCCCCTTGGCGAAGAACGCCATGGCTTCGCGATGCCTTCCCTGGCGGGAAAGCACCGTCGCCAGATCGCCGAAGTCGGTGGGCGTACCGGGACGGATCGCCAGCACTCTTCGCAACCACGTCTCGGCAGCGGGCAAGTTGCCCTGCTCGGCGAGCCGGGCGCCCTTGGCGGCGTGGTCGTGGGAATTCACGGCGAGCGCTCGCATCGTCCCGATCACCGGGTCGCGGGGCTGTAACGGCTTGTCGTGCACGCGGGCGAGCAGTTCCGATCGAGACGCCAGCTCGGATTCGCCGAGCTGGGCGTAGACGCGGGTTAGCAGGGGGTGGATGCCGCCATCGGACGGGGCCAGTTCGCGGGCCTGTTCAAGCAGTGTACGGGCGCTCGCCAGATCGCCGCGAAGGAGCGACTGGCGCGCTAGCCCGCATTTCTCACCAGGGGCCGTGTGTACACGGGGCCAAAAGACCCGCGAGGGCGCGGCCAGCGCAGTCCGCCATCGGCACGATCATCGACATCGGGGTCAAACTAGTGAAACCCAAGAGCTTTTTGACGCCGACAAGCGGCCTGGTGAGAAATGCGGGCTAGGCCAACGCGCGCGAAGCTCGACTTCCCGTTGGCTTCGAGCGCGGTACGGAATGCTCGTGTGGCGGCATCGTGGCGGTTCAGTTGGGCGAGCAGGTTGCCGTGGGCGACGAGCAGGACATGGTCGGTCGGTGCCAGCGCGCGTGCTTTGCCGAAGTAGGAGTCTGCGGCGGACTTGTCGTATTCCGAGATGGCATGGGCTGCAAGGTAGGACCATTGGAAGTTGCCAGGCTCGAGTTGCATCGCCTTGTCGTAGCAGGCGAGTGCCGGGCGATAGAGGTCGTGGGCGTGATATACCCGGCCGAGTCCGCCCCAGGCGGCGGAATCCCGAGCGCCCTCGAGATTGCGCGTGACCGCCTCGATCAGCGTTCGGACAGGCCCTTCCATGGCACTCATGTCGACGGATGGAATATCGGGGTCCGGCGTCGGTTCCGCGCACCCCGCCAAGGCGGCGACAAGCACCAGCGTTGCGATTCTTCGGCGCGCGCGGACCATGCTCAAGTGCCGTCGACGGTTCCGGTGCCCTTGCGGATCACCATTGACCGATTCGCCGCACCGCCGGGGAAACGTTCGCGGGTGCCGTCCGGCCACGTTACCGCGATCTCGTCGACGCTGCGGGCGGGCCCAAGTCCGAAGTGGACCGTTGCGTCGGCGCTCGACAGGTAGCTGGTGGTGTGAACGACGGGCCGCACCTGCCACTTCTCGCCCAGGCGAATGCTTGCCAACGCGCCGATGGCGTTGCGGTTCAAGGCGGGATCGACAACGTCGAGCTTGAGCCAAGCGCCTTTGCCGGGGATGTCGTTGCGGTATAGCCGCACGGATCCGTTGGCGTTCGTCACCAGGAGGTCGAGGTCGCCGTCGCTGTCCACGTCTGCCGACAGCAAACCGCGGCTTACCGCGTCGCTGCAGAATTGGGCGGCATTTGCGCAATCGTTCTCGAACCAGCCTCCGCCGTCGTTGCGCATGATCAGGTTCGGCTCGGCATAGAGACGCTCGAACACTGCGAGCGGCGTTTCGCCGCCTGGGACCGCAGGAGAGTGGTCGCCGCGTCGCACCTTGCCGTTGGCCACGGCAAGGTCGAGGTCGGCATCCTGGTCGAGGTCGGCGAGCGCGGTGCCGAAACCCGTGTAGGCAACGCTTGGGAAGCCAACGCCGGACGAGGCGGAGGCGTCCATGAGGGTGCCCGTCCCGTCGGCGAGATACAGCGTGTTTGTCTCGCCGTCCAAGTGGGTGAGGAGGGCGTCCAATCGAAGGTCGCCGTTCACATCTCCAATGGCGATCCCCATGCTGGCTTCGGTTTCGCCGGCGATGTTGGTCGCGACGCCGAACCACACCCCGCGGTCGATGAACGTGCCATCGCCCTGGTTGATCCAGAGCTGATTCCGTTCGCCGTCGTTGGCGACGAGAAAGTCGCTTTGTTGATCGCCGTTGAAGTCCAAACAGACGACCCCCAAGCCATTGTGCGCCGTTTGAGCGATGCCGCTTGCCGCACTGATGTCGGCAAACGTGCCGCCGTCATTGCGGTACAAGCGGTCGGAGACGCCACGGTAGGCGTTCGGGCCGCAGTAGTCCGGCTTGCCGGTGCCGCGCTCGCGCACGCGAAGGGCGGTTCGTTGGTGACGTAGTTCGCGACGTAGAGATCCAGGAGACCGTCGGCGTCGATGTCGCAGAACGCCGCCGACGTGGACCAGCGCGAACCCTCGATGCCAACAATCGACGAGATGTTCGAGAAGGTTCCGTCGCCGTTGTTCCGATACAGCTGGTTGGCACCGTAGTTGGTGACCAGCACGTCGATGTCGCCGAGGGCCGCTCCCATGCCGTAGCCGTCGTCGCCGAGAGCCGATTCTTCGGTGGCATCGACGAAGGTGCCGTCCTGGCGTTGGCGGAACAGGCGGTTGGCGGCGGCAGGCGCCGACCCGGCGTTGACGAGATAGACATCCAGGTCGCCATCGTGGTCGTAGTCGAACAGCGCCGCCCCGGAACCCATGACCTCCGGCAAGAGGAAATCGCCTTCGACCCCGGAGGCATGCTGGAAGTCGAGGCCGAGCCGGGGCGCCACGTCGACAAACCCGCCCTCGACTTGTCTGGATGGTTCGCAACCGCACGGCGCCAAGCACGCGACGCCAACGGCGATGATCGGCCATCTCATGGGCGGTGACGGCATTCCGGTCACGACTGGCGTACAGGCCGCGAGGGCCTACTGACTGGCCATCAGCTCTTCGAGCAGCGTTTCCTGATCGACCACCTCGGTGCCGAACGCTTCGATCACGACATCGACGATTGTGCCTTCGAAGACAAACGGCGACGCGTAGGCATCGTCCACGGGCGTCTGGCTATCGCGCCCGACATCGAGGGGTTCGTTGACGAAGTTGTGGTAGCGGAACGGCGCCAGGACGCCGCCGCCGGCAGGTTGATCGTCAACATGGAATCGCACGCGTCCTTCGTCCGTCCCGGTTTTGACCACGTCGGCGCGCAGGGTCACGGGACCCGGCGGGATCGCCACGGGAGACGACACCCGACATCGTTGGCCGAAGTTGTTGGTCGTGTAGTGCAACCGGTGGCCGAGAACGAAGACGCTCCAGCCGCCGAAACGTCCGCCGTCGGCAATGATCGTTCCCTGGTCGGTGGTGGCGTGCCGGTGGATCCTCGCCGTGATCCGGTGGGAAACGCCGCGTACGCGCGGTCCGGCCCGGAAGAAGTGCGGCAGCACCGCGTCCTGGTAGAGCACCCAGCGGTCCTTCGGTTCCGGCCACCAGCCGACGCCCCGCCTCCCGGTCAGGTCGTCCAGGGGCAGGACGCCGCAGCGTTCCGCTTCCTGCCACCAAAGGTTGACGAATTTCTTCAATTTTTCAGGATGTTTGCCAGCTAAGTTATTGATTTCTGCTAAGTCGACATCGAGGTGGTAGAGTTCCCAGACATCGTCGTCGAAGTTCGTGCCACGGCGGTGGAGGGTCACGGCTTTCCATCCTTCGTGCCAGATGGCGCGCTGTCCGATGGTCTCGAAGTACTGGATCGTCTTGCGGGTGTCCGCCTCGTTGTCGTTCAGCGTGTGCGCCATGGAAGTCCCATGCAGGGGGATCTGTTCCACCCCGTTGACGTGGCTCGGCAGCGGTACGCCGAGGAGGTCCAAAAGTGTCGGCGTGATGTCGACCACGTGATGGAACTGCCGTCTTGTCTCGCCCTTGGCGCGGATGCCGTTGGGCCAGCGAATCAGCAGCGGAGCGCGGACGCCGCCGGCGTAGGTACTCGCCTTGTAGCGTTTGAACGGCGTGTTGCCGGCCATGGCCCAGCCGACGGGGTAGTGGTTGTAGGTCAGCGGGCCGCCCATGTCGTCCAGGCGGGCCAGGTTTTCTTCGACGCTGCTGCCGAAGCCGTTGCGCGACCGCTGGTGGTCGTAGGTGCCGTGCGGTCCGCCTTCCGGGCTTGCGCCGTTGTCGGAGATGGCCAGCACGATGGTGTCGTCGCGTTTGCGGAGTGCATCGATCTGGTCCAGCAAGCGTCCGATCTGCTCATCGGTGTGGTCGAGGAAGCCGGCGAAGACCTCCTCGAATCGGGCGGCCAGTCTCTGTTCGTCGGCATCGAGCTCATCCCATACCTGCGCGCCGGGATTGCGCGGCGCTAGCCGTTGGTCTTTCGGCAGCAGGCCCGACGCGCGTTGGCGTTCCAGGGTTCGCTCCCGGGCCGCGTCCCAGCCGTCGTCGAACCGGCCTTTGTACTTGTCGGCATAGGCGCGCGGCACGTGGTGGGGCGAGTGTCCTGCGGCGAACGCCACGTAGAGGAAGAACGGTTGGTCCGGGTCGGCGGACGCAAGCTGGCGCAACCACATGCAAGCCTGATCGACGATGCCTTGCGAAAGGTGGTAGTTGTCGTCGTCGGGCGGTGCAATGCGCTCGTTGCCGAGGATCAGTTCCGGATTCCACTGGTTGGTCTCGCCGGCGAGGAAGCCGTAGAAGCGGTCGAAGCCGCGTTGCAGCGGCCAGTGGTCGTAGGGCCCGGCCGGACTGGTTTCGTTGATGGAGGCCAAGTGCCACTTGCCGGAAGCCAGCGTCTGGTAGCCGTGCGGACGGAGCATCTCCGCCAGGTTCGCGGCCTCCCTCGAGACGAAACCGCGGGTATTGGGGAAGCCGTTGACCATTTCCGCAACCCGGCCCATGCCCACGCTGTGATGATTGCGGCCGGTGAGCAGGCACGTGCGGGTCGGCGAACAAAGCGGTGTGACATGGAAGTTGGCGTAGCGCAGGCCGTCCTCCGCCAGACTGTCCAAGGCAGGAGTGTCGATATCGGCGCCGTAGGCGCCGAGCTGCGAATACCCGACCTCGTCGAGCACGATCATCACGATATTCGGTCTCTGCTTGAGTTGCGACGGTTTGACGGCCCAAGACGGCGTGGACGCCTATGCCGTTCGCTTGATCTCGCCGTCGAATAGCCGGTCATGCTCCATGCTGTGCTCCTTGTGCCGCGACAGTGGGTATCGTAGCAGTCTGTCGGATATTGCATCGCCAACCGCCGGCGCGACGCGGACCGACTGCCAATGGTGGTGGTGGCCTGGTGCATCTCGCTACGCGTTCGCGTCTCGGAATATGCCGAGCACGACGGCAACATCGACGTCGTGCGGCGGTGAGCGTCGACACCGTGGGGCCGTTCGCGCGGCGTCGGATGGGTCTTGGCCGACCCTGCGGACGGCGCAGGCGGCTACGCGAACAGCTATGCGAACAGCTTTGCGATCAGCTATGCGATCAGCTACGCGATCAATAGATAGCACAGCATCGAGATCACCGCCGCGCCGATGAAGTTGAGCGCCAGCCCCTCCCGCGCCATGCGGGGCAGGGGAATGCGCTCGGTGGAGAAGACGACCACGTTGGGCGGTGTGGCGACCGGCAGCATGAAGGCGCAGCTCGCGCTCATGGCGGCCGGGATCATCAACAGGCGCGGGTCGATGGCGGCGCCGATGGCGGCAGCGGCGAGAATCGGCATCAACAACGTGGTGGTCGCGGTGTTGCTCGTGGTCTCGGTGAGGAAGGTCACGGCGAGGCAGATGCCGATCAGCACCACTACGATCGGCCAGGCGGCCAAGCCGGACAGCGCATTGCCGATGGCCTCGGACAGCCCGCTGGCGCCGAACGCGGCGGCGATGGAGATGCCCGCCCCGAACAGGATCAGCATCCCCCAGGGAATCCTGGCCGCCGTCTCCCAGTCGAGCAGACGACCGCCTTTGCCGTTGGGCACGACGAACATCGCGACGACGGCGAGCAGGGCTACGGTCGAGTCGTGGGTGTAGGGCACGTTCAATAGCCCCGACCAACCGCCGAAGGGTTCCGTCCGTGTCACCCACGCGAGCGCCGTCAGACCGAACACGGCGAGCACGCGACGCTCCTCGGTGGACCATGCGCCGACTTCCGGGAGCGTCAGCACCTCGGCATGCGCGGTACTGCCAAGTCGTCGAGTGAGCCAGAGCGCGACGATGGGGAGCAGCACGAGCACCACCGGAATCGCCCAGGACATCCATTCCAGGAAGCCGATGGCCTCGCCTACGGTCTCTTGGTAGATGCCCATGAAGACCACGTTCGGCGGCGTCCCGATGGGTGTGCCGATGCCGCCGACGCTGGCGCCGTAGGCGATCCCAAGCAGCAGGGGAATGGGCAGGTCCGGGTCTTCGGAGCGCTCGAGAACCGCCAGTGCGACGGGCAGCAGCATCAGCGTGGTGGCGGTGTTCGAGATCCACATGGAAAGCAGCGCCGAAGCCGCCATGAAGCCGAACACCAGGCGCCGACCCGGGGTGAGGTAGCCCCGACGCGAACTTGGCGCGCCGGAGTCGCTGCCGGAGCCGCCGAAAAGCCGTACCATGGTCAGGGCGAGCCGACGGTGGGCGCCGCTCTTCTCCATGGCGGTGGACAGGATGAAGCCGCCGAGCAGCAACAGCACGAGGGGATGACCGTAGGATGCCGAAGTCTTCTGCATGGTCAGTACGCCGAGCATCGGAAACACGGCCAGGGGTACGATCGAGGTGACCGGGATCGGCAAGGTCTCGAATATCCACCAGATCACGCACAGAACAGTGATGCCGAGGGTGATCGAAGCCTCAACCGAGAAGCCGTTGTCGGCGAGTATCAGACCTGCCCCCGCGGCAGCCAGCGGGCCGAGAATCAACGTCGCGACTTTGGCGCGGATGGATTCCGTCACGGGGGATTCGTCTTGGGCGACTTGGCGCAAGGTTGCCCGATCGGGTAGGGGATGGGAAGCGTGACGAACGGCAAATCGCAGCGGTCGCCAGGGAGCTTCTACTGGTACGACCTCGAGACATCCGGCACCCACCCGGCCAGCGACCGTATCGTGCAGTTCGCCGGTTCCCGCACGGATGCCGAGCTGAACGTCGTCGAGGAGCCCTATGTCACCTACGTCCGACTCGGTCCCGATGTCTTGCCGAGCCCACAGGCTTGCCTGGTTACCGGCATCACGCCCCAACGTGCCAATGCCGAGGGCGTCGACGAGTGGCACGCGATTCAACGGATCGATGCGATCATGCGCCAGCCGGGCACCTGCGTTGCCGGCTACAACAACCTGCGCTTCGACGACGAATTCCTACGCTACGCCCTGTACCGCAACCTCATGGACCCTTACGCCCGGGAATGGCAGGAAGGCAACTCGCGCTGGGACCTGATCGATCTGGTGCGCGCCATCTGCGCCTTGCGACCGGAGGGCATTTCGTGGCCCGAAGAGGAGGGCGTGGTCACCTTCGGCCTGGAACGTCTCTGCGCCGACAACGGCATCTCGCACGCCTTCGCCCACGACGCCCTGGCGGACGTCAACGCCACCATCGACCTTGCGCGGATCATCCGGGCCGCGCAGCCAAAGCTCTGGGACTACGCCCTCGGCCGTCGTTTCCGCAATGCGGCCGGCGCATCGTTGCTACCCCTGGGCGGGAAGCTCAACGTCCATGTGTCGAGCCGTTTTCCCAACAAGCGCTTCTGCGCAGCGCCCATCGTGTCCGTGGCCATGCATCCGGAAATAGATACTCGGGTAATCGTCGCCGACCTGTCCCGGGACGTAACGCCGCTCATCGACCTCGGCGCGGCTGAGATTGCGGAGCGATTGTTTGCCGAAGAACTCGCCGAGGGCGAGGAGCGTCCGCCGCTCATGGTCGTCGTCATGAACCGCTGTCCGTTCCTCGCGCCCATCAACGTGGTGCGCGATGCGGACGCGGCGCGGCTGCAATTCGATCTGGGCGAAGCCGAGCGTCGTCGCCAAGCTCTTGCGGCCAAGCTGCCGGAGCTCGCGGCCAAGATTGCCGACGTCTACCGGCGCGACGAAGACCGGCCGCCGGCGGAGGATGCGGAGTTCGCCCTTTACGACGGCTTCTTCAAGGATCCGGATCGGTTCGCGATGAGGCGCCTCGGCCGAACGCTTGCAAAAGGCGAACCTTGGCCGGATTTCCGACCCCGCGACGACCGCCTCAAGGTTCTGGCCGAGCGCCTCAAGGCGCGAGTGCGGGGCGACGAACTGGACACCGCCGAGCAGGACCGGTGGCTCGCCCACGTTCGTCGCTGTCTCGACCAGGGTTGCGGGCGGCGACCGTCACTTGCGGACTTCCGCCGCCAAGTGGACGATCTGCTTGCCGCCGAGAGCGACCCGGCGCGCTGCGGACTCCTCGAAGAACTCGCTGCCTACGAACCCGTGCCGTGAGCGGGTCGCCGGATGCCGCCGTGGTGTTCGAGAACGCCGGCAAACGCTTCGACGACTGGGTGTTCCGCGGCATTGATCTCGCCCTGCCGGCGGAGCGGACCAGCGCCATCGTCGGCGAGAGCGGCTGCGGCAAGACCACTCTCCTGCAACTCGTGAACGCCGTCCTTCGTCCCGACGAGGGCCGCCTTGAAGTCATGGGTGACCCGGTCCCCGACACCGGCCTCACGGCTTTCCGCCGACGCATCGGCTACGCCGTTCAGGGGGCCGGTCTGTTCCCTCACCTGACGCTTCGCGAGAACGTCTCGCTGGTTGCGCGGCTTGAACGATGGACCGAAGACGACATCGAAGCGCGCTTGGGCGAACTCTTCGAGCTTGTCGGCTTGACCCGCGACCTCGACGAGCGCTACCCGCACCAGTTGTCCGGCGGCCAGCAGCACCGTGCCGGACTGTGCCGGGCCATGATGCTCAAGCCCCACATGCTCCTGCTCGACGAGCCGTTCTCCGCCATCGATCCGATCACCCGCGTGGACATCTATCGACAGTTCGAGAGCTTGCGCGAGCACGAGCAGGTCAGCACGGTGCTTGTCACCCACGACATCCGCGAGGCGCGGCGGTTGGCGGACTATCTCGTGGTCATGGGCAACGGCGGCGTGATGCAGGCGGGCGACGTCGACGAAGTGGTGTCCTCGCCCGTCAGCGGTCTGGTGCGGCGGTTGCTGGAGTCGGGGGCATGAACGCCCATGGGGCAGTTGGCCGCGCGGCAGTGCTCGCCGTCGCCGCCGCAGCGGGTCTCGCAACGGCGGCCGAACGCCCGATCGTGGTGGCAAGCAAGAACTTCACCGAGGCGTACATCCTGGGCGAGGCGGTCGCGCAGCTTCTCGAGAGCGAGGGATTCGCCGTCGACCGGAAGCTCGGCCTCGGCGGCACCAAGATCTGCTACGACGCGCTGGTAGCCGGCGATGTGGATGTCTATGTCGACTACACGGGCACCATCGCCGAGGCGATCAAGGACATCGACGGCGAACCGACCCGGGAACGGCTTGCCGCGGCCCTCGCACCCGACGACGTCGAGATGCTCGACGACTTCGGCTTCAACAACACCTACGCGCTGGCGGTGGCGAAGGAAGCCGCGTCGGCAAGGGGACTCGCCAAGATCTCGGACCTTCCGGGACATGAGGATCTGCGCATGGCGGTCTCCCACGAATTCCTCGAACGACCCGACGGCTGGCCCGGCTTGCAGCGCCTCTACGGCATCGAGCCGGTGCCGGACGGCATCGAACATGCGCTCGCCTACCAGGCCATCGCCGACGGGGCCATCGACCTCACCGATGCGTACTCCACGGATGGCGAACTGAACCGCTACGAACTGACGGTGCTCGCGGACGACCTGGGCTTCTTCCCCGTGTACCTGGCCGTGCCCCTGGCTCGCATCGACTTGGACTCCCGCGCGAAGGCGGTTGTTCGTCGCGTCGGGGGTACGCTCGACGAGGCCGAGATGCGGAACATGAACGCCGAAGCCGTTGTCGGGGGTGAAGATACCGCTTCGGTGGCGGCGGCGTACCTGGTCGACAAGAAGCTCTTGGGAAGTCTCGCCGATGAAGACGAAGTGTTCGCGCAGAACAGCCTTGTTGCCAGGCTGTCCGCGAATACCGGCCGGCATCTCTTTCTTGTTGCGGCAGCGGTTCTCCCGGCGACGCTTGTTGCGGTACTGCTCGCACTCGCGATCTTCAAGGTGCCTTGGATCGCGAAGGCCGCGGTCTACGTCGCGGGACTGTTGCAGACCATCCCTTCCATCGCGCTCTTGGCGTTGTTGATTCCGCTGGTGGGCATCGGTTGGCTACCCGCCGTGATCGCCCTGTTCCTCTATGCGCTGCTGCCGATCCTGCGCAACGCGGTGACGGCGCTGACGTCCATCGAGCCGACCCTGCGCCGGGTGGCGGTGGCGATGGGCCTGAAGCCTTCGGAGGAACTGCGCCACGTGTTCGTGCCGCTCGCCATGCCGAGCATCGTCGCCGGGGTGCGCACGGCGGCGGTCATCTGCATCGGCACGGCAACGCTGGCGGCGTTCATCGGCGCGGGCGGTTTGGGCGACCCCATCGTCAAGGGCCTCGCGCTCAACGACACGCGGCTGATTCTCGAAGGCGCCCTTCCGGCGGCCCTGCTCGCTGTCTTGACTGAACTCGTGTTCGAGCAGGTCGAACGCTGGCTGGTGCCGGGTCATCTGCGGTCCGGGAATGCCACCTAGCGCAGCTAGTGCGTCTCGCTGCGCGTTCGCGTCTCGGAATACGAGCCGTTCGCGTCTCGGAATACGAGCCGTTCGCGTCTCGGAATACGAGCCGTTGAAGAGCGCTGCCCACCGGTGTTCGCAACAACCCAAGTGTCAACATTCGGCATGCTCAAGGATTCTAGTGACCCCACAGGCGGCAAGTTGACGCCACTCGGCCATGATGGCGCCCCGGTCTCGTTTGAAAATGTCGCGGCGGATGACTTCGGGCGAGTTGCTGAAACAACGAAAGGATTGTGCATCAACGCAGGCTACGAGTGCTTGCTTTCCGGTTCAAGCCGGATTCTCTGACAAGGCCCGCACTAGCCCGTATTTCTCACCAGGGGCCGTGATGATCGCGGAGGATTTTGGCTCTGTGTACACACGGGGCCAAAAGACCCGCGAGGGCGCGGCCAGCGCAGTCCGCCATCGGCACGTAAGCGTTCGGTCGTCCCGTGACGATCTTGTCAAAAAGATTTGCCCTATTCTGTTCGGCGGTTTCGATCGCGAAGTGCTGGTAACGCTCTTCGACATGCGTTATTTTTGTGCGCATGTCGGTTCCAGCACAGGTCTTGCGGACGATCCCGGCCCCGGTTCGGGAGCTTGGATCCGGTCCGCCCTTCCCGGAGGGAGGCGGGC
>JAKZRQ010000234.1:0-4566 GCA_047518105.1 Pseudomonadales bacterium | reverse complement strand
CGTTCATCGCCGTCACGTCGACGGTTATCGTGAAGGCGTCGTCACTGTCGACCGTGCCGTCGTTCACCTTGAAGGTGAAGGTCGCAACGTCGAGCCCGTTCAGGTTCGCCGGCGGGGAGTATTTCAGGTTGCCGAGGTTGGCTGCGGGCACCGTCTGCGGCAGGGCCCCCGACCCGATCGTCGTACCCGAGAGCGTGAGCGTGCCCGTGCCCGATGCCGGCAGCGTCACGATCTTGACGCTCGCGAGGCTGGCGCCCGTATCCGTGTCCGTGAAGGCGAAGTCGGCGCTGGCGAACGTGTAGTCCATGTCCTCGTCCGCTTCCACATGTCCGTCCGCCGAGGTCGGGGCGGTGTTGGGCGGCGCGTTGGTCCGGCCGGAGCCGGGCGGGGCGGACCAGCCGGAGTCGCCTTCGGCGTTGGTGGCGCGAACCTGTACCTCATAGAGCGTGTCCGCGACGAGGCTGGTAACGTTCGAGGTCGTGGTCGTGACGTTCTGCGGGCCGTCGGTCCAGGCCACGGTGCCGCTTACGCGGTACTGCACGTCGTAGTTGTCGATGGCGGGCCTGCCGGCGTTGGCCGGGGCGGCCCAGGAGACCGTCAGCCTGGTAGTACTCCCTGCCACAGCCGAGACCGAGGGCGTCGTCGGCGCGTCGGGCGGCTCGGCTACGTCGGTGATGCTGATGGTGACGGTGGCGACGGCGGTGGCGATGCCGTCCGAGGCCGTGACCGTGACCGTGTAGGAGGACTTGGCCTCGAAATCGTAGCTGACGCCGGTTTTGGTGTGGATCTGCCCGGAGTCCCCGACGATGTCGAAGGAGGTCATGTCAGTGCCGCCCAGCGTGTAGGCGAGGGTGTCGCCGGCGTCGGCGTCGGTGGCCGTTACCGCGGCGCCGACGTTCACGTCCGCGGCGGTGTTCTCCGCGATGCTGCGGGACACGCTCGGGGGGCTGAACACCGGGGCGGTGTTGGTGACGGGTGCGGCGGTGACCGTGGCGCTCGCCGGGTAGGCGTCGCTGGTGAGCGGGCCCTCGGCGGTGCCGCCTTCGTCCTCGAACGAGACCTTCACCTTGATCTTCTTGCCCGCGTCGGCGGTGGCCAGGGTGTAGGTTTCGTTCGTCGCGCTCGAAATGTCGGTCTCGGTGGTTCCGTCAACCTGGATCCACTGGATGGTGGTCAAGCTGTGCGAAATAAAGGGGTCCGGCAACCCGTCCAGATCCGCGATGGTACCCACCTGCGCGGTCAGCGTCTGGCCCACCTGCGCCGTGCCCGTGATCCCGGGCTAGCCTTGCTCGCATCGCGCTACACGATATCCCGTCAGTTCTTATGTTCACTCTGAGCGTGATTACCGCCGCCCGGAACTGATCTAGTTATCAGCCGGATGAGACTCTCAATCGCATCCCGAGGCAGGGCGAGGAGTTGGCTGGCGAGGACCTCCTGTGCAACTCCAGACGCCTCAATTAGTTCGCGCGCCTCGTTTTTCGTTAGCGCCTTGTCGGTTGTGCTCGCCGCTCGAATCACCGACTCTCGCCAAGTGTTCTGTACCTTTCCGTGAGCACGGTCAAGAATGCCGCGGACCACCCGTTCGGCCAGATCCAGATCCCCTTCTTCAATAACGTCCGCCTCAACAATGGCATAGTGGGAGTTCGGCGTGCTTCTGCACAGCTTTAGTTTGTATTTCGAAGCCACGAGCGCCTGCAGATTTTTCTGGGCTTTCTCATTAGTTATCGCTGGGTGGTTGTTTGAAACTAGGATAGCGAGGCGTGTAGCGTTAACGGCGAGTAGCAGACGAAACAGCCAACCACCGGGGTCGCTGATGAGATTTACTGCTACACAGGAGGCCGAACCTAACTGTCCCAACAGAACTGCTTTGAGTGAAGTAGCCCCCTTTGAAGGCCATCCTGCACCGACCATCTTGACCGAACGCTCGTTCGAAGCCGCCGCCGCGCGTGTGACCGCTGTCTCTACTTCAGGCGTTACATCTTCCGGCTCTCGTTCAATGGACTGCGATCCGTGGGTGTAGATATTCGTCGTAGACTTGCCTTTCGTATAGGCAGCACGCCAAGTTCGAGAGGTTGGTCGTAGCACATAAATGCTGCTTCTACTGCCCACGGCTTGTGCGCCGTGGTAGCTGTTGAATCTAGGCAATATTGTATCGAACGTTAGATGAAGGCTTGCAGCGGCCCGTTGAACTTTCAATCTCAGAACGGGGTGCATCTCGCTGAATCCGTACGCCATTACTAACCGCGCCAATTTGCTATTCCGTAGCCCCTGTACGCCTCTACCAAGAAAGAGTTTTACGCCCTCTGGTGTGTACGGCGGATCGGTACAGACGAGGTCGGCCCATCCTTCGGCGCGCGGAGCGAGCCCGTATCGGAAGTCGGACCACAGACATCGAATGGATGCGTACCCCATAGAGTCGATATACCCCAGGATATCGTCATCAATGTCGACTACCGTGACCGCGGTGCGAGGGTTTACTTCGGCAATTGCAACGGATGTTAGGTCGTGATCGCCAATACAAAGACTCGGGCATTGTCGAGATCGAAAGTGCACTCCAACCATAGCGCACGGCGCACTGCGGTCTCAGCTGTGGCAGATACATGATCCAGTGATTTCCTTGATGCAGGCGCCTTTTCAATAAGCCGGGCCAGCTTCGCAACAACAGGGGAATGCGCGTCAAGCAATCGTCCGAGTGGATCGTCAGGTGTAGTAGAGAAGAGTTGACGGTGGTTGATCAGTTCCCTGTATTGATCAGCACGTTCGTGGACAATCTGCAGTCGACCATCTGTCATACTAACCAGGTCGTCGCCCAAAGCATTGACGAGAGAACTGGCCGTACGATGCTCTACCGCGGATTCACGTACCAGCGTGTCAAAAGACATAGGACGCTCAATGAGCATACTCAACAGGTATCGCAGGCGACGACCATTTATGCCCGCGGCGCTCAGTATCTCTTGAATGGCTTGTGCACCCTCTGGGTCTGAGGCGTTGACGGATGCATTGTTATGGTCTTCCGGGGTCATGCTCGTATTATAGGCGCTGAACCTAGATCAATAAAGTGGCTTGCCCGTCGCCGGATCGTCCAGCCCTTTCACGTCGATGTTCATCGTGTAGGCGTTGTCGCTGTCGACCGTGCCGTCGTTCACCTTGAAGGTGAAACTCGCAACGTCGGTCCCGTACAGGTTCGCCGGCGGGGAGTATTTCAGGTCGTCGATTTCGGCCGCGAGCACCGTCTTCGGCAGGTCCCCCGACCCGATCACTGTACCCGAGAGCGTGAGCGTGCCCGTGCCCGATGCCGGCAGCGTCACGATCTTGATGCTCGCGAGGCTGTCGCCCGTATCCGTGTCCGTGAAGGCGAACTCGTCCGCCTCGAAGGTGTAGTCCGTGTCCTCGTCCGCTTCCACATGTTCGTCCGCCGAGGTCGGGGCGGTGTTGGTCGGCGCGTTGGTCCGGCCGGACACGGGCGGGGCGGACCATCCGGAGTCGCCTTCCGCGTTGGTGGCGCGAACCCGGACCTCATAGAGCGTGTCCGCGACGAGGCTGGTAACGTTCGCGTTCGTGGTCGTGACGTTCTGCGGGCCGTCGGTCCAGGCCGCGGTGCCGCTTACGCGGTACTGTACGTCGTAGCTGGCGATGGCGGGCTTGCCGGCGTTGGCCGGGACGGCCCAGCTGACCGACAGGCTGGTGGTGCTGCCGGAGACTGCCGAGACCGTGGGCATCGCCGGCCCATGGTCGCACTGCGTTGGCAGGAGTGGGTGTCCCCCTTTTTCGCCCCCTTTTTCGCCCGCTGGATGCTTGTGCCAACGCCTCCTTTGACGACGGCATCCGGATCGATACCCAACTGATGCCCATCGGTGGCGACGGCGCCCCGGTCAAACCTCCCGTCTATGAGGGAGGGGCGTATCAGCAGGACAAGCGCATGGCTGGGCCGACGCTAACCCGCGGAACAACGTGGCACACGGATATCGAGCACCAATCGATACCGCTTCACGTCTCCATGTTTCTCGTGCACAAAGTACCCGTGTCGCGGGACGCCCCTGGTGGCACCTGGGTTCCTGACCCCCAATTGGACGGGCTCCCAAAACATCCGTATTTCGAAGATTCCGACCCCGAATTGATGCGTCTGCGCAGGGCACTTGCCCTCAACGGCGAGACAGCCTACGCCGATACGGCTGCGGCGTTCGCGGCGCTGCCCAGCGCCGAGAGGGCGCGGCTTTCGAGCATTCGGGTACGAAGGCAGTCCTATGCCGAGAACGAAGGGGCGGTCGTACCGTTGGTTCGCACGAATCCGCGCTCCGGCATCGAATCATTGCATGGTCCGCTTTGGTGCCCACGACCTCCGCTTCAACTGCCCCTCAAGGTCGAAGGGATGTCGGCGGAAGCATCGCGGGCTTTTCTGGAAGAGATCGAGGCCCACGTATTGCAGCCCGAGTTCCGCTACGACCATGCCCATGCGCCCGGCGACGTGACGCTCTGGGACCTGTTCATGACCATTCACGTGGCGCCGCCGATCAAGGAGAACATCCAATCGATA
Source organism: Pseudomonadales bacterium (assembly GCA_047518105.1). Lineage (GTDB taxonomy): Bacteria > Pseudomonadota > Gammaproteobacteria > Pseudomonadales > Azotimanducaceae > VXYL01. The sequence continues at coordinate 32 of JAKZRQ010000234.1, read as the reverse complement.
GACGACGCACGCCTGCTCTACCGCATCAGTTG
>JAKZRQ010000233.1:0-11046 GCA_047518105.1 Pseudomonadales bacterium | reverse complement strand
GTCATGAGCCTGCTGCAGAGTCCAACGGGCCACCTCACGAATTTGTCCACGGCGCCGTCGAGCCGCCGCGGCGGCACGGTCGCGGTGCCGCTGTTTCCGGCGGCAGGCGATAGTTCGGGCCGCCAGGGCTTCGTGCGGGTTGTCAACCACTCCGCCCAAGCCGGCGAGGTTGTCGTGGCCGCGCACGACGACACCGGTCGAGATCACGGCTCGGTTTCGCTTGAACTGGAGCCCAACGAGACGGCGCACTTCAACTCCGACGATCTGGAGTTCGGGAACGAGGCGAAGGGGCTGTCTGGGGGCATTGGCTCAGGCGAGGGCAACTGGCGCATGGAACTGTCGAGCGAGTTCGATATCGAGGTCTTGTCCTATCTCCGCACCTCCGATGGTTTTCTGACATCCATGCACGACGTGGTCCCGCGCGGCGGAAGCCGCTACGAGATGGCCGTCTTCAATCCGGCGAGCAACAGCAACCAGGAAAGCCGGCTTCGGCTCACCAATCCGGGCGAAGCGGAATCCGAAGTCACGAACACCGGCATCGACAGTCTTCGCGGCTCCCCCGTGACCGAGATTCGGGTGTCGGTTCCCGCAGGGGCGTCGCGAACGTTCACGGCGTCGGAACTCGAGTCGGGAGGGATGGGTTTCGACGGCGAGCTAGAGCTAGGCGACGGCAAATGGCAACTGCGTTTGGAATCGACTGAGACGATTCTGGTGATGAGCCTGCTCGACAGTCCCACGGGACATCTGACCAACCTGTCGACGGCACCTGGCAGACGACAACGTCCTGGTGATGTCCGCGACCGAAGATCTGACGCGTAAGAGCCCAAGCTCTGGATTCTACTCGCGGGCGTTCTACGAGTGGTTCACTGACGATTTCGACTTCTTGCTGCTCCTATCGAATCTGAACTCGTTCAATGAAGCCACATCCAGCTACGTCGGAGTTCACCAACCGGTCATGAACGATACGAGTGGAATCGGCCGAGAGATATACTTCGACAACACTTACGGCTCGGCAGGAAAACTGCGGGGGGTCATCCACTTCCCCTACAACCGAGCTCTGTTGTATGGGCCCTCGCTCCACGAATTGCTGCATACCTGGTCCAACTTCACGGTCGCGACTGCGGTGCCCAATCATTGGGGTTTCAGCAGCGCCCACGGCCAACTCGGCGGCTTCCCGAGGGCCGAGTTGATCGTTCATGGCAACGGTCGATACAGCGCGGGCTCGTTCGGGACGTTTTCAAACGGGGGAAACCGCTTCCCTTTCAGCCCCATCGAATTGTACCAAGCAGGCTTTGTCGCACCGAGTGCGGTCCCGGACCTTTGGGTGGCCGCCGACGGCGAGTGGCTCGTCGAGAACGGTCGAATCGTAACGACCGAAGAGGGGCATTCCGTTTTCACGGCCAAGGATGTCGTCGACTATTCCATTGAAGATCTCGTCGCCGCGCACGGCCACCGCGAACCGAATCACTCGGCGGCCCAGAAGAACTTTCGCGCGGCCGTAGCTCTCCTGATCAACGACAGGTATCCCTTGCTCGAAGCACAGGTGGCGATGGTGAGCGAGTACGCGGCGATTTTCGGCCACGACGGGCCCGATGAGGATCCTTTGTACAATTTTCACGAGGCGACCGGAGGGAGGGGTTCGTTGGCATTGGACGGCTTGTCAGGATTTCGCAAGCAGGAAGGGGAGGCGGCGCGGCTGCCCGAGTCGTATGGCAATCCGCCGCCGCCCCATTTCTGCCGACCCTCGCCGGACGGTCGAGGCTGGGTCCATTTCGAACCCGCCTTGGTTGGTGAACGGCGCCCGTTCGCGCGCTGAAGGCCACGAGGCCGTGCCTACGGTCGCGGCTTGGCCTCCGACTTCGCTTTCAACACCAGCATCCAGTCGTGAATCCGATGGCGCGTCCAGGGGATGTCCAAAGCGATGAACGCGGCGCCTAGCGGCAGCAGCCAGAAACCGAGGATGGGCAGGAAGCCGAATACGCCACCGATCATGAACACCACGCCGATGATGGAGCGCACACCCATGGGTTGCCGGTCACCCCATCTCAGGATGGCGTACGTGGCCGCGGCGATCCTTCGGCGGACCTCACCGACACCCATGAGCCGCCGGTCGCCCCATCTCAGGATGGCGTAGGTGGCCGCAGCGATCCTTCTGCGGACCTCACCGATGGTCTTGGCGGGCCTGTAGCCGCGTGACTTTAAACCGAAGATGGGTGTCACACCATGAATGGCTGGTCGTCCGGTGCATCGTGCCGACCGGGATGCGCACGCCGGTCGAGGTCCGGATCGATGGACCGGAAGCGGTAGCGGCCGTCCTCGCCGAGATCGCGGCGCAGGCGATTGCGGTGCATCAGCAGGTGGCAGTGGGTGATGGCTTCGCCGAGGGCCATCATGGTCTGAACTGTTCGCCGAGCCAACTGCCTTGTGCCGCCCAGAACCCCATGGTCATCCGTCGTTGTCTTCGAGCAGGTAGAGGTTGATGTGCGTCAGCGACCCGCCCATGGGCATGGTCAGCCAGCGCACACCCTCCGCGACTTCGCGCGTCGTGCCTGGCGCGGGGTGGGAATCGTAGGGGTATTCGAGGGCCATGAGCGAGCGAGTATACCCGACACCCGGTGGCGGTCATTCGCAAACGCCATGGCGGCGTTCGGCTGTTGATGGCACCCCTCCGGCCGGGTTGTTCGGCGGACGAACGGCAATGTCGTCGGCGGACGTTGAGCGTCCGAGCGCCCCAGGGCCGGGCCCGCGCTTCGCTGCGCTGTGCCCTGGGTCCGCCTCCGGCCCAGCCCCGCGTGCGTGCCAAAGGTAGTAGACGACGGGGTACACCAGCAGCACGACAAGCCCGGAGGTGACGACGCCGCCGATCAGGGGCGTTGCGATCCGCTTCATGACATCGGCGCCGGCACCGGTACTCCACAGGATCGGCAGCAACCCGACCACGTCGGTGGCGATGGTCATCAGGATCGGCCGGGCCCGCTTCACGGTGGCGTCCTTGATCGCTTCGAGCAGCGCAGCGCGATCACGGAGCAGGCCGCGCTCTCGATATTCCTTCACCGAGACGTTCAAGTAGAGCAAGAGCACGGTCGCGGTTTCGGCGTAGAGCCCCGCCAGCGCGATGATGCCGACCCAAACGGCGATGCTCAGGTTGTAGTCGAGCGCGTAGAGCAGCCAAATCGCCCCGGTGACCGCGAACGGTGCGCCGAGCAGAACCAGGAAGGTCTCGAAAGCCGACTTTCGGCTGACATAGACGATGGCCGCAATCAGCAGCAGGGTCGCGGGAATGACCAGCGCCAGCCTCTGCTGCGCCCGTTGGAGGTACTCGTACTGACCGCTCCAGGCGAGGGTATAGCCGGCGGGCAGGGAGACCTGTTCGCCGACGGCCTTCCGGGCGGCATCGACGTAGCTGCCGATGTCGATGTCGTGGATGTCGACGTAGACCCAGGCGTTCGGCTTGCCCCCCTCGCTCTTGATGCTCGGCGGGCCGACGGCGTATTCGATGCTGGCCAGGCGCCCCAAGGGAATCTGCGCGCCCTCGGAAGTTGTCACCAGCACCGCGCGCAGCGAGGGAAGATCGTCCCGCAATTCGCGGCTGTAGCGCAGGTTCACGGGATACCGCTCGAGGCCCTGGACGATGGTCGTGATGTTCATGCCGCCGATCGCGGTCTGGACCACCTCCTGCACATCGCGAACCGAGAGGCCGTAGCGGGCGATGGCGTCGCGATCGATCCGGACATCGAGGTAGTTGCCGCCCATCACGCGCTCGGCGTAGGCGTCGAGAGTGCCCGGCAGTTCCCGCACGACGGCTTCGACCGCCTTGCCGAGGCGTTCGAGTTCGGCGAGATCCGGGCCGGCGATCTTGATGCCGACGGGTGTCTTGATGCCGGTGGAGAGCATGTCGATGCGGGTCTTGATCGGCATCGTCCAGGCGTTGGTCAATCCCGGCACGTTGATTGCGGCGTTCATCTCCTCGGTGAGCTTCTCGGGGGTCATGCCGTCTCGCCACTCGCTCTTCGGCTTGAGCATGATGGTCGTCTCGATCATCGACAGCGGCGCGGGGTCGGTGGCGGTCTCCGCACGGCCCATCTTGCCGAAGACGCTCTCCACCTCGGGGAAGGTGCGGATGATGCGGTCCGTCTGTTGCAGGATCTCGCTCGCCTTGGTGATGGAGATGCCCGGCAGCGTCGTCGGCATGTACAGCAGATCGCCCTCCCAGAGGGTCGGCATGAACTCCGAACCGAGCCTCGAGAAGGGTATGGCCGTCAACGCCAGGGCGAGCCCGACCAAGCCCAGAACGACGAACTTGAACCGGAAAACGGCATTCAGGGCGGGTCGCACGAGCCAGGCGAACGAGAACAGGACGAGACCGAACTTCACTGCGGCGCGGCTCGCCGGATGCCGGTCTTCAACCGAGATCCCGCCGCGAACCCAGTAGCCGACCAGCACCGGAACCAGGGTGACCGCCAGCAACGCGGCCGCTGCCATGGCGTAGGTCTTGGCGAACGCGAGTGGTTTGAACAGCCTGCCTTCCTGCGCTTCGAGGGTGAACACCGGCAGGAACGACACGGTGATCACCAGCAGCGCGAAGAACAGCGTGGGTCCCACCTCCTTGGCGGATTCGGCCACAACCTCCCAGTGCGGGCGGCCCTCGTTCCTGGCGATGTGCCGGTGCGCGTTCTCGACCATCACGATGCTCGCATCGACCATGGTTCCGATGGCCACCGCGATGCCGCCAAGAGACATGATGTTGACGTTCAAGCCCTGCATCGACATGACGAGAAAGGCCATCAGAATCCCCACGGGCAGGGTCACGATGGCGACCATGCCGCTGCGGAAATGCAACAGGAATGCCATGGACACCAGCCCCACGATCAGCAACTGCTGCACGAGGCTTGTCCGCAGGTTGTCGACCGACCGTTCGATCAGTCCGGTTCTGTCGTAGGCGACCTCGATCTCGACACCCTTCGGCAAGCCGGCCTTCACCTCGTCGAGCTTCGCCTTGACGTCCCGGATCACCTGCGATGTGCCCGCGCCGTGACGCACGACGACGATGCCGCCCACGGTCTCGCCTTCGCCGTTCCACTCGGCGATGCCCCGGCGCATCTCCGGGCCGACGCCGACCCGTGCCACGTCCTTGAGCAGGATCGGGGTGCCGTCGACGTCGACGCCAAGGGCGATCTTGCGAATGTCCTCCACGGATTCCAGGTAGCCGAGCCCGCGGATCATGAACTCCTTTTCCGCGACCTCGAGCAAGCGACCGCCCACGTCGCTGTTGCTGTTCTCGATCGCCGCGCGGATCTTCGAGATGGGAATGCCGTAGGCCCGAAGCCGATTGGGGTCCACGGTGACCTGGTACTGCCGAACGAAGCCGCCCACGCTGGCGACTTCCGATACGCCGGGCACGCTCGCCAGTTCGTATTTGAGGAACCAGTCCTGCAGGGAACGCAGTTCGCCCAGGTCGTGGCGGTCGGACTTGAGCACGTACATGAACGCCCAGCCGACCCCGGTGGCGTCCGGCCCGAGGGAGGGTACGACCCCCTTGGGCAATTGCCCGGCGACATGGCTCAGGGTTTCGAGGACCCGGGACCGCGCCCAGTAGAGGTCGGTGCCGTCCTCGAAGATGACGGTGACGAAGGAGAAGCCGAAGTACGAATAGCCCCGGACGACCTTGGCGAAAGGCGCGCCGAGCAATTGCGTGGTCAGCGGGTAGGTCACCTGGTCTTCGACCAGGCGCGGCGCCTGCCCCGGGTACTCCGTGTAGACGATGACCTGGACATCGGAGAGGTCGGGAATCGCGTCGAGCGGTGCCCGGTACAGCGAGTAGATGCCGACCGCAGCCACGAGGACGGTGACCAGCGCAACCAGGAAGCGGTTCTCGATGGAGTAGTCGATTAGCCGTTCAAGCATCTTGGCACCTCGGATGGAGCAATCGCCGGTTTGTTGCTCGGCTGGGTGGTCGGCGAAGCGGTGGGACGGTCAGTGGTCATGGCGGAGACCCATCGCGCCGTCGGCGGGCTCGTCGGTTTCGTTGCCTTTCAGCATCTGCGCGATCCGAGCCTTGAGATTGCTTTCCGAGTCGATGAGGAATTGCGAGGAGACCACCACCTGCTCGCCGGGGTCGAGGCCCGACGCAATCTCCTGCTCGCCCTGTGCCACCACGCCAAGGGTGACTTCCCGTGGCACGAACACGCCACCGCCCTTGGCGACGACGACCACCGCCCGCTCGCCGCTGTGCAGCACCGCCTCGGCCGGCACGATGACCGCGTCGGGTATCCCCTGCGCGCGGATGGAGACGTTGACGTACATCATGGGTCGCAGGGCGAGGTCTGCGTTGTCGACCTTGACGAAGGCGGTCAAGGCGCGCGTTTCCGGATTGACGGCGGAACGAAAGAACAGGATCCGGCCATTCCAGTGGCGACCGGGAAACGCGTCCGTGTCGATGGATGCGTGGCTGCCTTCATCGACGTGGCGGAGGTCTTCTTCGAAGAACTCGGCTTTTGCCCACAGGGTCGAATGATCGGCGATCTTGAGCACCGTCATGCCGGGTACGAGCCTCATGCCGGGGAGCGAATCCCCCATCTTGTCGACGATGAAGCCAGCGGCGGGAGAGAAGAACCGAACCGTGCGGGAGGGTTCCTTGGCCGCTTCCAAGGCCTCTATCTGCGCGTCGGTGACATCCCAGTACTGCAGGCGTTCGCGGGCGGCGTCGAGCAGAGACTCGGCGCGGGCCACCGCGTCCGGGTACGCGCCGTTGCCCACCAGCCGGTCCACGTAGTCCATGGCGGCGAGATACTCGCGCTGGGTGGTGACGAGTTGGGGACTGTAGATTTCGAACAGCACGTCGCCTTTCTCGACCGATTCGCCGACGTTGTTGACGTAGGCCTTCTCGATCCAACCCTCGAACTTGGTGTTCACCGAGACCAGCTTCTCTTCGTCGTGCGCGAGCACGCCCACGGTCCGGACCGAGATCGGCAGCGTGCCCCGCTTGACGAGTGTCGTTCGCACTCCGAAGTTCTGCAGGAAGCTGGGGGCGACGCGTACGCCGCCATCGTCGGCGTGATCTTCGGCGCCCGATTTCTTGGGAACGAGCTTCATGCCGCAGATCGGGCATGGTCCAGGCTCTATGCGGATCACGTCGGGGTGCATGCCGCAGGTGTAGATCTCCTGTGCTTCGGGCTTGGCGCTCGCTTCATGCGAAGACCCGGTCTGCTTGGCGGCCGGGGTCGATCCGTACGGGTTCCAGGCGATCAGCGCCGATACGCCGGCACCGGTGGCCGCAGCGGCGATCAGCGCAAGGACGGTGTGGGTTCTCATGGTTCTCTCCTCGGCGTCATCGGCGGGAAAGCAGTGCCGATGGCGCGTTCCATGTCGGCCAACGCGCTCATGTAGTCGGTTTCGAGTCGGGCCAGGCCGAGTTGAACGTCGAGCAGGATCTCTTCGCTGTCCAGGAGATCGAGGACGCCCGTCGTACCCGTCGAGTACGCTTCTTCGGTGGAGCGCAGCGCCTGTTCCGCTTGTGGGAGCAGCGCGTTCTTGAACAACGCGATTTGCTTGTCGATCGTCGTCAGCCGGGCGCCGGCCGACCGGACGGCGAGATCGATTTGGTTCAACGTGCTCCGGTACGCCTCGTTGGCCCCGGCGAGACGGGCGTTCGCCTCGCGGACTCCCGCATCGAGCTTGGAGCGGTAGAGTGGGATGGTGATGCCCAAGCTCACGTTGAACGTGTCCTTGCCGTTGTCCGGCGGCGGCTGCGACCGGCCCGGCTCGTCGCGACGCCGACCGACGATTCCCCAACCGGCGCCGACAACCATGTCGGGCCAATAGCGCTTGCGCGCCAGGCGGACGCCGATTTCGTCGTGCTCCCGGCGCAGCCGAGCGGTTTTCGCTTCGGGCGCCGTGGTCCTTCCCAACGCATAGAGGCGTTCGTAGTCTATTCGCACGGCCGGCCGGTCGCCGAGTCCGACCTCGGGTAGGCGCAGGTGCACCGGCCGGTCGCGTAGCGCATTCAGCGCGGCCTCGACCTCCACGCGTTGCCGCAGGAAATCCTGACCTCGGCTGAGCACCCGGGTGATTTCCGCCTGCCGCTTGACCACCGCCTGCTGCAAGCCGATGCCCTGGGCGTATTGGGCGCGTGCCAGCGACTCGTAGAGGTGGAGCAACTGCTCCTCCTGGGTCGTGATCCGGACCGCCCGGTCGAGGTACGCGAGGTCGTAGTAGCTGATCTTCACCTGGCGGACGACGTCGGCGCGCAGCCGCTTGAGGATCTCGCCGCTAATCGCCGCTTGCTTCGTGGCGGACTCGCCTTGGTCCGCCCGTTTCCCGAACCACGGGACTCTCTGCGTGAGTGCGACCCCGCTGGTCTGCGGACCGACCCGGGTTTGGGGCGATCGCGCGTATCCCGTGACTGCGAGGGTAGGGTCCGGCAACGCAGTCACCTGTGGAACGACCTCGCGCGCCGCAGCGTAGTTCGCCGAGGCTTCCCGAAGCTGCGGGTTCCTCTCAAGGGCTTCGGCGATCAACGCGGCGAGCGTTGGGTCGCCATGGGTTGCGTAGTCCGGCGCAACCGCTTCGGCCGGGAACGCACCAAGCGTCGCCACCAGCCAAGCCGTATTCAATGCCTTCATTCCTTCCTCCGATCTTCTCCGACGCAATCGCTCGGAACTCGCTCGCGTGCAGGGCGTTGGGTAGCCGAATTTGCGAGCCGCGATGATCTAGCGGGTTGCCACGGGAATGGCGGCCGCCACGCATACGGGGGGCCGCCACGGTGTGGCGGGAGTGAGTCGCGGCGCGCCGCGACGTATCGAAGGAGGCGCTAGTTCAGCAGGATGTCGAAGCGGCGAATCGGTGTGTCCGCGGCGCGCCAAGGGCGTGTCGGAGGCGAGTGGCGGGAGAGGATCTGCGTTGGGAGCACGGTCGCAGGCCAGGAGGCGGCGATGGCGCCACCGTCGAACTGCGTCTTCGGCAACTCAAGCGACCCATCCCGGTCAGGGACCAGTGCATCGATGCCGCAATCGCCATGGCAGTCGGCGTGCGCGCACTCCGCTTTCGCCGGTGTCCCGTGACTCGCGTGGTGCGCGGTGGGCTCTGCCGCACCGACGTCAAGCGCCGGGATCGCGCAGGCGCAAGCGATGCCGGCCAAGGTGACCGCCAGCGCCAACACCGATGCACGGACAGGCTGCCTGCGTCTCATAGTGAACGGTATACGCCTTGGATGGGACCGGGTCAAGGCGGGCTGCGGTGACTCGACTGCTATCTCTTGGATAGCTATAAGATATCCAACTAATATCAACCAGTGGAAACACCATGGTCCAGGAGATCCCACGCACCGCCCTGTCGGGCGTCCTTGTCCTGCTCGTGCTGCTAGTGGCGATCGGAGGCGATATCGCGCTTTTCATCGTCGGTGTCGTAGCTGGCGCGGCCCTGCCGATCATCGCCGCCGTCGTCCTGTTCCCGATCCTTGTCTTCCTGGTCATAGGGCTGTTCATGGTCAACCCCAACGAGGCGCGGGTGTTGCAGTTGTTCGGCCGCTACGTGGGCACGGTCAGCGATCAAGGTCTGCGTTGGGCGAATCCGTTCTGTTCGAAGCGAAGGATCTCGCTCAGGGTGCGCAACTTCGAGACCGATCGCTCGAAGGTGAACGATTCGGAGGGGAATCCCATCGAGATCGCGGCAGTCGTGGTCTGGAAGGTCGTTGACACTGCGGAGGCCACCTTCGAGGTGGACGACTACGTGAACTTCATGCACGTGCAGAGCGAGTCTGCTGTCCGCAACCTGGCGGTCCGGCATCCCTACGACACGCGTGACGAGGCGCAGATCTCCCTGCGCGGCAATACGGAGGAGATCGCGGGCCAGTTGAAGACCGAGATTCAGGGCCGATTGCACAAGGCGGGCCTCGAGGTGCTCGAAGCGCGGATCACGCACCTGGCCTACGCGCCGGAGATTGCCTCGGCCATGCTTCAGCGCCAGCAGGCGGGGGCCATCATCGAAGCCCGGGAACAGATCGTCGAGGGTGCCGTCAGCATGGTGCAAATGGCGCTGGACAATCTCTCGAGCCGAGGCATTGTCGATCTCGACGAAGAACGCAAGGCCGCCATGGTGAGCAATCTACTGGTGGTGCTCTGCAGCGACAAGGGGACGCAGCCGGTGTTGAACACCGGCTCCGTCTATCAATAGCCGGGGGGCTTTCGGGGATGGCGCGCAAGTCGTTCCTGCTGCGTACGGATCCGGAGGTCCTCGCTGCGCTCAATCGCTGGGCCGGGGACGAACTGCGTAGCGTCAACGCGCAGATCGACTTCCTGTTGCGACGCGCGCTGCACCAGGCGGGGCGTTTCGCGCCGCAGGAGCCAAAGGACGCGACGAGCGAAACGACCAGGGGCGACCGAGCCCCGAACGACGATGTACGGGATCCGTAGGCATCCCAAGCTTGAGCTTGATCGGTGAGCGGTCCGTCGGTGTCAACGAAGAGGGCCTTGACCTTGTCCCGAAGAAGCTTGATTGTGGGCACGACGCTTCCCATTGTTCGCGGACTGCGCTCGACAGCTTGGCACGAGGCGGGAGGAACGACATGACCGATGGTTCCCACAGAGGCGCTCGAACTCCCGTCGATGAGGCGGCCGTTGCTTTGCTGCTGCGCTCGCCGCACCTGGAAATCGGTCAAATCATGGAACTGATGGACATCGGCGACCGGGAGTTCCGGGACATGGCCGACCGCAATCACGACATTGCGGAGCGCTTGGAGGAACGCCGGATCGGTGCTCTGCAACCATTGAAGTCGGCGCCCAAGCGCTGCAAATCGTGCAACGAGTGGTTCCTGCCCTACGGTTCCGACCGCTTTTGCTCCGATGCCTGCAAGCGGGCCGCGTGCTTTGCCCGCTCTCCGAAGTGCTGATCGTTCACCCCGCCTCGCACCCTAGCCCGCATTTCTCACCAGGGGCCGTGATGATCGCGGAGGATTTTGGCCCCGTGTACACACGGGGCCAAAAGACCCGCGAGGGCGCGGCCAGCGCAGTCCGCCATCGGCACGATCATCGACATCGCGGTCAAACTAGT
>JAKZRQ010000232.1:0-13745 GCA_047518105.1 Pseudomonadales bacterium | reverse complement strand
CTCGATCATTAAGAACTCGAGAACGAGGTGTACCTGTTATCGTGGTCGTCAGAGAACCCTTGCAGCAGTCCTGTTGGCGAATGTTGGACCTTGTGTGCGACTGACTCAAGGCGTGAAGGCGTGACCTCCGCCCCTTGAGGACAACCAGAGATCGCCACCCTGAGCCCCGGGCATTTCGACAGCGTGGCTCGAGGGGTGGCGGAGGGGCAGGGATTCGAACCCTGGGAAGGTCGCCCTTCTCTGGTTTTCAAGACCAGCGCTTTCGACCGCTCAGCCACCCCTCCGCAAGCAGCAGGTAGATGAACCAACTGGCATCTTACCGCTCTGCGAGCAAAGAGGAGCGGACGAGTTCTCGCTGGGTGTACGACAGATGTTTGGTGAGTGAACACCAACCTTCTCATGCGGCCACCCGCAAGCGGTCGTCCGGGTAGTCTTCGAACCGGCCGCGCGGGCGCAGCGGATCCGGAGCACGCGGTTGGCGCCGACGTCGACGCCTCGGCGCATCCCGCCGACGGGCGGCCCCGCGCGAATGAGCGATTTCCTACAGCGGGTCGCGCGGATCTCGGATATTCGGCGGCAGCGGCGTCGAATATCGTCTACGCCCATGAAGAACGTGAACTACGGCGCGGGCTAGAGACATCTGCTCGGCCTGCCGGTCATGATGGAGCACCTGCTGCGGCTTCGCCGGCCCGGTGGCGGACCTGCTCGAGGTGTCGACCCTGCGCGAATACATCGCCCGTGCCGGGCTTGGCGGCGCCTTCGGCACGGAGCGTTGGAAATGGGTACAGGGGCGACGCTATCGCGCCCGTAGGGCGCGCCGTCGCCCGTCCGAGCTACGAAGGCGTTGCCTACAAGAGGCTGCGGCGGCAGGCCGCGACGACACGCAGTTGGCGATGCTGCGGCGACAGGCCACCCTGAAGTTCGACGCGGACACGGCCAGTCGTCTGGGCGGGGGCGCGCTCTTCTCTGGTTTTCGAGACCAGCGCTTTCGACCGCTCAGCCACCCCTGCGCAAGAAGCAAGTAGATGAACCACCCGCCACATTGCCGCTATGCGAACCGAGAGGCGTCAACCTTCGCCGAATCCGTCCGGGTGTCTCGATTGCCAACGCCAGAGATCTTCGCAGGTCTCTTCCAAGCCGTGGTTGGCGGTCCACCCGAGTTGGGTACGGGCACGCGTCGGGTCGGCGAAGGAGACCGCGACGTCGCCGGGGCGGCGGTCGACCACTTGATGGGGCACGGTTCGGCCGCTGGCGGCTTCAAACGCCCGCAGGACCTCGAACACGCTTCTGCCTTGGCCTGTGCCAAGGTTGTGGACGGCGACGCCGGGGAAGCCGGTGATGTAGCCGAGCGCGGCGAGGTGGGCGCGAGCGAGATCGACCACGTGGAGGTAGTCGCGAATGCCGGTGCCGTCGGGAGTGGGGTAGTCGTCGCCGAATACGTTCAGGCGTTCGCGCCGCCCTGCGGCGACCTGCGCCACATAGGGCAGGAGGTTGTTCGGCGGTCCCCTCGGATGCTCGCCGATGTCGCCGCTCGGATGGGCGCCCACCGCGTTGAAATAGCGCAGGATCGAGACGCGCCATTCGGGATCGGCCCGGTGCATTTCCCGCAGTAGATGTTCGCCGATCAACTTGGTACGCGCATAGGGGCTCGCAGGGGAAGTCGGACAGTCTTCGGCGATTGGAGTCGTGGCGGGATTGCCGTAGACCGCGGCGGTCGAACTGTAGACCAGGGTCTTGACGCCGCCTTCGGCCATGCGATCGAACAGGCGGATGGACCCGATGACGTTGTTGTCGTAGTAGCGCAACGGCTGTGCCACGGATTCGCCAACGGCCTTCAACGCGGCGAAGTGGAAGACGGCGTCGAAGTCGTTGTCGGCAAAGAGCTTCGCGAGCCCGTCGCTGTCGCGGATGTCACAGTCGACGAACGGCACGTCGCGGCCCGCGATCCGGCAAATCGCGGGGACCGCGGCGGGCGATGCGTTCGAAAGGTTGTCGAGCAGCACCACGTGGTGGCCGGCGGCCAGCAGTTCGATGCTGGCATGGCTGCCGATGTAGCCGGCACCGCCGGTGACGAGGATCTTCATCGCCGGTTGTGGTCCGGGTCGGCGACTCCGTAGTAGTCGAGATACCAGTCGACAAAGCGGGCCACGCCCGTCTCGATGGACGTGGCCGGCCGGTAGTCGAGGTCCGCAGCGAGGGGCTCGACATCGGCGGCGGTCTCGGGCACGTCGCCAGGCTGCATCGGCAGGAGGTTCTTGCGGGCATGCCGGCCGAGGGCGTCCTCGATGACTTCGATGAAGCGGAGCAGCTCGACCGGTTGGCCGTTGCCGATGTTGTACAGGCGGTAGGGGGCGGACGACGATGACGGGTCCGGCCGGTCGCCGCTCCAGTCCGGATCGCCGACCGGCGGTCGGTCGAGCACGCGGACGATACCCTCGACGATATCGTCGACGTAGGTGAAGTCCCGGCGGTGGTCGCCGTGGTTGAAGACGTCAATGGGCTCGCCCGCAAGGATGCTGCGGGTGAACGCGAACAATGCCATGTCCGGTCGTCCCCAAGGTCCGTAGACCGTGAAGAAGCGCAGCCCGGTGGTGGGAATGGCGTACAGGTGGCTGTAGACGTGGGCCATCAACTCGTTGGACTTCTTGGTTGCCGCGTACAGCGACAGCGGGTGGTCGACATGGTCGGCGGTGGAGAAGGGCATTCGGGTATTGCCGCCGTAGACGGCGCTGGTGGACGCGTACACCAAGTGTTCGAGGCCGGCCTCGCGGGCAGCCTCCAGGACATTCAGGAAACCGAGCACGTTGGCGTCCACATAGGCATGGGGGTTCTCGATGGAGTGGCGTACGCCGGCCTGGGCCGCGAGGTGGACGACACGGTCCGGGCGGTGGCGGCGAAACGCGTCGTTCCACGCCGGGCGGACCGCGATATCGACCTTCTCGAACTCGAAACCTGCCAGGGCCTGCAGACGGCGCAAGCGGTCGCGTTTGAGCCTCAGGTCGTAGTAGTCGTTCAGGTTGTCGATGCCGACGACGCTGTCGCCGCGCCGGGCCAGTCGCTCGGCGGTGAACGAACCAATAAAGCCGGCGGCACCGGTAACCAGGACCTTCATGGGCGGCGCCTACAACCTGTCATCGACGAACTCGACCGGCAGAAGGTGCTTGACGTCGAAGACGACGGCATGGGACTTGCCGAACGCGCGGATGCGTTCCGGACCGAGCGCGCGAAACACGTCGTGTGCGACGGCAATCACGATAGCATCGTAAGTATCTGATTTTGGTTGATCAATCAGCGGGAAGGCGCATTCTACGCCAGCGGTCGACACGCACGGATCGTAGACGTCCACAGCGGCGCGATGGCATCGCAGCGACTCCACGAGATCGACGACCTTGGTATTGCGCACATCCGGACAGTTCTCCTTGAACGCGAGCCCAAGGACGAGAATGCGCGAATCCGCAACCGGGATGCTTGCCCGGTCCATGAGATTGACCACGCGATGGGCGACATAGGCGGCCATGGCGTCGTTGATCCGCCGACCGGCGAGAATGAGTTCGGTGTGGTGGCCGACCTCCTCGGCCTTGTGCGTCAGGTAGTAGGGATCCACGCCGATGCAATGACCGCCCACGAGGCCAGGGCGGAAGGGCAGGAAGTTCCACTTGGTGCCTGCGGCCCGTAGCACCGAGTCGGTGTCGAGCCCCAGGCGTTCGAAGATCATCGCGAACTCGTTGATGAGCGCGATGTTCAGATCCCGCTGGGTATTCTCGATGATCTTCGCCGCCTCCGCGGTGCGCAGGTTCTCTACCGGGAACGTTCCGGCCTTGACGACGCGCCCGTAGAGCGCGTCGACGAATGCGAGCGTCTCGGGGGTCGATCCGGAGGTGACCTTGACGATGTCGGGCAGCCGGTGGGTCTTGTCGCCGGGATTGATCCGTTCGGGGCTGTAGCCCGCAAAGAAGCCGTGGTTGAAGCGTAGGCCCGATTCGGCCTCGATCAGGGGCACGCAGACTTCCTCGGTGGCACCGGGATACACCGTGGACTCGTATACCACCACGTTTCCGCGTTCGATGACCCTCCCCACCATGCGGCTCGCGGCTTCCAGGGCGGAAAGGTCCGGTCGGTTGTGCGCGTCGATGGGGGTCGGCACGGCGACGATGAACACATCGCTGCCCTTGAGGTCCGCGAGTTCCGCGGTGTACGTCAGCCGGGTTGCCTGGCCGAACACCTGCGGCTCGACCTCACCGGTGACGTCGCGTCCCCGGTTGAGGTCGTGGATGCGTCGGGGATCGGTGTCGAACCCCCGCGTCTCGAACTGCTTGCCGAACTCGATGGCGAGCGGAAGGCCCACGTAGCCCAAGCCCAGGATGCTGACGACAGGTTCGCCCTCGGGTAGACCGGCTGCGTGTGCGGCATTGGGCATGGCTGAAAGAGACCGTCCCGAAGTCGATGGCCGCAGTCTAAACCCACCGCCCGCGACAAGTCTGCGGGCAAGTGTGCGGCGACGCTACGCGAACACCAAGGTGTAGAGCCAAGGGAGTCCGAAGGCGAGGGCCACGCTGACCACAAGGCCGGACAGCGCCTTCAA
The DNA here is from genome assembly GCA_047518105.1 of Pseudomonadales bacterium. GTDB lineage: Bacteria > Pseudomonadota > Gammaproteobacteria > Pseudomonadales > Azotimanducaceae > VXYL01. The sequence continues at coordinate 9,163 of JAKZRQ010000232.1, read as the reverse complement.
GGCATCGGAGATCACCTTGCGCGCCGTGCCGGACGTGCTCGTATCCGCAAGGTAGAAGGAAAGCGCGAACTCGCGTCCCGCCAACACGCCGAGGAACACCCAGGTCGTGCTCATCGGCCAGCTGTTCATTTCCTTGAACACCAAGAGCACGATGCCGTAGATCAGGTCGATGATCGTCGCAGCCCGGATGTCCGTGGTGTCGGTCTTGCTGGTGACGATCTTCTGAATTGCGCCGCCGAACCGGTAGAAAATGAACCCCTGCATGAGGAGCAGGGCGAGGATGCCGAACATCAGCCACGACAGGGGCAGTTGGCGGGGCAGATACACAAAGATGTTGGCGAGATCCTGTATGAGCCATTGGCTCCACAAAAACCCGGTGGAGGCCCATTGGAGGAACACCCAGTAGGTGGGACGCTCCTGTCCCTTGGTACGGTGGAAGTACTTGCTGGCGCGCTTGAACACCAAGCCGAACAACACGATGGCGCTGACGAATGCGATCACGTAGCCCAAGCCGGACTTCTTCAGCATCTCGCCGAGGTTGCTCGTCTCGCCGCCCGTCACCGCGAACACGGTCAGCACGAGAAACGTGGTGCTGACGGGTACGCCCAGGCGGGTGAGGATGAGCAGCGCCAACGGCGGGATGGCGTGAATCCACGATACCCCACCCTCCGGAACCGGGAACTTCTCCAGGCGACCGTAGGCGGGATCGCCGCCGTGGACAAACCAACCGTAGAAAATCACCACCAGCAGGATGCTGCCGGCGAACATCCAGAGCAGCCACCAGGGCCGTTGGACGTTGGACGCGAGGAACGTTCCAAGGGTTTGGATCGAGTCGTTCGCCACCACGGAGTACCCGGCCAGGAGGAACCCGACGATCATGTAGATCTCTAGCAAAGAAACAGCCATACCGACCCTTGAACCGAACAGTTCGCGAACGCGACGCAGAGTGTGAAATTCTATCGGATCGTCGGCTTTTCAATAGCGTGGATGAATGTTCCTACCGGACTTGACGCTGGCCTTGCTGACGGGCCGACTCACCGTAGGATCGGCTGGGCCTCGCACTGTCGGCAAGGTTCTTTCTCAACGGGACTGCGGGAAGGAACGCCTCCGCATTCTCCGGATTGTTCGAGACTTCGCCGAGTGTAAAGATGCTGAGGTCCTACGAACGTTCGGGATCCTCCACATGCCAAAACTCGTCAATTTCGGTTCGATGTGCATCGACAACGTCTACCGGGTTCCTGCCATTGCCGGACCGGGCCAGACCGTTGCGAGCACCTCGCACGAGGTCTTCGCCGGGGGCAAGGGCCTCAACCAGTCGATCGCCGCCGCACGTGCCGGCATCGAAGTGGTTCACGCCGGTTGCGTGGGCAACGATGGCGAGTGGCTCAAAGCAACCTTGGCGGATCAAGGCGTGGACGTTGCCGTCGTACGTGTCGCTGACGGTTCCTCCGGTCATGCCGTGATCCAGGTCAACGACGCGGGCGAGAACGCCATCGTCATCGCAGGGGGTGCCAACCGCCAGCTCCGGGCTTCCGACATCGAGAGCGCCTTGGCGCGGGTCGAAGCCGACGACTGGCTGTTGCTGCAAAACGAGATCAACGACCTCGACACCGTGCTTCGCGCCGTTGGCGACAAACACTGCCGAGTCGCTTTCAACGTCGCACCGGTGGACGGGCGCGAGGCGGACTACGACCTGTCCAGGGTGCAGTTGTTGATCGTCAACGAGATCGAAGCCGCCGCCCTATCCGGGTGTGCCCAGGGCGCCCACGGCCGCTGGTCCGGCGTCATCGACGCACTGAAGGGCCGAGCGCCCGTGGCCGACATCGTTCTCACGCTTGGCGGCGACGGGCTTGTCTATGCCGGGAAGGACGGTGCCATTGTCTTGCCCGCGTACCCTGTCCAAGCGGTTGACGAGACGGCAGCCGGCGATGCGTTCATCGGCTTCCTGATGGCTGCGCTGATTCGCGGGGAATCGATGGCACGTGCATTGCGGATGGGATCTGCGGCCGGTGCCCTGGCGGTGACCCGCGCCGGGGCGGCGAGTTCGATCCCCACCCTCGAGGAGGTCGCATCGCTTGTGAGTGCCAAAGATGCCTAAGCACTCTCGAACTCTGAAACACCAGAAACTTGCGGGACACGGCACTTGTAGTGTCCCTTGCACTCGGCCAACGCGCGCTCCATCCGCGGGCGGAATTCGCCCGCGAGAAGCGCCAGCACGTCCTTGCCTCCCACATCGTGGCCGAGGACCTTGGCTTCTTCGCGAAATGCGTTGTCGAAGGCTTCGACGTCGATCGCCGACGATTCGAACCGTGCCCAGGCATTGGCAAGCGGATTGGTCGAATTGACCGTCCTGATGAAGTTCGCCGGCAGGCCGCGCGCGGCTTCGAAGCGATTGAATGCCTCGAACGGACTGGAAGTGAAAACACCACCGAAGTCCCAAAGAACCGCTTCGATCACGACAATTCCTCCTCCAGAAACGCGACGATTACGCGCACGAGTTCATCCGGCGCGTCCAGTTCTGCCAAGTGCCCGGCACGGGGAATGCCAACCGCCCGGGCCGGGCCGCCGAGTGCCCGATGGATGCGTTCGCAATACGACGCCGGGATCATCCGGTCGCATTCTCCGCGCACCAGGAGCGTTGGATTGCGGACGCGCGGCAGGCGCGCCGTGACGCCGGTGTCCCCGTTCGGGGCGAGCAGGTGCGCCGCAGCCTCCATTGCGCGGGTTTGCACAATCTGCCAATCCACCGGCGATACCGCTTGCGGCCTTGCCCAAGCCGCATGCCAATTGTCGGGAATCTCGCACAGCAGGAAGGCCAACTCATCGGGTTCCGGCAAGCGTCTCCAAATGGCCTCGCCCGGCTCATCTGGGTCGAACACGCCCAATGGGGCAATGAGAACCAGACGGTTGACCAGGTGCTCGGCGACCACGGCAACCTCGGCTGCCAACGTCCCGCCCACCGAACTGCCGATCAGATCCACGGGGGCTCGACCGAACGCCTCGATGGACTCGACCGCGTGAACCACCCAATCGACCAGCGTATCGAGGTGGCGGAAGTGCTCGGCACCAGGGAATCCTGGAAGCGATGGCACGAAAACCTTGCGCTTGGCAGACAGCCGGTCCAGGAACGGCAACCAGGTGGGCACGCCGCCTAGACCAGCGAAGAACACGGTGGCGGGGTGGTCACCGTCCGAGCCCTGTTCCAGTACGCGGGTAGGTTGACCCTGGATGGAGATGGAGAACTCGCGCGGCATAGGTTGAGTTTGCGGGGAACTGATCGGTCGGGCAACGGCCACGTCAAGAGGCTGCCGTTGGCGTCGCCGTGCCGCGCGGTCCGTTATCGCTCGCGTGCCGTAGCCCGACCATGGATAATCGCATCCCTTTCGTTGACGAGGCGGCGCTACGGTGCCGGCGGGCCACTGTTGGAGCTCCTTCAATCGGGTGGCTGGCTGATGGTCCCCATCGGCCTGTGTAGCGTGGCGGCGGTTGGCATCTGTCTGGAGCGGCTGTGGACGCTGAACGCGCACCGGGCGGCGCCCGAGCATCTGCTTGCCGATGTGCGGCGCGAACTCGAACGCGGCGACGTGGATCTGGCACGGCTTGGCGAACTGTGCGCGGCAAGCTACCTGGGCGCCATCTTTCTCGCGGGCCTAAGGAGCGGGCAACGCGGGCGGGAAGCCATGAAGGAGTCCATGGAAGAGACCGCGAGCGCCGTTGTGCATGACATGGAGCGCTACCTCACGGCGCTCGGCACCATCGCGTCGATCAGTCCGCTCCTGGGCTTGCTCGGTACCGTGGTCGGCATGATCCGGGTCTTCGCCGCGCTGGTGGACACCGGCATCGGCAATCCGGGCATCTTTGCAGGCGGGATATCCGAAGCCCTGGTCACCACCGCAGTGGGGTTGGGGGTGGCGATTCCCGCCCTCATCTTCCATCGCTATCTGCAGCGCAAGGTCGACGACCTCGTGGTGACCATGGAACGGCAGTGCGCCCATCTGATGGATCTGGTCCATCCCAACGGCGATGACGGCCCGCCATGAAGTTCAGGCGATCCGGCCGAACAGGGCGTGGCATGGCGACGGTGGAGGTCACGCCGCTGATCGACGTGGTCTTCTTGTTGCTGATCTTCTTCATGGTGTCGACGACGTTCATCCGCGACGCGGCGCTGGCCGTCGACCTGCCCGAGGCAGAGGGTGTCCGCATGGATCGGGAAGCGGGCGACATCGAGGTCCGTGTGGGTGCGGCAGGGGACTATGCGGTTAACGGGAAACCCCTGACCCGGAACGGTCCTCAGACGCTGCTTCGCGCGCTCCGCGATGCCCAGCGCGACACCCAGACGGCGTCATCGGACGCCAGGGTCGTCGTGGCCGCCGACGCGGCGGCCCGGCACGATGCCGTGGTGCATGTCCTCGACGCGGCGAAGCGCTTGGGATTGACCCGCATTCGCATCCTGACACAAGTTCGCCGATCCCCGCCGGACGAGGAGGCCGAAGATGGCGGCCAAGACAGCGGCTGACGAGGCCAAGCCAAGCCATCCCGGCGACTGGAAGACCTATCGCCGGCTACTCGGCTACGTGGCGGATCAGAAGTTCTGGTTCATGCTGGCCATTGTCGGCTTTCTGGTGGCAGCGGCTTGCGAGGGCGGATTGGCCAACATCCTCGGTGTGATCGTGGACGTGGCGAGTTCGCCCCATGCGTCCTTCTACGCATGGGCTATTCCGGTCGCAATGCTGGTTCTGGCGTTCTTGCGCGGGCTCGGGTCCGTGGCGGGCGAATACCTGCTGTCTCGGATTTCCTTTCGCGCAATCCACGTCATTCGAGCGCAACTGTTCAACCGGCTCCTGGTCATGCCGAGCGCGTTCTACGACAAGAGCGCCCAGGGCCACTTGGTGTCGCGTCTCACCTATACCGCCGCGCAGTTGCGCGACACCACCACCGACGCGTTGAAGATCATCGTCCAGGACGGCCTGAAGATCCTGGTCTACTTGGGTTGGATGCTCTACCTCAACTGGATGCTGACCGGCATCTTCCTCGTGATCGCGCCCGTCGTCGGGGTCATCGTCCGCTACGCCTCCCGGCGTTTCCGGCGCATCAGCGCACGCATCCAGAACTCCATGGGCGATGTAACCCACGTCGCGTCGGAAGCGGTGTCCGCGTACCGGGACGTAAAGGTGTACGGCGGCGAAGACTACGAACGCCGACGATTCGTGTCCGCCAGCGAAACCAACCGCCGGCAGAACCTCAAGATGACGGCCACCAAGGCCTCCAGTGCGCAGGTCATCCAGCTTCTCGCGGCGGGCGGGATTGCCACCCTGGTTGCCTTGGTGCTCCAACCCGAGATCGCGGGCGTCATGTCCCCGGGCAAAATGATCGCCTATCTTGGTCTGGCTGGCTTGCTGGCCAATCCGATCAAACGACTCTCGGACGTCAACGCCCGTTTGCAGCGCGGGCTCGCCGCGGCGGAGGACATCTTCGCCCAACTCGACCACGATGCCGAGGAGGACGCCGGCGACCTCGATATCGAGCGGGTCGATGGCGAGATACGATTTGAAAACGTGTCGTTCGCCTACGATCCAGGCCAGCCGGTGGTCACCGATGTCTCGTTTGCCATCCAACCTGGCCAGACGGTGGCCCTGGTGGGCCGTTCTGGAAGCGGCAAGTCGACCATCGCCAGCCTGATCGCGCGCTTCTACGAACCGGGTTCGGGTCGGATCCTGCTCGACGGCGAGCCCTTGGGGCGCTACCGGTTGCCCTGCCTACGGCGACAAATCGCGCTCGTGCCGCAGCACGTGACGCTGTTCAACGACACCTTGGCGAACAATATCGCCTACGGCGGACTGGTTGATGCCGGCGACGAAGCCATCGACACGGCCATTCGCCGTGCCCATGCCGATGTGTTCATCGAAAGGGCGCCTCAAGGCCTCGAGACGTTTGTGGGCGATGACGGCGTGCTGCTCTCCGGAGGCGAACGGCAACGCATCGCGATCGCGCGCGCGCTCTTGAAGGACGCTCCCATCCTGATCCTGGACGAGGCGACCTCGTCTCTCGACGCCCATTCCGAACGGCATATCCAGGCGGCCTTGGAAGAGGTGATGCGTGGCCGCACAACGATCGTCATCGCCCATCGCCTGTCGACGGTGGAAAAAGCGGATGTGATCCTGGTGGTGGAGGACGGCAGGATCATCGAGCGCGGCGATCACGCCACCTTGGTCGCGGCCAACGGCGCCTATGCCAATCTCTACCGGTCCCACTTCGATGACGACGGCGAAACACCCTCGCCGACGCGACCTCCGACGGTGCAACCTGCCCGTCGCGGCATGCCGGCGGACATATTGGAACCGCTGGTGAACGCCTGGTACGACGGCGGTTCCTGGCCGCGCTTGCTGATGCCCGTGGCGGCCTTGTTCGCATGGTTCGCGAAACGACGGCGCCAGCGTTTCTTGAGCGGAAGAGCGCAGTCCTGGCGAGCACCGGTCCCGGTCGTCGTGGTCGGCAACATCACCGCCGGTGGCACCGGCAAAACCCCGCTGGTCATTTGGCTGGCGCGCTGGCTGGAGGGACGTGGCTTGAGAGTCGGCGTGGTGTCGCGCGGCTACGGCGGCCGGGCGTCCTATCCGCTGGTGGCGTCGGCCGAAACGCCCGCCGCCGCGTGCGGCGACGAGGCGGCCATGATCGCGCGTCGCACGGGATGTCCCGTGGTTGTGGATCCAGTCCGGCCCCGGGCGGTGCAGAAGCTGCTCGACACGGCCGATATCGACTTGGTCATCTCGGACGACGGCTTGCAGCACTACGCCTTGCAGCGGGACGTGGAAATCGCGGTGGTGGACGGCATTCGCGGCGTCGGCAACGGGCTTTGCCTGCCGGCAGGACCGTTGCGGGAACCGCTGTCGCGTCTCAAGGAATGCCATTGGGTGGTGGCAAACGGGGCACCCACCGACCTGGCACCCGATGCGGCGTGCATGGCGGCCCAAGCCACCGCCCTCGTGAACATCGCGACCGGAGAACGCATCGAACCGGACGCGTTCCGAGCGAAGTGCACGGGCCCGGTGGTCGGCATCGCGGGTGTCGGGAACCCGCGACGCTTCGAAGCGACCCTTTCGGGCATTGGCCTCTCGCCTTCCATGCGCGTTTTTTCCGACCACCACCGTTTCACCGAGAACGACTTGGCGGTGGAAGAGGGCACGTCCGTCGTAGTCACCGAAAAAGACGCCGAGAAGATCAAGGCACTCGAGGGCCTCGGTCCCAATTGCTGGTACCTCGAAATCGACGTGCGCTTTGCCCAACCGGTGGACGCTCTGTTGGAGTCGCTCTTCTCGACCCACGGCATATCGGTCGGCCAGGCCGAGGAAACGGAATCGGCGCCGAGTCCCGTCGCGTCGTGAGCTACCGCATCGTCATTCCCGCCAGGTACGCCTCCATGCGCCTGCCGGGCAAGCCGCTGATCGATCTTGCCGGCACGCCGATGATCGTGCGGGTTGTCCAGCGCGCGCTCGAGTCGGCAGCGGCAAGCGTGGATGTTGCTACCGACGACCCGCGGGTGGCGGCAGCGTTGGCCGGATCCGGTGCCTCGGCGATGATGACCCGGTCGGACCATCCGTCCGGTTCGGACCGGGTCATGGAAGTGGTCGAGGCACGGGGTTGGCCGGCCGACGAGATCGTGGTCAACGTGCAAGGAGACGAACCGCTGATTCCTCCAGCGGTGATCGACCAGGTTGCGGAACTGCTTGGGGATGGCCGTTGTCCAGTGGCCACGCTGTGCGAGCCCATCACCCGTCCGGGTGATGTCTTCGACCCCAATGTCGTCAAGCTGGTTGCCAACCGGGACGGACGGGCCCTGTATTTCTCGCGGGCACCCATTCCCTGGTCCCGCGAGGCTTTCGCGAACCGTCCGCCGCCCGACATCGGCAGCGGGTGGATGCGGCACATCGGTATCTACGCCTACCGTGCCGAAGCGCTCAAGGCATTTGTTGGCTGGTCGCCGAGCCCGCTCGAACGAACGGAGGCCCTGGAGCAGTTGCGTCTCCTCGACCACGACGTCGGCATCGCCGTGGCCGAGGCCGTGGAACCGGTCCCGGGCGGGGTCGACACACCGGCCGACGCGGATCGGGTGCGCGCCGCCTTGCTGGGGGAGTAGGGGCTGGGCGGGCAGGCCGACCAAACAGCGTCGCGGCAGGCCGAGCGGCGCGTTGAGCCCGACGCGCTACCTAGGCTGCATCCGGATTCCGCCGTCGAGCCGGATGGTTTCGCCGTTCAGATAGGGATTCTCGATGATCTGGCGTGCCAGCAAGGCGAATTCCGGCGCGTTCCCCAATCGGTTTGGAAACTGCACCATCTCGATTAGCGGCAACCTGACGCGGTCGGGTGCGCCCGTCATCATGGGTGTCTCGAAGATTCCGGGCGCGATGGTGCATACGCGAATGCCGTTGCGCGACAGGTCCCGGGCGATGGGCAGGGTCATGCCCACCACACCGCCCTTGCTGGCGCTGTAGGCGGCTTGACCGATCTGGCCGTCGAAGGCCGCCACGGAGGCGGTGTTGATGATGACTCCTCGTTCGCCATCGTCGCCGTACGGTTCGTTCCGGCCCATCTGCGCGGCGCACAGTCGAAGCGAGTTGAAGGTGCCCACCAAGTTCACTTGGATCACGAAGTTGAACGCCGCAAGATCCAGCGGACCGTCCCGGCCCACGGTACGACCCGCAGCCCCGATGCCAGCGCAGTTGACGTCGATGTGTATCGCGCCGAAGCGCTCCACGACCGCATCGATGGTGGCAGCCACCGAATCCGCGTCCGCCACGTCCACCGCATAGGCCGCGGCGTCGGCCCCGAGCTCGTCCGCGGTCCGTTCGGCGAGTTCCGCATTGCGGTCGAGAAGGGCGACTTTCCCGCCCGCGCCGATGATCGTCTCGGCCGTGGCCCGGCCGAGGCCGGATGCACCGCCGGTAATGACCGCAACCTTGTCTTTGATATCCATGTGTCCCTCGTTCGTTCTGATTCACGCCCAGGAATCGGCCTCTTGCTAGTGTCGTGTCCCGCAAGTTTCTGGTATTTCAGCGCGTCCCACGGGGTCTGTGGCAAGGCGCGTCCCCGCCGGGAATGGTGGACCCATTGCCAAGGGGCGCAACGCGGCCACAGGCCCCGTGGGACGCGCCCTTCGGGAGTTCGC
>JAKZRQ010000231.1:0-7530 GCA_047518105.1 Pseudomonadales bacterium | reverse complement strand
CCGCGGGGTTTCGGAGATTGGCGAGCTCAACGAGATCCTCGGGTCGAGTGGCGGGCTGGTCTACACCGGATGGAGCGGCGACCCCGATGTCGAGGAGAGGGTCAAGCAGGCGACCAAGGCCACGATCCGGGTGATTCCGGAAGAGGAATTCGCGTCTTCCAGCCCGCCATCGCGGTGCATCGGCGGCGGCACAGCGAAGATGGAGGTGGCGTGGGCGCGGGCATATTGACATGGGCGATGACTACGACGCACCGAATCAGAAGTTCATCGCACCAAAGCCTATTGGCCACGTCAGTCTGGAATACACACCGGAAGAGGATCGACTGATCTACGGTCGTATTTCCACCGCCTTTCGGCCGCTCGCCGCTAGGCGGGTGCGGGCCGGGGGTGCGGTGGTCCGCGTGGTGGCCACGAACACCCGAAAGGCGCATGGCTCGGTCGTGCTTATCCCGGACCCGCTCCCTCACGCCTGCGGCCGCGGGGAACCGAGGTTGTTCGACGAAACGCGCTAGGACCTCTCGGAACCGCCGGGTTTTGCGGGCTGCAGCCGAGGATCGTCGAACTGCACTTGTTCGACGAACGATCCGCACCGCCGCGGCTGGCGTTTCCTCGAGGCGACGTGGAACAACGGCCAAGATCCCGGCGTATAATCTCGCCGCAGCGGAACGAAGGAACGGGATTACATTGGGCACGACGGTGATCGGCTCCTATCCGGGGTACATCGCGCTTTCCGACCGTCTCGGCGCGCGGCGTTTCGACCTGGGGGCGCACGTTTGGGCGGCGCTTCCGCCGAATCTCCGCTGGCCGGCGAACCGCCACTTCCTCGACCAGGTCATCAACGCGAGCGACTCGTTCGTGCTGTCGACCGATCCGCGACTGGCGCGGCCAGGCACTTGGCTGTTCCGGGAACTGCGCTACCTCGCCGTGCGCAACGTAACGGTTCCGTACAGGCGGGCCTGGACCCAATAGGAGAAGAACCGCTCGTGATGCACTTCCTCCAAAAGCGCAATGTCCCCGAAGCCGTGGCCGCGTTCTGCCGGGACGTGGCCGAACGCCTCGGCGACGGCTGGCGGGTCACCGTGGTCGACTTCCTCCACGAGGCACCGGTGGACGACCCATCCGCCCTGTCCGTCGCCATCGACGCGACGACCCCCGATGGGGTCGCGGTGTCGATCTCCCGCGACCGCGGCGCGGATTCCGTTCTCCTGTGCTACCGCGACGCCGATCCCGTCCCTTTCGAGGATCTGGCGGTCGTCAAGGAGACCCTGGAGCTCGACGAGCTGGTCGCCCGGGCGGCTCTCCATCCGGACGATGACACCATCCTCGAACCGTTGATTCCCTTTGACGACATTCTCGACAGCCTGCGGGACTGGCGCGACGAACTGCCCGGTTATCTGGATCTCCGCAACCGTCACGCGCTGGAAACCTACCGCCGGATCGCGGACCGCGTCGCCGAGGCCGCGGGTTTCACGGACTGAAGAACAACGTACCTTGCAGCGTTCAGTCGCGTGCCAAAAGCCCGGCAAGCGGACTCTCTAACGTCGTTGTTCGCCGGCGTGGCGCGCTCGGTAGCCCTGCCACGGGGGCGCTTGGCCTGGTCCTTGCGTCCGTGGGGCATCCAGATCCTCGATGTAGCGCTGCACGCCGAGATCACTAACCTCGTTCCAGAGGCGATCAAGGCCGAAGGCGGGTGCGGTTGCGGCTTCTGCCATGAAGCGATCCTCCGTGTAGATCATCCGAGTCTACGCAAGACCAAGCCAGCCACAAATTGGCACCGCCCCTGCGCCGATCCACCACGTTCACCGATCGACCTGGGCGAGAGCGAAAGCCCGTGCCCCGTGCCCCGCGTCCCCATGTGGTGTGCCCAACCGTTGCTGCTGCCCGAAATGAAAGCCTTGCCTTCCGGCGATGCCACCAGTTCGGCCTCATCGAACATCGGCTCTTCGGGGTGCTCGAGATGGATCGCGAGGCCCACGAGTCCCAGTTCCCAGCCGATACCGGTCGCACCTGGTCCGTATTCGGCGTAATGGGGCGACTGGTGGAAGACGTGCACCAGCATCAGGCGTGCTCGTCTTGCTACCAGCATCTGCCACGTCGACCTCCACCCAGCTCACGTCGCCGGCGAACTCCCAGGTTAGAGCCAGATGCGACGGCGGTTCGCACGCGGTGATGGTGCCCCCGGCATTCCCCTCCAATTGATAGCGGCCGCCGAGCACGAGTTCGCCACTAACCGGCAGAAACCAGCGGGCAATCCGCTCGGCACTCGTGACGGCGTTCCAAAGGTCGTCGACTGAGGTCGCGTAGGTGCGGAAGAGGGCGACGGTGCGGCTCGGTCGGCCATCGTGCTCGGACCCGGTGACGGTTCGTTGGACGGCGTGCAGGTGGGGAGCGGCTTCCAAGGATGTGTTGCCAAGTCGAGGTGCGATCTTACCCGGCCAGGTGGTCCGGTCGGCGGAATCAGGGGCCATGCCAGAAATATGCTAAACTAACATCGTATCGCGGCAGATATGATGATTGATCATCAAACACAACCGGAGCACAAGCCAATGGCAACGTCCCGCGTCTCGCCCCAATCATGTCACATCGAACTGCGGAAGGCCCGCAAGGCCCGGCGCATGTCGCAACGCGAGATGGAGAAGCGGACAGGCATGCACCAAGCCCGGCTTTCCCGGATCGAGAACGGGCAGGCAGACCCGAAACTGTCCGAGGCCGTTGAGATGGCGAGAGCCGTGGAGCTTGACTTCGTGCTGGTACCCCGCCGTGCGTTGCTGGCCGTGCTGGGCGTGATCCGCGAATTCGAGGGGGGCACGGGAAGCAGACGTAGGCTCACGGTTCCCGAATTGGTATTGGGCGACAGGCGGGCCGAATGACGGACATTCTCAACGTTCGCCTGCACGGACAAGATGTGGGCGAAGTCATCCGGTTGAGCAGCGGCCGGATCCTGTTCGAGTTCGACGCAGGATACGTCGACCGTCCCAACCGTCCCACGCTGAGCCAGTCGTTCATCGACGGCAACGGGGACATCGTGGATAGCGGCCGGGCCACCACCTCGGGCGAGGTGCCGCCGTTCTTCTCCAATCTCCTACCGGAAGGACGCCTCCGGACCCACCTCGCCAACAAAGCTGGCGTCCGGGAAACCCGCGAGTTCGAGTTGCTCGAATTGCTGGGCCGCGACCTGCCAGGAGCCGTCGAGGTTGTTGGGGAAGACCCTGCGGCCCGCACCGCACGTTCCGCACCGACCGGCGAGCCCGTTCCCCCTGACGCCCTGCGGTTCTCGCTGGCCGGCGTGCAGTTGAAGTTCTCGGCCATCGAGGATGCGGCGGGCGGACTGACGATCCCGGTACGGGGGGTCGGCGGGGACTGGATCATCAAATTGCCATCCCTCCACTACGAGGGTGTTCCCGAGAACGAGTATTCGATGATGTCGCTGGCCGGGATGGTCGGCATCGACATGCCGGAAACGCGGCTCATGCCGATGAGCCAAATCGAGGGCTTGCCGCCCGAACTTGTCGACTTGAGCGATGTGAATGCATTGGCAGTTCGGCGGTTCGACAGGACCGAGGCCGGGCGGGTGCACATGGAGGACTTCGCCCAAGCGCTGGGCCTGCGCCCCGCCGACAAATACGATGAACACCAGAGCTACGCGGACTTGGCGAATTTGGTGGCGTTGGTGTGCGGCGAGTCGAGCGCCCTCGAGTTTTCCAAGCGGTTGATGTTCAGCGCGATCGTGGGCAATGGCGACATGCACCTGAAGAACTGGTCGTTGCTCTACCCCGATGGGCGAACGCCGGAACTATCGCCCGCCTACGACCTGCTATGCACGACGGTCTATATCGAGAACGACGGCTTGGCGTTGCGTCTGGGATCGGCCAAGCGCTGGGAAGGTCTGACGCTCAACGACTTCGCGGCCGTTGCCAAGGGTGCGGGTGTCAATCCGGCGTCCTTCGTGAACGCGGCGACCGATACGGCCGAACAGTTCCGGGACTGCTGGGCAGAGATGGTCAAATCCCTCCCCATCAACGACGCCCTGAAACACGCCATCGACCAGCAACTCAAGACGGTTCCGGCAATCACCGGGGCGCGGCGGATTGGACCACGTCGACCGAAGGGCGGGAGGCCCGACTAACCGCCCCGTGGGAACTATATCCCTGTCTCAAAGCCTACGAGAGTGCCTGAACCATGAGTATCGTCCGCGTCTCGCTCCCTTGGTCTCCTCTCATTGACCGCCTCAAGACATTCGACCGCAAGGAGCAGGGCCTGCTGCTCCATCACGCACAAGGGTTCGAGGAACAGTCCCTCTTGGGGTCGAAGTTTCGCGAGAGGTTGCGCGCGAATACGGTCAACGTACAATCTTCCAACCGCTTGGCGATGCGCGGGTTCGGCTACCCATGAAGCGGTCGCGATCAAAGGGAATGAGCGCCTGACACCGGGAAGGGTCAGATCTCCTCCAACACCGCCGACTGGCGAATCGGCACCCCATTGGAGTTGCGTTGGCGGAGGTCGGGGACGGGTGGCAAGGTGCCTTGGCGGGATTCGTGGTGAGCGGAATGTCCGCCCATGGGCCGAAGCGACCGATCAACTGCCAGCGGGGCAAGAAGTCGATCGACGACTGGCTCAAGCGGCAGCATACCCAGCAGGAAGAGGAACCGAATCGTGAGCATGGCAACGTTCCGAGACGGCAATACCCTCTCCACCAAGATCCACTACCGCAACAAGCACAACCAGGAGTGCTTGGGCCATCGAGGGAGGCGCGGCAACCACTGTACGGAGACCGAGGGAGGCAAGTCCATCTGGCAGACGGCCTACAAGATGAGGTGCCAGTCCTGCGGCCACGTCTACGGCGCGAATGGGTGCGACGTCTGGCAGAGGAAGTGCCCTAGACCCAAGACCGAATGCCCGAAAGGAGGCGGCAAGGCCGGAATCCCCTATTGAGGGGACATCGACCGCAGCGGCTTGGCCCGCTCTCTGTGCTGGAGAAGGGGGCCGCTTTCTACAATCGTGTGCAACGATCTACAACGTTGTGACGGTCCAACCGGTGACAAACCACTTCACAGGTTCGGCCCAGGTCGGGTCACCTGCTGAATACAAGAGCCCGTTCCGCGTGGGGAGTAGGTACCCCGTGTCGGTGAATAGGCGGGAATCATCTCTCCTGTGGAGTGGTGTCGCGTGACCCGGCACCACCCGGTGCTGCAACGGGGGGAGAACGACGATGATGACGAACGTACTGCGGGTCGGCGGGCTGGTACTCGCGTTGACCACGGTGACAGGGTGCGGGAACGGCGACAGCCGCGAACCTGTACACCGGGAACTCGAAGATCTGGGGCTAGTGACGGGCGACGATGGTCGCGCATTCTCCAGATCGTTCGAGGCTCTGCGACAACCCGCCTCCGATGTGTCCGGGAAACCTATTTTGTGTGACTTGGAATCGCGGTTAGAGTCCTAACCATCTTTTTTTGAAGGGTGAGGCCGAAATTGAGCCGTGGCGACCCAAGTGGGGAAACGGGCCGAAAATACCACAAATTTTGAAAGGCTATGGCGGAGAGGGAGTCCCCCGCCTAGCCGTTTTGGGCCGTACCGTTACGGCGGCGAGCAATTCGAAGAAACGCTGGCCGTCTTCCGATTTCAATAATCCGGGGTCTCCGGCTGCAAGCCTTGGCAAGACCCCCAGGTTCTCGGCGTGATCGGAAACCATCAGAAAGTCGAGGGGGCGACGCAGTCGCACTTCCTCGCCGCCAGTGGCGCGAATGGTTTCTCCCTTGGCAAATCGATACGCCTGATCGGGCGCCATCAAGGTGACCATGGGGAATGCATCGGGCGAAAGGTAGGTGTGGACGTGGGTATCACCCCAGTAGACGTTGTCCCGGTAGTCCTGCTTGACAGGGGGAGAGTAGGGCTCCGCAGCACTCGCGCCAGCTACCAGTACCGGGATCAGAATCAGGATAGGGCGCATCGCTCGTCTCCGTTCTTGCAAGCGCACATCATGGCGAACTGGTTGATCTGAGCGTGGTCGCGACCGTGCCGCCACCCTGAATCAACCTGTGGTTTTTGCCACCGGCAAAGTCGCCAAAGGCTTCCCGTTCACCGGTTGGCCAATGGACAGTCACCTGGTTCGCAGTCGGATGCTCGCCTAGTCCAAAGTGAACGCGGGGATCACTGGACGCCAGATAGCTCGCCGAAGGTTGTACGTCTCTATTGATCCGAACGTCGCCGATCCTGATGGATACGGTAGCACCAATGGCGTTGCGACCTTCACGAGTCAACACTTCAAAACGCACCCAGTTCCCGCGCTTGGCATTGTTGATCAGCAGATAGGGAGGCGCATCGCGATTGACGACGACAAGATCAACACCGCCGTCTTCATTGATGTCGCCGACGGCAACTCCTCGGCTGGTATGAACGAGGGGTCTGGATACACCACCTTGCGGTTTGATCTCGTCGAATCGGACGGTGCCGTCCCGCCTCGATCCCTGGTACAACGTGTTGGGTTCCGCAAAGCCGTCACCCTTGGAAGGCCCCGACAGTTGCACCTTGCCGTTGGCTTCGTAGAGATCAAGCCGCGTGTCGTTGTCGAAGTCTGCCAGTACCACGCCGAAACGAGTGTGGCGCATGCTGGTTGGCCGCAATCCGATCATGCTGGTGGCATCGATGAAATATTTGCCTTCATTGCGAAAGTAGGAGTCGCTTTGTCTTTCCAGATTGACGATCAGCAGGTCGTTGTCGCCATCGTCGTCGACGTCAGCAGATGCAACCCCCATACCTGCCTTGGCAATACCGTTTTCGTCGAGCGCGCAGCTCCATAGCAGACATTCCTCCGAGAATCTAAGATCACCCTGGTTGATCCATAGTTGATTCACCATCGTGTCGTTGGCGACGAAGATGTCGATCAACCCGTCGTTGTTGAAATCCGCGCCAACGGACCCGAGACCGTTGCCAAAGGCAGCATCGACGCCGGCTTCAAGCGTGACATCGCTGAACGTGCCGTCACCGTTGTTGCGATACAGCCGGTCCATGGCGGGGACACCGTAGACGGTGGGTCCGCAGTAGGTAGTGAAGAAAGCAATGGCGTAACAGTCCTGCTCAATGTCGGGCGACCAGTGCAGATAGTTCACCAGAAACAGATCGAGGTCGCCGTCGAGGTCGAGATCGAGAAAGGTCGCGGCAGTACCCCAGCCCGTGTCGCCAACGCCGGCGGCCTCGGTGACGTCGCGGAACGTTCCAGTGCCGTCGTTTTGCAGCAATGTGTTGCGGCCCAGGTTGGTCACATAGAGATCGACGTCGCCGTCGTTGTCGTAGTCACCTGACGCCACACCCATACCGTAACGTCGATCACCCGCATCGCCGCCGGCAATTCGACTGAAACGACCGTGACCATCGTTGACATAGAGATGGTTGGCGGACTTGCTTTCGGGCAGCGTTCCGTCGACACGCCCGCTCTGAACCAGATAGAGGTCTAGATCCTTGTCGCCGTCGATATCCGCCAAAGCAACGCCCCCACCCATTATCTCCGGCAGCATGTGTCGAGATCGGTAA
>JAKZRQ010000230.1:0-14248 GCA_047518105.1 Pseudomonadales bacterium | reverse complement strand
GTGCATGCACGACATCAAGTATCGCTGGACGCCTGGCAGCCAGGTGCCCTAGCCCGCATTTCTCACCAGGGGCCGTGATGATCGCGGAGGATTTTGGCCCCGTGTACACACGGGCACGTGCGCGTGCTCGCGACCGAAAGCATAGCGGGCTACGGTTGGGAGCAATACGCCTGCTGTCGGGCGGCCGAGCCGGTAGGCCAGTGGGCACAAGAGGACTGTGTCCGGCAGGTGGAAACCGCCGTGGCGAGGAACGGCCCCTTGGCGCAGGCGGCAGCAGGAATGGACAGGATCCCGGTGGACCGAGTTGCGCGGCAGCTAAGGGCCGGTGCGTGTCGGAGTTCGGGGCACCCGATTGGACGATGGAGGCCGGGGTGGGCACGGAGACGCTCCAGACTTGGAGCCAGATAGTGATCGTTGGGGGTCTTCTTGCGACGGCCGCCGGGGGCTTCGGTTCCTACTATTTCGGAAAGAAGGCGGAAGCAGGGCGCAGGGCGGAAGACCAGGCGAGCCTGCGGGACATCCGAGCGCAGCTCGAACCCTTCGAGGAACTGGCGCGGGAGGTTCGGCCGGATGCGGATCAGGAGGCGGCCCTGGCGGGACTTCGGGAGGACATCGAGAAGCTGCGGCGCGTAGCGGCGAAGTACGAGTTCACGCCGTTGGCGCCCGCGTTGCGAGCGGGGTTGGTGGAGGCGGTCCGGCGGTTCGCGCCGGAGTTCGCGGGGGTGGGCATGTCGGTTTCGATCACGCACGAGACGTGGACGAATCCGGCGACAAGGCGGTACGCGGCGCAACTCGCAACGGTGCTGCAGGAGGGCGGTGTCGATGTCCGCGGCCCGGAGCAGATCACCTATTTTCTGATCACGCCGTCGTCGCCGGTCGAGTGGGGCTACAACGAAGGGGACGTGCCGCGCGTGGAGAAGCTGTACACGGCGCTCGCGCCGTTGATGGGACCGACGGGGAAGTGGACGAAGGCGGCGCATCAGGCGGCCGGCTCTGTGCGGATTCATTTTGGCGGCGAGGTGGTATTCGCGGCGAATGGCTTGGTTGAAGTGCAGTGAGGGGTGTACCGTGGGCACATGCGGCGGGGCGGGCAAGCGCCAGTCCGGTCCTCCCATGCGTCGCCGCGGTCGGCGGCACGTTTCGGCAAGGGGGCAATGGGCATTTGGGATTGGGGGTACCGAGTCCGCGGAAGCGATGGTCGACGTGGCGCGAGGGGAAAAGGAGGGATCCGATGAGAGAACGGTGGAGGCGGTCGGCGGGCAACGAGCATCGCGGGAGCCGCGTGGGCATCGGTATCGGGGTGCTGTTCGCGACCGTTGCGGTGGCCTTGGCGGCGACCGCGTATGGTGAAGATCCGGTGGTCGACCTGCATGAGGCGCTGGCGCGCGGGGAGGTCGCCCTCGAATCGGTTTCGGGTACGGGCGGGTCTTCGGGGACCGTACTGCAGGGTCGGCTGGTGAGCGGGAGCGAGGCGTACGTGGCAATCGATGTCCGAATGGCGGTGCCGATGTACTTTCGCAACCGTGGCAGCCGGCAGAACATGGTCGCAACGCAACTTTACGGGCGGGACGGATCGTACGTTAGCGACGGGGAGCGCGCGTTTGTTCGGCTGGGACCGGGGGAGCGGCTGCCGATTACGTTCGTGGCGTACTGCGTGGACTTCGAGAAGGACAATCCCACTTCCGCCGATGTGTTTTCCGTGACTACGATGCCGTCCGAGATCGACCGGATCGTCCGGAGGATCGCGGTATACGAGCGGGCTCACCCCGAGGCGGACACGACGGTGGCGGCCCAACTGGCCCTATGGGTCGCGCAGGGTCACGAGCTCAAGGCGATCCGGGCCAAGTTCGAGTTCGCGGCAGCGGATTTGGCGGTAATGGAGGTGATCCTGCGCGCCGCTCCGGGCCCGGGGGCAACGCCCGATTCCTGAGATGCGCGAAAGGGCGCCGGGCTTGGCCGGGTTCCGCTACCGACAGGCCGGACCAACGGGCCGAGCGGGTCCGGATTGGTGACAACGCATTGGGAGGGTCGTAATTTGACATCGGCCATCCTTTTGAATGGGACTCACGACGGTGACAACCACCCCGGCGAGCCCCGACGATGCAAAGTGCTAGCTGATGTACTACGGATATCTCTCCGTAATACGATAAAATATAATATAATCAATAAGTTGTAAGACATTATTGGCGGAGCGGACGAACGCCGCATTGCGAAGGCGAGTTTAGGCAGACCGGCGCAATTCTCCTGTCCCCAAGATATTGAATCAAGGAGAAAATCTCCCCACATCAGGTGCAGCGTCATGCATGCCCGCGCAACCCATTCCATGTTTCTAAGTGCTAGCTGGTGTACTACGCCTCAGATCGGCGCCGGTGGCCTAGCCCGCATTTCTCACCAGGCCGCTTGTCGGCGTCAAAAAGCTCTTGGGTTTCACTAGTTTGAACGCGATGTCGATGATCGTGCCGATGGCGGACTGCGCTGGCCGCGCCCTCGCGGGTCTTTTGGCCCCGTGTACACACGGGCCCAAAATCCTCCGCGATCACCACGGCCCCTGGTGAGAAATGCGGGCTAGTCAGCAGCCAAGTGCTTGCGTCGCGAAGCGTCAATCTGCCGCCTCCACTTCCGGCATCCCATAGCAGCAGACTACGCGCACGTCGACACAGGCGTCCGCCTCGTCCGACCGTTCATTCTACTTTCGCGCCCGAAAATCCCACGTGCACGCTGCGAACTTGACAGTCGGTTTGATACACATCTGTATTCATCATCATGAGTTATTAAAATCGCGATAAGCTAAACCACTTGCATCGGCTTCTGCCCGAGGGCCTGGTGGCTGATGCGGCGTGGTTCACGCGCATGGGCTACTCGAGTCCGTTGCGCAGCCGCTATGTCGAAAGCGGCTGGCTGCAGCCCGTCACGCGGGGCGTGTTCCGGCGCCCGTTGCACACCCCCGGCGTCGAGGAGGCGACCGTGCCGCTTCGCTGGCAGCATGTGGTCGTCTCGCTGCAGTTGGTGCTGGAGCGACCAATAGTTGTCGGCGGGCGCACGGCGCTGGAATTGCAGGGGTTCGGACACTATGCGTCGAGCGGGCCGCCGCGCGAGGTTCACCTGTACGGGGACGACCCGGCACCGGGCTGGCTCGGTAAGCTGCCGATGGATACGGCGTTCGTGTTCCACAACGCGCGCAAGTTGTTCCGCAGCGAGCCGATCGCGGATGGAGTCCGACGGCTCAAGGCGATCCTTGCGAATGACGCCGGGGGTGACGTAGAGGCGGTCCATGGCAGTCTGACGTGGCGGCGCTTCGGCGACGGCGAGTGGCCGATCGTCCTTTCGACTCCCGAACGGGCGGTGCTGGAGTTGCTGGACGAGCTACCGGACAAGGAGACGTTCCACCAGGTGGGCGCGTTGATGGATGGTCTGGCAAATGTCAGTCCGAGGCGTATGGACGGTCTGTTGCGCGAGTGCCGTAGTGTGAAAGTCAGGCACCTGTTCCTTTGGTTCGCCGAACGGACTGGGCACGCATGGCTGGAGCGGATGGATCGGGCAGGCGTCGACCTCGGCAGCGGCAAGCGGATGCTGGCGAGAGGGGGGAAGCTCGACCCGAAGTACCAGATCACGGTACCGGAGGACCTCGATGCCGTCGGATGAGCGGCACCTTCGCCAGGTTGGGCTGCTGATGCGGGCCCTTCCGCTCGTGGCGGGGAGATGTGCTTCGCGCTGAAGGGCGGGACCGCGATCAACCTGTTCGTCAGGAACCTGCGGCGCCTGTCCGTGGACATCGATCTCGCCTATTTGCCGACCGAGGATCGGCGCTCGTCGCTGCACGGAATCGAGGCCGCGTTGCGCAGGATCGGCGGGCGCGCGTAGCGCCGGACGACCGGCGTTGGGGAGTGTTGGTGCCTGGGGAGAGACTCGAACTCTCACATGGTTTCCCATACCAGATTTTGAGTCTGGCGCGTCTACCGGTTCCGCCACCCAGGCCCGGATCGCGAACGGAGGGACGGGCATTGTCCGTCAAACGCTGCGCGAGTCAAGCTTGCAACCCGCCGCGGTTCGCCTAACACTGCCCGCCTTTGCTTGACCTCGGAGGCTGAACATGTGCCGTCGTCGGCTTTCTCAGTCACTGGCCCTGGCACTGGTTTCGCTGGTTCCGGCCGCGTGCTACACCGGCGAAGGGTCGGGCAACGTCGTAATCGAGACCTACGACGTCGACGGCTTCGATCGAGTGGTGCTGAACGGTGCCGCGAACGTCGCAATCTCGTCCGGGGAATACGCCGTGTCGGTATCGGCGGAGGACGACGTCGTCGGGTCGGTTCGCGTCGAGCGTCGTGGCACGGCGCTGATTCTCGGGCGCGAGGTGGACTGGATCGACGGGGTCCGGCCCACCGTCCCCATCGCGTTCCGCGTGACCTTGCCGAGTCTGGCATCGGTGCGCGTGTCCGGCAGTGGCCGGGTGGCGATCCGGGGCATGCAGCCGGGCGATGCGCTGACGCTGGCGGCGTCCGGTTCGGGCGAGATCGACGCGTCGCCCGTCGTCTGGAGAGATGTCGCCGTCGACGTGGGCGGTGCGGCCGCGGTGGTGATCGACGGTCTGGCGGCAACGACGTTGCGCTGCTCCATCGGCGGCTCGGGCCGCGTCACCGCCGCAGGCATGGCGGATGAGGTGGCCATCGACGTTGGTGGCTCGGGCCTGTACCGCGGCAGCGGCGTGCGCAGCACCAACGCCGCTGTCGATGTCGGCGGCGCGGGGCAGGCGTTCGTCTGGGCCGAAGGCCGGGTCGACATCGAAGTCGCCGGTGCGGGCAGAGTGACCTACCGCGGCGCCCCCGTGGTGAACAAGCGCACGCCAAGCGACGATCAGGTGATCGCGCTGGACGATGGCGCGGGCGGTGGCTGAGTGCGCCGGTCCGACTTCCGCTTCGAGTTGCCGAAGTCCCTGATCGCCCAGCGGCCGCTGGCATCGCGTACCGCAAGCCGCCTGCTGGTGCTCGCGGGAGGTTCGATCCGGCACGAACGGTTCGACGCCCTGGTGGATCTGCTCGAACCGGGCGATCTGCTTGTGGTCAACGACAGCCGCGTGATCAAGGCTCGGCTTGCGGCGCGCAAGGACTCGGGCGGTCGGGCGGAAGTGCTGGTCGAACGAGTGGAGGACGAGCAGCGCGCCCTGTGCCAGGTTCGGGCCAGCCAATCGTTGAAAGCCGGTCGCGCCTTGACCGTCGCCGGACGCCGCATCGAGGTGGTCGGAAGGCGAGGCGAGTTCTACCTGCTCGACTTCAACGCCCCGGTTGCCGAGTTCCTGGATGCGCACGGCCAGATGCCGCTGCCGCCGTACATCGAACGCGCCGCCGAGGCGGTGGACGAGGATCGCTACCAGACCGTCTATGCGGCGGAACCGGGCGCGGTGGCGGCACCTACGGCGGGGCTGCATTTCGACGCGCAGTTGCTTGAGGCGCTGGATGCCAAGGGGATTCCGCTCGCGCGCATCACCCTGCATGTGGGCGCGGGCACGTTCCAGCCGGTGCGCGAGGACGACCTGAGCCGGCATCGAATGCACACCGAGCGGTACGCCATCCCTGGCGCTGGCCGCCGGGCGATCGACGGCTGCGAGGGTCGGGTGGTCGCGGTGGGCACCACGGTGGTGCGGGCATTGGAGTCGGCCGCCGCGACCGGCGCCGACGTCGGCGAGACGCGGCTGTTCATCGTCCCCGGTTTCAGGTTCCGCGTGGTGGATGCCTTGGTCACCAACTTCCACTTGCCGGAGTCCACGCTGCTGATGCTGGTGTCCGCATTCGCGGGTGTCGAGCCCGTGCGCCGGGCGTATCGGGCGGCGGCCGAGCGGGGCTACCGTTTCTTCAGCTACGGCGACGCCATGTTCTGCGAACCTGCGGCGGGCGGCGATGTTTGAGCTCCTGGCCACCGATGGCGCGGCTCGCCGAGGCCGCCTGACCACCGGCCACGGGTTTGTCGAGACGCCCGTGTTCATGCCCTGCGGCACCTACGGCACGGTCAAGGGCATGACCCCGCGCAACTTGGAGGAGAGCGGCACCCAGATCCTCCTGGGCAACACCTTCCATCTCATGCTGCGGCCCGGCGATGAGCTGATCGGCCGTTTGGGAGGTCTGCACGGTTTCATGGACTGGCCGCATCCGATCCTCACGGATTCGGGCGGCTACCAGGTGTTCAGCCTGCGTCAGGAGCGCGCCGGCGGTCGGTCGAAGTCGGCGCAGGTGCGGGTGACGGAGGAGGGTGCGACCTTTCGCTCCCCCATCGACGGCGACTGGGTCGAACTCACGCCCGAGCGTTCCATCGCCGTGCAGCACAATCTGGGCGCGGACATCGTGATGTCCTTCGACGAGTGCACGGACTACCCGGCCACCGAGACCGAGGCCGAGCGCTCGATGCGGCTGTCCATGCGCTGGGCCCGGCGCGGCCGGCGAAGCCAGGGCGATCATCCCAGTGCGCTGTTCGGGATCGTGCAAGGTGGAATGTACCCCGGCCTGCGCACGGAGAGCCTTGCCGAACTCGTGGACATCGGCTTCGACGGCTACGCCATCGGCGGACTTTCGGTGGGCGAACCGAAGGATCGGATGAACGCCGTCATGGCGCACGTCGCGCCCGCGATGCCGGCGGACAAGCCGCGCTACCTGATGGGCGTCGGCACGCCCGAGGATCTGGTGCGCGGCGTTTGCGCAGGTGTCGACATGTTCGACTGCGTGCTGCCGACCCGCAACGCCCGCAACGGCCACCTGTTCACCTCCGAAGGCGTGGTCAGGATCCGCAACGCCGCCCATCGCAACGATGCCGCGGCCATCGATCCGAACTGCGCCTGCTACGCCTGCGCGAATTTCTCGCGCGCCTACGTCCACCACCTCGACCGCTGCGGCGAAATTCTCGCCTCCGTGCTGATGACGATTCACAACCTGAGCTACTACCACGCCCTGATGCGCCAATTGCGCGGTGCAATCGAAGCGGGTACATTGGCGGGCCTTGCCAGCACCCTCATCGGCCGCCAGGAATCCAGCGATGATCGACATGCCTGACTTTGCCTATGCGGCGGCCCCTGCCGGTGGGAGTTCCTGGACGATGTTCCTGCTTCTCGGGGGCCTGTTCGTGATCATGTATTTCCTCATGATTCGCCCCCAGAGCAAGCGCCGCAAGGAGCACCAGGCGCTGGTTTCGGGACTCGCCAAGGGCGACGAGGTGGTCACCGTGGGCGGCCTCACAGGCCAGGTCACCAAGGTCGAGGAGGGTTTCGTCAAGGTCCGGGTCACCAACAACGTCGAGTTGCGCGTGCAGAAGTCGTCGGTGGGCGCAACGCTGCCGAAAGGGACGTTGAAATCCCTCGAAGACTCGTAGTATTCCAGACATCCCGAGTGCGCCCCGAGACGGCGACGCGAAGCCGTGGCTAGGAACGCCAGGGGCATAGGCGCGCCGACCCTGTTCGGCGGATCGCGCGGTACCGGGCGCACAATCCCGGGAGTCGCCCTGTGGCGCTACCTGGTGTTCGCCCTGGTGATCGTGCTCGGTGGGCTGTACGCCGCGCCGAACCTGTTCCCACCGGATTTCGCGCTGCAGATCAGCGCAGACAACAGCGGCCACGCGGTGGACGGCGTGCTGCTGGGAGAACTGGCGACGGCCTTGGAGGAGGCGGGCGTCCCGGTGAGCGGCAGCGAGTTGGTGGCCGAGGGCGGCCTGATCCGCGTTGCCAGTGCCGGTGATCAACTGCGCGCCAGCGCCTTCTTGCAGGAGCGGTTGAACCCCCCGGGCGAGGAACGCCAGTACGTCGTCGCCTTCAACTCGGCCTCGACCACGCCCGACTGGCTGCGCAACATCGGCGCGATTCCGATGACGTTGGGCCTCGACCTGCGCGGCGGCGCCCACTTCCTGCTCCAGGTGGACATGGAAGAGGCTTTGACCAAACGCCTCGGCGACGAGGTCGAGAAGATCAAGGACATGCTGCGCGAGGAACGGGTGCGCTACCGAAGCACCGACAGCATGGTCGAGGGCAATGCCATCCGGTTCGGCTTCGCGACGCCGCAGGTGCGCGACCGCGCCATCGCGGTGATCGAGGACGAGTTCCCGCAGCCCGAATACCTCCTGGAGCCGGTCGACATCGGCACTCGGGCCGGCTTCGTCATTACCGTCCAGGAGGCCAGGATCCGCGAAATCGAAAGCAATGCCATCGATCAGAACCTCACCGGCCTGCGCAATCGGATCAACCAACTCGGCGTCGCCGAACCGCTGGTGCAACGGCTCGGCCGGAACCGGATCGTGATCGACCTGCCGGGCGTCCAGGACAGCGCGGATGCCAAACGCAAGATCAACAAGTTCGCAAATCTCGAGTTCCGTCTGGAGGCGCGGGCCAACGACCGGCCGTCGGAGATCGAGAAGTGGCCCACACCCGGGGGCGTCGCGGAGTTGAACAAGCGGGTCATCCTCACCGGCGACCACGTTGTCCACGCGGCCCAGAGCAGGGACTACGAGTCCGGCTTGCCCCAGGTCGACATCAAGCTCGACAGCCGGGGCGGCGAGATGTTCCACGATGCCACCGCACCGAACATCGGTCGACGCATGGCGGTGATCTTCATCGAGCACAAGCCCATCGTCACCACCGAAATCGTCGACGGCGAACGCGTTGAGAAACACAGTAGCCGCGCCGACAAGCGCGTCATCAGCATTCCCACCATTCAAGCGGCGCTGGGGTACAACTTCCGCATCACCGGCGTCACCATGCGCGAGGCCCAGGAACTCGCTTTCCTGCTTCGTGCGGGGGCATTGGCCGCCCCCATGTACATCGTCGAGGAGCGCACCGTCGGCGCATCGCTCGGCGAGGAGAACATCGAGCGCGGCATGCTCGCCGTAGTCGTGGGCTTCGCCCTGGTGCTGGTCTTCATGGCCATCTACTACAAGGTGTTCGGGTTGATCGCCAACATCGCGCTCACCCTGAACCTGGTCATCCTGATGGCGGTGATGTCGTTGTTGCAGGCAACGCTCACCCTGCCGGGCATTGCCGGGATCGTGCTCACGGTGGGCATGGCGGTGGACGCCAACGTGCTCATCTTTTCCCGCATCCGGGAGGAGCTGAAGACCTCGCCGCCGGTGCTCGCGATCCAGGCGGGCTACGACCGCGCCTTTCTGACCATCCTCGATGCCAATCTCACGACCCTGTTCGTGGCGTTGATCCTGCTCGCCATCGGCAGCGGCCCCATCGCGGGCTTCGCGGTGACCCTGTCCATCGGCATCATCACCTCGATGTTCACGGCGATCTTCGGCTCGCGCATCCTCGTTCACGTGATCTACGGGCGTACGCGCGCGAAGAAGGTCTGGATCTGATGACCACCTTCGACTTCATGGGCAAGCGCAAGATCGCCGCGTGGGCGTCGATCGCGTTGGTGATCGTCTCCATTGGGTCGGTGATCTTCATGGGCATCAACCGGGGCCTCGACTTCACCGGCGGCGTCCGGGTGGAGATCGGATTCGCCGAGTCGGTGTCGGTAGAGGACGTGCGCGTCGTGCTGAACGACGCGGGGTTGTCGGACGGCGTCGTCCAGAACTACGGGTCACAGACGGACATCCTTGTGCGGATGCCGCCGGTGCCAGGCGTCGACCAATCCGATATGGGCGACCGCATCATGGCGGCGGTCCGGACGCGTTTCGACCAGGTCGCGCTGCGCGACCTGCAGTTCGTCGGCCCGGTCGTCGGCGAAGAACTGACGGAGAAGGGCGGCTTGGCGCTCCTGGTGGCGCTCGGCGTCGTGATGCTCTACATCATGTGGCGTTTCACGGGCAAGTTCGCCGTTGGCGCGGTGACCGCGTTGATCCACGACGTGATCATCACGGTGGGGGCGTTCTCGGTCTTCCAGTGGACCTTCAACCTACCGGAACTGGCGGCGCTCCTGGCCGTGATCGGCTATTCGCTGAACGACACCATCGTGGTCTCGGACCGGATCCGCGAGAACTTCCGCGCTATCCGCCGCGGAACGTCGACGGAGGTCATCAACCAGTCGCTGAACCAGACTCTGGGGCGAACCTTGGTCACATCGTTGACCACCTTGGTGGTGCTGGTGGTGCTGCTGCTGATCGCCGGTGAGCAGATCGCCGGGTTCGCCACGGCGCTGACCATCGGCGTGGTGGTCGGGACCTACTCGTCGATCTACGTGGCTGCCAATGTGCTGCTGGCGATGGGAATCAGCAAGCAGGACTTGGCTCTGCCGGAGAAGGAAGGGCTCGACGAGTCCTGAAGCCTACCGAGGTCCGCTACCTATCGCGGGCTACCGCTTGCGTCCGCACCGGGCGGCACCATCAATCCGTGGGAAACGGGAATCCGGCCATCGGCGTCCAGGCGCTCGGCGAGCAGGAACCGGTCGGGCCCGGCGGCGGCGTCCTCGGCGGCGGCGTCCTCGGGACAGGCACTCGTGGTCCGGTAGGCGAGGGCGGCGGCCAAGCGGGCTTCCTCCGGGTCGCCGAACTGGTGGTCGAAGTCGTCGGCCACTGCGCAACCGGGCACCTCCGTCGCGCCCTCGCGGGGATCGTCGGCGGGTGTGAAACCATCGGCGTAGTCGCCGAATCCCTTGGCGTTGACCGCCTTGAACTGGACGGTGAAATAGGTGGTTCCGCAGTTGTCCTCGGGGTAGAAGCCGTAGGGCTTGCCGCAGGTGGTTCCGCCCATCAGGATCACTTCCACGTCGATGCCGCGCAGGCCGTTGATGATCGATTCGCTGGCGGAACAGGTACTGGGTCCGCCGAGCAGGAACACGCGCTCGAGGTCGACGGCGGGGAGCGGCTCGCCGGGTGAAACGGACAGGCCGACGGTGGTTGCCTGGAACAGGCTGGGCGCCAGCCGTCGCCCCGTCACCGGGTCGTACTCGGTATGCTTGCCGTTGAACTGAAGTTCGCTGAATACCCGACCTTGGGCTGCGGCCGAACCGGCGATCATGTAGGCCAACTGGCTCGCGATGACGAGATAACCGCCGCCGTTGTAGCGCAGGTCGAGCACGAGGTCTTCGACGCCCTCTTCGGCCAGTTCTCCCATCGCGTCGAACAGACGTTCTTCGGCGACTGCGTTGTGGTCGTTGAACAGCAAGTAGCCGACCGGTCCCGTGTCCGTATCGATCACGCGGACATGCTGAACCGGATCCGAGGTGATGACCGCGGTGCGCATGGTCACCGCGCGCACGTCTTCGCTACCGGGGTCCTGGACCTTGAACCGATGGGTTTGGCCGACATCCGACGGAAAGAGTCCCGCGTTCAGGACGTTGGCTGCGGCCCGGCTAGGCGCATTGATCGCATCGACGCCGTCGACTTCCAGGATCTTGGTTCCCCGCAAGAGGCGTACGCCAGCACTGGTGGCAGGCGAGTCGGGTTCGGTATAGGCCACGCGGATGTCGCGCGGCGGCCGCCCCGCGAGCACGGCGAACCGGGCGCCGTAGCCCGCTGAAACGCCGGCTTGGGACCGCGCGATCCACTGGGCGGTGTCTTGGGTGAAGTGGAACTGGTCCTTGGCCGCGCCCGACGCCGTCGTTGCCTCCGTCTTCATGTGGCCGAAGTAGGTGGGGGTGTCGCAGCAGTCGGGGTCGACATCCTCGATCTCGTCGTACCAGAGGTAGGTGTCGTTGCTCCAGGATCGCAGCCAGTTGTTTTCGTCGAGCGTCGTGCCTTGTTGGTCCGGGTAGGGGTCGCCGCTGGTCGGTTCGGCGCCGGTGCGCGGTACGGCGCAGAGCGTCTTGAACATCGCGTCGTCCTCGAACAGACCGTCGACCCAACCCGACGACGATTGAACGGTAACCGTGAAGGTCACGGCGCTCGAGGCGGCATTGGTGCGGCCGCTGCTATCGGTGGCGGTGACGGTGATGGTCGCCGTCCCCGAAGCATCTGCCACGATGACGATGGTCAGCCCGTCGGCGGACACGGTGGCCACCTCTTCGTCGTTCGATGTCGGGTCGATGGTGTGGGTGTCGGATGCATTGGCATCCGTCACGGACACCTCAATTTCCAGCGTTTCACCGACGGTCATCCGCTCCGGATCGCTGATGGCGGCGATCTGCGGCCTGGCATTGGCGGGTTGGGGAGGTTCCGGCGGCGGGCTCCCGCCGCCGCCACCTCCGCCGCAACCGCCCACGGCAGTCAACGTGGCCAGCAACGCGGCAAGCCGGAACGCAAAGGTGTATGGACGGATCGGTTGGATCATACCGGCGGATCGCAGTTTAGGACGTCAGCTGGCGAGGATACGGCAAGACCGGCTCGACTGGATAGCGCGCTCAACCCCTGACCAGGGACAGGTCGCCGTTTTCCACGGCCTTCGTCCGGATGATCCGCAGGATGGCGCGAAACAGCCGCGGGTTCGCCGCGACCAGGTTGCCGGAATCGAGGAAGCGGTCGCCGCCGGCGGCATCGCCGACGAAGCCGCCGGCTTCCCGAACGATGACCGCGCCAGCCGCCGTGTCCCAGGGCTTGAGGCCCAGTTCGAAGAAGGCGTCGACGCGGCCTGCGGCGACGTAGGCCATGTCGAGCGCGGCGGAACCCTGCCGGCGCAAGGTGCGGCAGTGGCCCATGAACACCTTTTGGACGTCGCAATAGGTATCGAGATGCGCGTGCACACTCGCGAACGGCAACCCGCCGGCGATGATCGAGTCCTCGATCCGGTCGCGCCGGGCGACGCGGATACGCTTCCCGTTCAGGCGCGCCCCCGCGCCCCGGCTGGCGGTGAATTCCTCGTTGCGGACGTGGTCCACCACCACGCCGTGGAGCAGGGTCGGCCCCCGGGTGATCGCGATCGAGGTGGAGAAATGGGGAATGCCGTGGACGAAATTCGTGGTGCCGTCCAAGGGGTCGATGATCCAGGCGATACGGGGCGCGGTAGCGTCGCCGATGGGTTCGGTCGTGCCCGCAGGCGACTGCTGCACCTCGCTCGACTCGCGCGCGCCGCGTTCCTCGCCGAGAATGTCGTGGTCCGGGTAGACCTTGCGAATCGTGTCGACGATGAGGTCTTCCGCCTCGAGATCGATCTCGGAGACCAGGTCGTTGCGGGCCTTTTCCCGCACCGTCAGGGTATCGACGCGATCCATGTTGTTCAGGATCACCCGGCCGGCTCGACGGGCGGCGCGCAACGCGATGTTGACCATGGGTTCCATGTCGATGAGCTTGGATCCGGCGTTGGCGGGGGGCGAAGAGCGCGGCCATGGCAAGGCCCTGGCCGCAGCGCGGTATGCTACGCGACCGTCGTCGCGGAAGGAACAGGCGCATGCCTCCGGCAAACCCGGTGCGGGACGTCCGCATCGTTCTGGTCGAACCCAGCCACCCTGGCAATATCGGCGGCGCGGCGCGGGCGATGAAGACCATGGGACTTGGCGACTTGATTGTGGTTCGGCCGGTGCGCTTTCCCGATCCCCAGGCGCAGTGGCGGGCCGCCGGGGCGGGGGACGTGGTGGATGCAGCGCGGGTTGTGGACGATCTCGACGAGGCGATCGCAGACTGCGGATGGGTGGTCGGAACCAGCGCGCGCGCCAGGCGCGTGCCGTGGCCGGTGGAGACTGCGGCCGAGTTCGCCGACCGGCTCGCGCGCGGGGGCCTAGGCGGTCGACCGGTGGCGATCCTCTTCGGACGCGAGACCAGCGGGCTCAGCAACGACGAACTCAACCGCTGCAATCTGCACCTGGTCATTCCCGCCTGCACGGCGTATTCGTCGCTGAACCTGGCAATGGCCGTGCAGGTGGTCTGCTACGAGATCCACAAGGCGATGGCGGATGCGCCGGTACGCCAATGGGATCGTCCTCTCGCCAGCGCCGCCGAAATGAGGGGTCTCTACCGCCATCTCGAACGCGTGCTTGCGGCCATCGGATTCCAGGGTCCCCGTGCGCCGCGAGCGACCATGACCCGGTTGCGGCGTCTGTTCAATCGCGTCCACGCGGATGAAACCGAAGTGGCCATCCTGCGCGGCGTCTTGACCCATGTCGAAAAAGCGCTAGCGCTACCGGAGACAACGCGTTCGAGCGACCGGTAGCCGTCCTGTCGGCCCGCCGCGCACCGAATGCGGTTTTCGTCGCCTCCCGAAGATGCATTGGATGCGCGACGACGAGCCACTTGCGCTGTGCTGGGAGCCGCGAAAAACAAGGACTTGCGGGTCGCCGCTTTTTTCTTTACCCCAAGAAACGCAGCATTTCGGTCGTTTTCTGACCTCACGGGCCTTGAATCCGAGATTTCCACCCCAACGCCCGCGTGCTTACACCAAGCCGTCGAAGTAGGAATGATTGCCGTG
>JAKZRQ010000229.1:0-6128 GCA_047518105.1 Pseudomonadales bacterium | reverse complement strand
GTCGAGGGTGGTGTCGAGAGTGGTGTCGAGGGTGGTGTCGAGGGTGGTGTCGAGAGTGGTGTCGAGAGTGGTGTCGAGAGTGGTGTCGAGAGTGGTGTCGAGAGTGGTGTCGAGAGTGGTGTCGAGAGTGGTGTCGAGAGTCAACTCCGCGCCGCTGCGTTCACTCTTGCCATCGATGTTGCGCGCCGTGAAGCCACCCTGGACGGGGTCGAAGACGAAGCCGTCGATCTCGTCGTGGAGCGTGGTGTCGAAATAGACCAGCGACACCGTTGTTTCCGACCAGGTTCGGACAACGCCCGCTTCCACCCCGAGACTGGTCTCGGGCTTGAGTTCCGGATTGCCGACAAACGTGTCCGGGGTATACCCGAAACGCTCGGTGAAGGTGGGATTCTTGACGCCGCGGCCGACGTTGGCAAACCACCGCGGGTTGTCGCCGGCGGTGACCCCGAACCGGTAGGCGACGGCGTCTTCGAAGGCGTCGCTCCAGTCGTGCCGCGCCGACACGGACAAGGCCAGCCAAGACCACTCGACTTGGTATTCGCCGGCCAGGCTCCTGGCGTTGACCCGTTGGCGTTGGTTGGGGTCGCCGAACGGGTTGGCCGTTCCCGTTTGCGCTATCCGTTTGCGCTCGACTTCGGCGGCGAGATTGACGTGCTGCTGGCCGAAGTGGAAGTTGGCGGCGGCGGTTGCCGTATCGCGCCGCCCCACGGTCTGGTTGGTGAACGTCCCGTCGGCGTAGTGACTGTTCCGGTCGCGGCTGCTCGCAAGAGTCAACCAGGTCTCGACGCGATCGCTGCCGGTGAACCGGGCATCCGCGTGGGCCACCGACAGCCGCCGGTCGGTCAGCCGATCGTCGTCGGCAGGGACGTAGCGGGGGGCAGGCGAGGGATCGTACTCGTTTTCGGCCTCGGTCAGCCTGCCGCCCACAGACACCTGCCAGCCGGCGACGTCCAAACCGGCGCGAAGGTGCGCCGTGATGCTGGCATAGCCGTCGTCCGCGGCGCCGCGCTGGGCGGAATTGGTGCCGTCGCTGGCCACGTGACCGACCGATAGCGCGGCGTACCGCTTGTCGGCCACGCTTGCGAACTCGACAGTCCGCATCCACGCTGCCGTGCGCGCC
This sequence comes from Pseudomonadales bacterium, assembly GCA_047518105.1. Taxonomy (GTDB): domain Bacteria; phylum Pseudomonadota; class Gammaproteobacteria; order Pseudomonadales; family Azotimanducaceae; genus VXYL01. Next base: position 5,008 of record JAKZRQ010000229.1, on the reverse strand, counting down.
GTAGCCCAACGACACCCGTCGCCGGTCGCGACGCGGGGTGGTGTCGAGGTAGAGAACGCCCGCCAACGCGTCGCTGCCCGATGTTGGACCGTCGGCAGGTCTTGTAGTCAAGTAAATAATTCCCGAACATTGGGATCTGCGCTTGCCGCGATTCCCGCAAAGCGATCAGTGCGCTCACCCCATCGTCCGCGGCAGCCAGAGCACGATGTCCGGAACCGCCAGCAGCACCGCCACCGTCAGCACGTCGGCGACGAAGAAGGGTCCGATGCCGCGGAACACGTCCTGCAGTGGAATCGCCAGCGAACTGCCGTCTTCGGCGCGCAGTTCCCGGGCAACGCCGGCGACCACGAAGCAGTTGAGACCGATGGGCGGGGTGATCAGGCAGATTTCGGCCATCTTCACCACCACGATGCCGAACCAGATGGGGTCGTAGCCGAGGGCGACCACGGCGGGATAGACCACGGGCAGGGTCAGCACCAGCATGCCGATGGCGTCCATGAACATGCCCAGTACGACGTAGGCGAGCAGGATGCAGACGATGATGAGCAGCGGTGGCGCATCGATAGCGACCACCCAATCGGCGAAGGCCGCGGGCAGGCCGGCGAAGCCGAGGAACCGCACGAACAGGAAGACGCCCCAGATCAGCGTGAAGATCATCACGGTGAGCTTCGCGGTCTCCATGAGGGCTTCCCGCAGCCGCTTGCCCATCAAGGCGACGGCGCGGTCTCGCCAGGCGCGAAAGGCGTACAGGCCGAACACCACCATGGCGCCGAGTGCGCCGGCTTCGGTCGGCGTGGCGGCACCGGAGTAGAGTGCGCCGAAGATGATCGCGACGACCAGGAAGATGGGCAGCGCACCCGGCAGACTGGTCAGACGCTGGCGCCACGTGAACCCGCCGATGGGGCGTCCGAGTTCCGGTCGAAGCGTGCACATGCCGACGATCAATCCGACGTAGATCAGGACCGATACAACGCCCGGAAGCAGGCCGGCCAGCAACAGCTTGCCGACGGACTCTTCGACGATGATGGCGTAGATCACCAGGATCGCCGACGGTGGGATGAGCGATGCCAGGGTGCCGCCGGCGGCGATGACGCCGGCGGTCAGGCGTTTGCCGTAGTGGTTCCTGAGCATGTCCGGAATGGCGACGCGGGAGAACACCGCCGCCGTGGCGGTGGAAGCACCGGACACCGCGGCGAATCCCGCGCTGGCGAACACGGTGGAGACCGCGAGTCCGCCCGGCACCCAGCCCACCCAGCGCCGGGCGGCTTCAAACAGCTTGGCAGTCAGGCCGGCATGAAACGCGAGAAAGCCGATCAGGATGAACAAGGGCAGCACCGACAGCGGGTAGGTGACGGTCTTCGAGTGCGGAATCGTGCCGGCCACGGCCGCCGCCACGTTCCAGCCCTTGAGCGCGAGCAGGCCGAGGAAGCCCGTGAGCGCGGCGGCGACGTAGACGCGCACGCCGGCCGCCACCAGGGCGACCAGCACAACCACGCCGGCGATGCCGATCCAGAACTCGTCGATGCCGCTCACGGCGTCGCCCGCCCTTCGCCGGAGAGGCGGACTTCCTCTTCGGCATGCCCGGCCGCGTCCCTGACGATCGGCACGGCGACGGGGTCCAGGTGGGGATGCCGCACGAGGCGCAAGTAGCCCGCCAACTGCACCAGCAGGCGGATCAGCAGAAAGCCGAGGGCAACGGGCACCACCAGCTTCGCGGGCCAGGTGGCGAGTTCGATGTCGATGGTGCTGTCGCCGAATTCGAACGCGCGCCCGAAGTGGCGCCAGGAATAGGGGATGAGTACGGCGACGATGAATGCGGCCAACGCCGCGCCGAGCGCTTCGACGAGCCACAGCGCCCGACCAGTGAGACGCGCCACCACCAGTTCCATGCGAACGTGGCCGCCGAGGCGCTGCACGAAAGCGATGGACAGCACGGCGAAGCCGACCATGGACACTTCGACGATGTCGATGTAGCCGAAGATGGGGGCATCGAAGACGGTACGCAGCACGATCTGGGCAACGCCCAGCAGCATGAGCGCGAAGATCAGAACGCCGGCAACAAGGTTGAGGGCGTTCTCGACCCGGCCGAGCCAGCGGTCGGCACGCTCGAGCAGGCGTCCGAACGCGTCGTTCATTCCATCAACCCCAAACTCACGCGGTCGGCCCGAGAGTCATGTCGGCCCGATGATCGTGTCGGCCCGATGATCGTGTCGGCCCGTCGATCGTGTCGGCCCGACGATCCTGTCGGCCCCGTCCTGTCGGTTCGCCCCGCCGCGTCGGCCGACTCGTCGCGCCGGGGATCAATCGGATGCCCGGATCGGCTCGTAGGTCTGTCCAACCGATGCGAACACCGCCTCCACCAGGGCGCGTGCGTCGAACCTGTCCTGATTGTCGGCGATCCACGACTCGATCACGGGCCCGCCAGCGCTGGCGCGGAACGCGGCAAGCTGTTCGTCCGAGTAGCGGACTTCCTTCAAGCTCGCCTTGAGGAGCGGCAGGGCTTGGGCATCGAACGCCTCGTAGGCTTGAATCTGCGTCGCGATGACATCCTCCTTGACATCCTCGAGAAGCTGTTTGTACTGCGCGGGAAGCGCCCGAAAGGCGGCGATGGAGAACACCACCGGGCAGTCCGATGTGCCCGGCGACAGGTTGCCGGTGAACCAGTCCGCCACCTCGTGGATCCGGTAGGCGACGTGGCCGTAGGTGAACGGGAACGCCGCCGCGTCCATGGTGCCCTGCTGGACGCCGGTGTAGACCTCGGTAGCGGTGGAACTGGTGGGGGTCGCGCCAAGGCGCTTCATTGCCTGGCCGATGCCGCCGCCGGCGCGCACCGTGAGTCCACGCCAAGCATCCAAGTCGGCGGGAGGTTCTCCACGTCCGAGGATCTCGTACTGGGGCAGGAAGGTGGAGGTGTAGACCATCGCGTTCCACTGCTTGAGTTCCGCCACGACGGCCGGATGGGCGTACACGGCTTCGCGCACCCGTCGGTTGTTCTCCCAGGTCTGCATGGGGAGGAACGGCATGGTCAACACCATCAGCGCGGGATTCTTGCGGGGATGGTAGAAGTTGCAGATCATCGCCGCCTCGAACGCCTCGATGGCGAGGCCGTCCAGGTTCTCGCGGGCCTTGGAGAGCGCTTCGCCGTAGTGCAGCGTCAGTCGCCAGTTGCCGCCGGTCTTCTCCTCGATCCGCGTCGCCAGGGCATCCACGGCGGCCGTGCCCGGGCGCGGCTTGCCCCACAGGGACGCATCCCACTTGAGGCGCGGCCCTTCGACCTCGGCGGCAAGGGCGGATGCGGCACCAAGGGAGGCGGCGCCAAGGGAGGCGGCGCTCAACAGAAATCCGGCAAGTCTGGCCCGGTTGCGGGGCGCGGCGGACGAGGTCATCGTTCGAGTGTGTTGGCGACCCCCCAAGACTGTCAAGGGCGGCACCGCAAAACGCCGCGGTGGTGGTATGCTGCGCCGCCGCCAACGCCCCCCACGCGTCAGCCGGTCTGGCGTCGCCGGCGTTTCGAATCACCCTGATGAACAGTTCCAGCCAAACTTCCTTTCACGCACCGTCCCTGGTCCAGCAGCCGGTATCGGTGACGCGCAAGATGGCGGCGTCGCTGCCGGAGTTGCGCGCCGTCGCCGAGGCCAATGGACTGACCATCCATCACCTCGGTGCCGGATATCCCAATCCGGAGGTCACCGATCCACGCAGCTTCATCGCCCACGAGCAGGCGTTCTTCGAGCACCTCAAACGCCTGGAGGGACTCAACGATCCCGCCCTCACGCCGGAGTTCCTGCGCGAGTCCTATGCCTATACCGACACCCTTGGACCGGTGGGTCCGCGCGAGTCCTTTGCGGCGGTGTACGGCAACGATTGGGGAATCGACATGGATCCGGGTCGGCTGGTGCCGACCGTGGGCGCCACCGGCGGCATCAGCCTGGTTTGTTCCCTGTTCGAACGGCATGGGACACCCACCGCCTACATCACCGATGCGCCTACCTACGCCGGGTTCCTCGCTCGCGCCGCGCTGTGCCGCCACGCCCGCATCCACAGCGTCGACATGGATGCCGAAGGACCGGATCCGGACGGCCTTCGCGCTGCCATCCACCGGGCTCGGGCCGAAGGTTGTTTCGTACCGTTCTACTACACGGTCCCCGACGGCCACAATCCGGCGGGGTTTTCGTTCAGCGCCGGGCGCCGCCGCCAGATTCTCGACATCGCCCGGGAGGAGGACATCCTCATCGTCGAGGACGCGCCCTACGTCTACATCAGCTATGCCGAGCCTGCCGATCGCCCGCAGCCGTTCTTCGCCATGGATCCGACCCGCACGGTGCATCTCTTCACCGGGTCCAAGATCGGCCTGCCGGGGCCGCGTATCGGTTTCATCTACACCGAGGCGGTCGCTGAGATCGAGGGCGGCGTGCGCGCATCGCTGACGGATCTCCTGCTCACCGAGGCAAGCGCCGACATCCTCTTTCAGAATCCCCAAGCGTTGCGGTCGTTCGAGTCGCTTCTCCACGACGCGGCGTTCGCGCGGCGCGACTCGCTGTGGCCGGTGGCCGCACGCAAGCTCGCCGTCTACCGGGAGAACCGCACCATCCTGCTCGACGGCTTGGCGGCCAAGCTCGATGCCTACCCGAGCCGGTTCCGCTGGACCGTTCCCGAGGCCGGGTTCTTCAGCGTGTTCACGTTCCTCGATCCGGATATCGTCACGGACGATGCCTTCGTCGCTCGCCTGGTGGCGGAGCACGGGGTGGTGGTGATCCCGATGTACGACTTCTACCCGCCGGACGCCCGCCAGCGGAATCCCAAGGCGGGCTACGACCAGTTGCGTCTGTCGTTCTGTTTTACGGAGCGGGTAGGCCGCGCCCGCGCTCACGACCTGGCGGCGGCAGTGGCTGCCTTTGGCGATGCCGCCCTGGCTGTGGCCGGAGTGCGGTAGCTAAATCGGAAGCGTATTTACACTCGAGGCCATTCGAGGCCACTCGAGCCAGGTTTTCACCACCCGTAGAAGAAT
>JAKZRQ010000228.1:0-5253 GCA_047518105.1 Pseudomonadales bacterium | reverse complement strand
CCGCGAGAGCCTCCCGCGCGAAGCGCGGGCGGGCGCGGCCAGCGCAGTCCGCCATCGGCACGATCATCGACATCGCGGTCAAACTAGTGAAACCCAAGAGCATTTTGACGCCGACAAGCGGCCTGGTGAGAAATGCGGGCTAGGCACTGCGTATGCAGCGGCGCGTGACGGCGCGATCGAGAATGCGCGCCCTGACGGGCGCGTTGAAGAATGCTTGCGCATTCTCCCGGCTTCGTTCGAAATGCAACCGAAATGTCAACATCCGGCGTGCTCAAGGATTCTAATGGGCGTCCATGACGGAAGCGTTTCCTGGTCACCATGCGTCTGCTGATTGTCGAAGACGAAACACTCCTTGCCGCGCAGGTGGACAAGTTTCTGCGCGACGAGGATTTCGTGGTCGACGTGGCGTCGGATGGCGAGGAAGGCCTGTACTATGCGCGTGAGTTCGACTACGACGCTGCGGTCATCGATCTCGGCCTTCCGAAGCTCACCGGCATCGAGTTGATCGAGACCTTGCGGCGCGAACGCAACAAGGTGCCGATATTGATTCTCACCGCCCGCAGCGACTGGCGCGACAAGGTGGGTGGACTCGAAGCCGGCGCCGACGACTACCTGACCAAGCCGTTCCATATGGAGGAGTTGTTGGCGAGGGTGAAGGTTCTGATCCGTCGCGCGGCGGGCTTCGCCTCCTCGGTCATCGAACACGGGCCAATGCGGCTCGACACGTCGAGCAAGGAAGTTCGCATGGATGGTGCACTGGTGGAACTGACGGCATTCGAGTACCGGGTGCTGGAGATCCTCGCCATGAACCCGGATCGCGTCGTTTCCAAGTCGGAACTGACCGAACACCTCTACGAACAGGACTTCGACCGCGACAGCAACGTCATCGAAGTGTTCGTCGGCCGGCTGCGCCGCAAACTCGACCCCGACGGTCGCCTGAAACCGATCCGCACCGTTAGAGGCCAGGGCTACCGCTTCGCCTTGGAGGCGGATGGCCATTAGTTTCGGCAAGCGGGAGGTCGGGAAGGGCACCCTGGCCCGCGTCGTGGGCTTGCAGGCGCGACTCCTGTTGATCACGGCGTTGGTGCTCGGCACTTGCCTCGGCGCTGTCGGTTGGGTTCTCGACCGCTCGTTCAAGGCCGCCGTCCGTGCCGGCGCCGAGGAGCAGCTTCGTGCGGTCGCGTACGGTCTGCTCAGTGCCGCGGAGGAACGAGGCGACAGGCTGGCATTCAGGGCGGAGCTGGGCGAGCCCCGCCTCGCTCAACCGGATTCGGGCCTTTACGCCTATGTCGAGAGCGCCGATGGCGTCGTCATCTGGCGTTCGCCGTCGGTTGTCGCTAGCGCGGGCGACATTGCCCAGCGAGCGCCGCTTGGGCGACGACCCGCGCCGGGGGAATCGGTCTTCGGAGCAGCGGATTCCAGTGCGTCCCGGTTCGTGTTGGCCTATACGGTTTTCTGGGAGTCGGTCGGCACGGAGATGACGTTCTGGGTGTTGGCGGACCGGGCGCCCTTTCGCCGCCAGATCCTCGAATTCCGCCGCTACACCACCATCGGCCTTGCGAGTGCCGCCGCGATCTTCGTCGTCATCCAACTCGCCGCGCTGCGCTGGGGACTATCGCCGGTGCGGCGAATGGCGGGTCGGGTCCAGGGCCTCGAAGCCGGCACACGGGGTGACATCGGGGACGACTATCCCCGCGAACTGTCGGGATTGGCGCGCAACCTGAACCGCTTCATCGCCTACGAGAAGGCGAACCGCGATCGGTACCGTCGCGCCATGGACGACTTGGCGCACAGTTTGAAGACACCTCTCGCGGTGTTGAAGAACGCAATGCGCGAGATGAACGGTGCGGACGCGGGCGTGATCCGCGATCAACTCGAACGCATGGAGACCACGGTCACCCACCAACTGTCTCGCGCGGCTGCCGTGCGCACGATCATGCCCACCGAGGCGGTGCGCGTCATCGACGTCGCCGCCCGAATCGCCCGTGCCCTTGATCGGGCCTATGCCGAGAAGGGCGTCGTCATCGAAATCGTGGACTCGAACCTTGCCGTACGGGTGGACGAGCGCGACCTCTTGGAGATGCTGGGCAACCTGATGGAGAACGCGTTCAAGTACACGCGGTCGCGGGTGCGCATCTCGGCTCGCGCTACGCGTGGGCGGGGTGAAGTCGTCATCGAGGACGATGGCGAGGGCATTGCGCCGGCCAATCGCGAACTGGTATTGCGCCGCGGTGCGCGCGCCGACACGGCGAGTGCTGGCCAGGGCATTGGCCTCGCCGTGACGGTGGAACTCGCGGCGGCATACGAGGGCCGTTTGGAAGTCGAAGACAGTGTGCTCGGCGGAGCGTTGGTACGCTTGGAACTGCCGGCAAGCGGCGGCTAGCGTCCTGTACCTGGACACGGCACTGGAATCCTTGAGCATGCTGAATGTTGACACTGAGGTTGCATACGAACACCGGTGGGCAGCGCTCTTGAACGGCTCGTATTCCGAGACGCGCTCGTATTCCGAGACGCGCTCGTATTCCGAGACGCGCTCGTATTCCGAGACGCGCTCGTATTCCGAGACGCACTAGCGCGCCTCGCTACCCGATGCCACCGGATCGGAAGAATGCAGCCCCGAAGGCGGTCCGGTGGTCGCTATCCGTCGGGGCGATGCTCCGCCTGACGTGCGACGACGATGCGATCCGCATCCCTCAGAATCTCGTCCGCCCGACGCTCGAGTTCCCTCGGTATCGCACCCAGGTCATGCACTCGTCGTTCGTAGTCGGCGATCATGTTGCGGTCGAGGGAGGGGTCGATCTCGACGCGCCGTTGGAGTTCGGTGATCAACGCCTCGGCGTCGGCGATGATCTGACGGCGTTGGGAATGACGGTCGTGGACCACGGAGCGGGCTTCGAAGACGGCATCGCACTCCTCGCGGAACTCCTTCCACAACCGCTGGTCGGCACGCCGCGGCACGGGACCGACCCCCTTCCACCTGCGCTGTAGCGCCTTCATCGTCTCGGCTTGGTCGGTGACACGTTCGTGCGATTCCCGCACTTGCACGGCCTCGGCCACGATCGCTTCCTTCAGGGCGATGTTGCGTTCCCACTCCTGCTTCAAGTGGTGGTGGATCTCATCGGCCAGCTGTTCGAAACGTTCGGCTAGATCGCGGCCGGTCTTGCGGTCCACGGGGTGGTAGTTGCGCCACTCGGCACGCGCCTGACGGAGAACCTGCTCCACCCCGCGCCAGTCCGCGTGGTCCCAGTCGTTGTTGGCGACGTAGTCCTCGAGCGCGGTGACGATGGCTCGTCGTTGTTCGAGGTTGAACATCCGCCGTTCGGCCTGCTCCTTGAAGTACTCCCGACACGGTTCGAACGCCCGCTCCGCTGCCCGGTCGAAGCGCCGTTTGGTATCCCGGTCGCGTCGTGTATCCACCGGACCAAGTTCGTTCCACTGGGCGCGCAGGGACTTGATCAGGCGCATCTGCTCGTGCGGATCGAGCGGATTGTCCGCGACGTCCTCCGCTTGCTGACACAGGGCCTCGCGTTTGGGTGCTTGTGCGTAGGTCCGCCATTCGCGCAGCTCCCGGATTCGGGACCCCAGTTCCGCGAGTTCGGCGTTGAAGCGCTGGGCCTTCGCGCGGGGTAGACGTTTGACCAAGTCGCGAACGCGCCGGTCTTGCTCGCTCGCGTCGTGTACGGCACCGTCCTCGATGCGTTGGCGCAGTTCAGGTATCAGCGCGGCCACTTCGTCAACCAAGGCGTCGGCACGATCTTCCGACTGTTCTGCCACCTTGGCGAGGTCTCGCTGGCGTTGACCGAGTGCGGCGATCTCCTGGGGTTCGGGCAGGTCTTCTGGCCAGGCGTACCGGCCGAGGAGGTGATCGACATCGTCCAGTTGCCGATGAACTCGTCGCGCGAACGAATCGATGCCGTCGGCCTGCGGCGAGTGGGGACTGAGCACGTCGTCGCCGAGGATTGCCTGAACCTCGGGTGCGAGGGCCAGCGCCCGTTCGACCAAGTGGATCCGTGTGTTTGCCGACGCCATGGCTTCGCGGAACCGGGCACTCAACGCGTCGCCTGCCGGTTGGACGTCCGCGCCGGAGTTCCAACTGTTCGCGAGATCGTCGGCGGCCCGTTTGAGACCGGCAAGGGTGTTCTCGTCAGCGCCTGTCGCGATTGCGCCGGCGATCGACTCGGACAGTGCTTGAGTGGCGACAAGCAATCCGTCGAAGTCGGCAACAGGGGCTTCGGGTACCTTCGGCACCGGTCGTCGTGCCGGGAACCGGCGGTGGATCGCATTGACGTCCCGCGCGACGATGCCGGACCGCGAGAGCACCCCGTCAGTGGCTTGCACGGCTTCGAGGTGGCGTGCCCAATCGCGTTCGATGGCGTCGCGCCGGGCATCGTAGTGGGGGTCGTCGTTCGCCAGTGCGACGGCGGTCGCGAGCAGATGTTCGGTGAGGGTGTCTTCCTCGTCGCGCCGGGTGGATGCCGCGCGCAATGTCGCCAAGCGGTCTCGGGCAATCCGATGCATCGACTTGTCGTGTCCCCGTGCGGACTTCTCCAGTTCGACCAGCGCCCGCAGATCCCAGGTCGCTTCCGTGACCGCCTGCCGGACGTTGGCGCGCGGATTTTCGGCGAGAGCCTCGGCCCGGGCGACGTCCCCCACGATCAAGGAGGCGACCCGGATGGCGTCATCGGGCGTTTCGGCGCACACCAGGGCGGCGCGCAGTACGGCGGGATCTCGGCGGACGGCTTCGGGCGTTTCGTCGTCGATGATGGCGAGCAACCGCGCAAGCGCTTGCTCGGTGACGTCGCTCTCGCCAAGCGCCTCGAGGATGGTCTCGGGGCGGGTCAGGCGCGCTAGGGCACCTAGCCGAACTTCCTGATCGGCATCCTCCTTGAACACACGGGCGAATGTCGCCTGCTCATCGTCGTCGAGGGCGGCAAGAGCCGCGAGGCGAACGGCGGGATTGTCTGCGTCTAGACGCGGTTTGCGACTGAACAGCTTGCTTAACATGGTTCCAGGCTCTCACAACGTGACCCGACATGGCTAAGCGCCTTGCAATGGGCACGTGCGCCCCGGTGCATTCGTCCATGACGAAGCACGCGAGGGAGAGGAAACGAACGTCAACAGCCCGGGTTCCCGCAGGTGTCCGCTGCAAAGCGGCTCGGTGCGGCCTTGGAGGCGCCGTAGCAATATCCAGAACGCCATCTCCGCCTCGGGCGGGCGGTGCATGTTGAGCGATCTGGAGTCCGGCCACGGGAC
>JAKZRQ010000227.1:0-11995 GCA_047518105.1 Pseudomonadales bacterium | reverse complement strand
CGAGTACGGCGGCTTGACCCGCGGCTCGAGGATCGTCACCGACGAGACCAAGGCCGAGATGCGCCGCATCCTGGACGAGATCCAATCGGGCAAGTTCGCCCGGGAATTCGTCACCGAGAACCAGGCGGGGGCGCCCACCATGAAGGCGATGCGGCGTAGCAGCCAGGCCCATGCCATCGAAGAGGTAGGCGCCAACCTGCGCGCCATGATGCCGTGGATCCAGGCCAACAAGCTGGTGGACAAGGCGAAGAACTAGCCCTACCCATACCCCACAACGTATGCGTGGCTTTGGTGTTGGCGGGTTCGTTCATTGTCGAGGCTCCATTGCGAGGCGATAACCGATGCACATTCCGGCGAGGGTGGTGGTGCCGCGCCAGATGACCTTGGTTCCGGGCGGCGGGCCTCGGGACCGGTGGATGTGACCGCCGATGCGCGCGACGACGAGGACGGCGGCGGCGAGGGTGTCGGGAGGCCGGGAGCCCGAAGGCGCGGCGACCCGAGAGCGCCTCCACCTCGCGCTTCAAATCCGCGCCAAGCTGCGGGTCCAGTGCCTGAACCTGGCGGAGCAGACTGCTCAATCTCGACACTTGTTAACAACCGCAGGGGTAGAGGTAACCGCCCGGCTCGGACGGCCCCAAGCAGGATCCGATTGTGTAGCCGTCTGCGCGCATCGAGATCACAGTCCGAGTTCGGCGTGCGACCCAATGCGGACAAGCCGGAGCGTTCCCGCATCGGGTTTTTGGTAGACGAGCACCAGATCCGGTCTTACATGGCAGTCGCGGAAGTCCGTCCACGGGCCGCTGAACTCGTGGTCATGATGGCGCGGTTCAAGTTCATCGTCGTTCGCGAGCGCCTGGACGATCACGGCGAGTCGTTCATAGAGATCGGCGCCGTGAGGGCCCCGGGAGACCCGCTTGTAGTCGCGCTTGAACCGACTCGTCCGCTCAATCTTCCGCATGCAGATCGTCGAGTAGGCTCTGAACGTCGTCGAACCTACGGAGGTTTCCGCCGCGCGCCTCCTTCATCGCGGCGATCGTCTCGGCGTTGGGAACGAGCGGGGCGAACGGTAGTTCCTTCTCGCGGGCGACCCGTGTTAGGAGAAGGCGCACGGCGTCGGAGAGGGTGAGCCCCATGGCTGCGAGAACTACCGCAGCCTCGTCTTTGATTTCCTTGTCGACTCGCGCCTGCACAAGCTGGTTCGCCATTTGAGTCAGTTCGCTGGATGGAGGTGTTGTATGTAATTGTCGTTCACTGGGGCCGGCTGTTCAAGGACCGGCGGCCCGGGCGCACCTTTGCCGTCAGGACCGCGCGGGCTTGCCGGTCGAGTGCTCAAACCGGAAGCGGACGGACCCCTGTCCGACCTGTCTGAATCGACTGCGCGCCGCGGCGCCCATCGGGTTCGGCAGTTTGAGTACGACCCAACCGTCGGGGGAGAACACGAACGGAACGTACAGGATCCGGTACCGTCGGCGACCGTCCTTGGACGCGCCAGCGGCGACGCGCATTTCGTTCGCGGTGAGCTCGAACTCGCCCGTGTCTTCCAGCGCGGACTTGACTTCGTAAAGCCAATCCACACGGGGTGTCGAAACGTGAAAGTCGTAGTCCGCCCCATCGTCGCCTTCACCGCCCCCGAAGAACCGCGCGCGGTTCGCGGAGATCCAGCAGTCCTCGGTGACGGACTCGCCGTGGCCAACACGCTAGTGCGTCTCGCTGCCCGAGCGCGCGCCTGACGGCGCGTTCAAGAGCGCTGCCCACCGGTGTTCGCAACAACCCAAGTGTCAACATTCGGCATGCTCAAGGATTCTAGTCGAAGAACCAACCCTCCATGCATCGATGCGTCCTTGCGCCGTCCCGCCACTCCGATTCGGTTCGCCGGCTCGTTTTGTGCGCGGCCAAAAGCAGTACGAGCGCGTCCACCGCGTCCTCCCTCGACATCGTCCACGGCCCGGCCCGCATCGGCGTCGGAAACCGGAATCCCGCTCTCGCGCAGGTAGTTCACGATCGTCGGCGCCGCCCTCGCGCACATGCTTGCATCCGGTTGCCGGAAGCCCGCACTGCTTCAGGGTCCACCCCGGAAACCCCTCGACCACGACGCTCCCGTCCCCGCTCGCTTCCGCGTGCACGTCGAACGGCAGTATCCGGACCTGTTCCATGTCGGCCAGAACCCGAAGAACATCCCGTCCGCCCGTGATCGTCTGCCGGTACAGCTGCTCGAAGAACGGGAACCAGATCGTGCCGACCGCGCGATCGATGTCCCGCCTCGTTGACCACGGTACCACCGTGGCGCGAAGAACCGCCCGGAGTTCGTCCCGGAGCACCTTGGCGTCGTCCTTGCTCCCGCACCACCCCAGGTAGTCGCGCCATGTCGCCCATCCCGCCGCCGCAGCGACCGCTGCCGGCGGTCCGCGCCAACCCTACCAGCGTTGTCAAATGGGCTCGACCCGGCCTGCCATGCGCGTGCCATGCTGACCATCGACATCCGCCAGCTCCCGTTCCGATAGCATTCGACCGTTCGGGGCCCCCAGAGCGTCCCCCTCCCTGAACGCGAGGCGATCAGCCAACCGTCATCTCACTGGCGTGCGGCCAGATTCTCACCGCCCGCTTGTGGAGCGACTTCGCGCGCTTCTCTATCGCCGCCTCGTCCCAGATTTTCGGCCCCTTGTTCACCAGCCGCATGTTCAGGAAGAGCACGCTATGGTCGGCCAGGGTCTCCCGCTTCCGGTCCCATGGCGCATTCGACAGCGACGAGTTCAGGCGACCGTTGACCAGCGTCAGGTTCCCGATCGTGGGGATCGCCCGATCGCGATCGGCGACGGCTTCCTCGTCCTCGGCTGCCTCGGCCGGCAGGGGCCAGTTCGGATGCCACGTCTGCGGCATGACGTGCTCGATGTGCAGGTTGCCGGGCACTTGCCCGCTCTCCGCCTTGTTGGTCCGCAGTGCCTCCTCGATTCCCTCCAGCACCATCCTCAGCCGTCCACGCGTCAGGTGCTGGTAGACGGGCACCGCGACGAATCTCTCTCGCAACTCCTCGTCACCGGACCACAACGTCGCCTGCGCGGTCTGCTCGCAGAGATAGGAGACGACGATGCGGTCGGCATCACCAGCCGAAGCCTCCGCCAGCTTCCGGATCAAGCCGACGAATAGCTCCCCGTAGCTCCTGGCGCCGTAGCCGCACACGACCCGCCGAACCAGGAAGCTCTCGAGAGCGGCGAGGCAGTTCGCGAGTCGCGCAGGCGCCAGGTTCTTGCACAGGAGCCAGAGCAGCAGGGGCGTCACGACGCCCACGTTCATCACGTTGCGCCTCTCAAGGAATCTCGCGATGTCCGCGCGGCGGACTTCCTCCACGTCCCGATAGATGCTCCCGGCGCCCAGATCCCGCGCGACATCCCGTATCGTCTCGCCCCCCGACACGCGCGCGGCGGAGTACCCCTCGAACGCCCTGAACTCGCCGTTGCTCGCGAGAGGAAGCCACACGGCCACTGGACGGTCAAGGTGGCGTCGTCGAACATCGCCTTGTTCGGTGAACATCTTGACCGCTTCTCCCTGCGCCCCGCACCTGAGTGCCTAGGCCCAGTTCCGCACCGTCCGGGTTGCACACAAACACGATCTGCCGGAACCTTGGGGATCTGTAGATGCGGTCTTGGGACGCCAGCCATGTCACTGTTAACTCTGTTGGGGGACATTGAACACGTCATCGCCGTCTACGAGGGCGAGATCGGTGTCACGGCGGCGCGGACGCGCCAGATGATCGAACGTTACGGAGCGATAGAGGCTCTGTCCAAACTTGTCGAAAGTGCGGATTTGCAGAAGGGTTTCAGGATCCTGCGTGACCGCGACCAACTCGATTCCACCTTCGAGGCGTTGATCGTTCGCCATGCGGATATGTTTCGCAAGAATGTCGTCGACGCGGCCCAGTGGCGACTGCAGAACGCGAACTCTCTTTAGACACAGCATCGGCTCTAGCCCGCACTTCTCACCAGGCCGCTTCTCGGCGTCAAAAGAGCTCATGGTTTCAAGTTGACCGCGATGCCAACGATCGTGCCGGTTGCAGACTGCGCTGGCCGTGCCCTCGCGGCCCCTGGTGAGAAATGCGGGCTAGGCGCGCCGCATGTGGCGGCGGCGCGCCCTGACGGGCGCGTTTGAGCATGCTTTCTCATTCTCCCGGCCTCGTTCGAAATGCAACTCAAGTGTCAACATTCGGCGTGCTCAAGGAATCTAGGCGATTCTCAGGTCATGGCCGAGTTCCCGCCATGCGCTGCGCAGGACCCTGGACGCCGAACGCAGGAAGATCACCAGCAGTCCCAGCGCGATGATGACGTCCGGCCAGCCGGAATCGAACACCCAGACCGCTGCGGCCGCCGCGATGACGGCGACACCCTCGATCACGTCGTTGCGCGAGCACTCCCACGCCGACGACATGTTCACGTCGCCGTTCCGGTAGGGGTTCAGCAGCCGCAGGCAAACGCCGTTGGCCACCAGGTTCAACACCGCTGCGATCGACATCGTCGTGGCCACAGGCACCGCGAGATCCTGCAGCCGCCAGCCGATCTGGACCGCTACGGCCATTGCCGCAGCGAGTATCAGCAGCCCCTTGAACACCGCCACCCGCGCCTTGGCATGTCCGGACGCGCCCACGACGGCGAAGCTCAAGGCATACGTCAAGGCATCGCCAAGGTTGTCCAGCGCCCCGGACAGGAGGGCCGACGATCCGCTTAGCGCGGAAGCCGCCACCATCCCCGCGAAGGTGGCGACATTGATGCCGAACACCCAGACGAGCACCCGCCGTTGCCTGCTTTGCAGGCTTGCCACGTCGAGAGTCTTGCCGCAACAGGAATCCGACACGAGAACAACTCCGGCCCAAAGACGGCTAGTGTAGGACATCGTGGCGTGTCGAACTATCCAAACAGGGGTCTGTTTCAATAGCCACAGATCGCTTCTTGGGGGTAACGGCGCAATCCAAGCCATGCATCGCCAACAGCCTATCGTGGACCGTGGACGAAGGTCGCTCCAAGCCCGCGTCGGCGTTAGGCACGAAGGTGTGCGGCTCCTTCCCTTTGGCGTGCGCCGCGCGGGTTCCGTTAGCCAACCGCCGCTGTCGGGGCTATAGTCTCGCGCCCTCACCGCAACTCGCCGCGACTACGCCATGCGCCGCATTCTCGTCACCAGCGCACTCCTAAACGCCAACGGAGCCATACACCTGGGCCACTTGTTCGAGCACATCCAGACCGACATCTGGATGCGCTTTCAGCGCATGATCGGCAACGAGTGCTACTACGTCTGCGCCGACGACGCCCACGGCACGGCAACCATGTTGGCGGCGGAGCGACTGGGCACCACGGCCGAAGCGATGATCGAGTCGCTACGCCGGGAGCACGCGGAGGACTTTCGCCGTTTCCACGTCGCCCACGACAACTACTACTCCACCCACTCCCCCGAGAACGAGCACTTCACCCGGGAGATCTATACGCGCCTGGCGGAGGAAGGTCGGACGTTCATGGCCGATGTCGAGCAACTCTACGATCCCCAACGCAAGCTGTTCCTGGCCGACCGGTTCGTCACGGGCACTTGTCCACGTTGCGACGCCGACGACCAGTACGGCGACAATTGCCAGGAGTGCGGGGCCACCTACGACGCCACCGAACTCGGTTCACCGCGCTCGCTTTTGTCCGACAGCACGCCGGAACTGCGCTCGTCGGACCACTATTTCCTGGACCTGGCCCAGTTCAGCGACTTCCTCAAGGCGTGGACCGCAAGCGACGCCGTGCAGCCGGAAGTGGCGAACAAGCTCGCCGAATGGCTGACCGGGGGCTTGAAGGCCTGGGACATCAGCCGCGACGGACCGTACTTCGGGTTCACCATCCCGGGCACCGACGACAAGTACTTCTACGTCTGGATGGATGCCCCTATCGGCTACATGGCGAGCTTCAAGAATCTGTGCGACCGCACGGAGGGCTTGTCCTTCGACGACTTCTGGAACGCCGACAGCGACGCGGAAGTGCATCATTTCATCGGCAAGGACATCATCAACTTCCACTGCCTGTTCTGGCCAGCAACGCTGTCCGGGGCCGGCTACCGGACGCCGACCAAGGTACACACCCACGGCTTAATCACCGTGGACGGCGTCCAGATGTCCAAGTCGCGGGGCACGTTCATCAATGCCAGCACCTATCTCGAACACCTGGATCCCGAGTACCTGCGCTACTACTTCGCCACCAAGCTCACCGCCAACACCAACGACGTGGACATCCAACTCGACGACTTCGTGCAGCGGGTGAACGCCGACCTCGTCGGCAAGGTGGTCAACATCGCCTCCCGTTGTGCCGGCTTCATCCATCGCGGCTTCGGCGGCAGGCTGGCCGAGAGCATCCACGACGAGAACCTGTGGACGACGGTGTCCGAGGCAAGACAGGGGCTCGCCGAACTCTACGAGCGGGGCGACGTGGGTCGTGCCGTGCGCGAGATCACCGCGCTCGCGGATCGCGCCAACCAGTACATCGCGGAGCACGAGCCCTGGAAGCACGTCAACGACCCGGAGCGACGCGACGAGGTGCAGGGCGTGTGTTCGCTGGGCATCAACGTCTTCCGCGCGTTGGTTGTCTACTTGAAGCCCATCCTGCCGGCAATGGCGGCCAAGGCGGAGGCATTCCTAAAGGTGGAACCCTTGACTTGGCACGACGCCGCCACGGCGCTCGTCGATCACGAGATCGAACGCTTCAAGCCGCTGTTCACCCGGATCAACAGGAAAGACGTGGACAAGGTGGTCGCCGCCTCCGCGGTCGAAGCTGTCCCCACCTCGCCCTCGCCTGCGGGCGGACCATCGACTGCGGCGGAGCAGATTTCCATAGACGACTTCAGCACGATCGACCTCCGGGTAGCGAAGGTGCTCGAGGCGAACCTCGTGGACGGGGCGGACAAGCTGATCGAGCTTCGGCTCGACCTCGGGAACGGCGAACGGCAGGTGTTCGCCGGGATCCGGGAAGCCTACGACCCGGGAAATCTCGTCGGTCGCCAAGTGGTCGTGGTCGCCAACCTAGCACCGCGCAAGATGCGTTTCGGCACCTCCGAGGGCATGGTCCTCGCGGCCGGTCCGGGGGGCGACGACATTTTTCTCCTCGCCCCGGACGAAGGCGCCGAACCGGGGATGCGGGTGACGTAGTGCGCCGCGTCGCAATCAGGTCGATCTATCAAGTGGCCGATTCCTGGGCGTGAATCACTGCCACACGAGCATTGCGGAGGCACATCCTCGCTTTGCGTTGGCTAGCCCGCATTTCTCACCAGGGGCCGTGAGGGCGCGGCCAGCGCAGTTCGCCATCGGCACGATCATCGACATCGCGGTCAAACTAGTGAAACCCAAGAGCTTTTTGACGCCGACAAGCGGCCTGGTGAGAAATGCGGGCTAGTGGCAAGCCGAAGCGGTTGGCATTGATTCAAGTCAATTCCGGTACAGGACACTGAGTCCCATGGCCGACCTGCTGCTCATCCTGCTTTCGGCGGCGCTGGTCAACAACTT
Organism: Pseudomonadales bacterium; assembly: GCA_047518105.1. Lineage (GTDB taxonomy): Bacteria > Pseudomonadota > Gammaproteobacteria > Pseudomonadales > Azotimanducaceae > VXYL01. The sequence goes on along the minus strand of JAKZRQ010000227.1, from coordinate 4,485 downwards.
CGTGCTGGTGCAGTTTCTCGGGCTATGCCCGTTCGTCGGTAGTTCCGGGCGGGTCGAGACGGCAGTGCCGATGACGCTCGCGACGACGTTCGTGTTGACGGTGGCGGCGCTCGCAACCTACTTCATCAACGGCTACTTGCTGGTTCCCTTCGAGGTCGAGTACCTGCGCATCATCGCCTTCATCGTCGTCATCGCCGCGACGGTGCAGTTCACCGAGATGTTCGTACGCGCGGCGAGCCCGGTCCTGCACCGGATGCTGGGCATCTACCTGCCGCTCATCACCACCAACTGCGCCGTGCTCGGGGTGACCTTGATCGCGGTCAGCGAGGGCCTGTCGCTGACCAATACCTTGTTCCTCGCCATCGGCGCGGGCGTGGGTTTCGGCGTCGCCATCGTCGCCTTCGCCGCGTTGCGCGAACGCATCGCCGACGACGCGGTACCGGAACCGTTCCGCGGCCCGCCGCTGGCGCTGGTCACCGTGGGATTCATGGCGTTGGCGTTCTACGGCTTCAAGGGGCTCGGCGGATGACGGCGGCGCTCGTCCTCGGCGCCATCGGCCTGGTGGCGGGCGTCCTGCTGTCCGTCGCCCGGCGGACATTGGCCGCCAAGGAGGATGCCAACGCGGATGCCGTGGTGGTGGCCATCGACGCCCTGCTGCCGCAAAGCCAATGCGCCCAATGCGGCTATCCCGGTTGTCGACCCTACGCCGAAGCGGTCGCAGCGGGAGAGCGGCTGGACCTGTGTCCGCCTGGGGGCCCGCGTACGGTGGTCGCGCTTTCCGACCTATTGGGAAGAACGGCGGATGCGCAGGGCCTGGCGGAGCCCGGTGACCAGGTGGTGCGGATCGTCGAGAAGGATTGCATCGGCTGCGCGCTGTGCATCGACGTCTGTCCGGTGGATGCCATCACCGGGGCACCGAAGTACCTGCACGCGGTGATCGCCGAACGCTGCACGGGGTGTGAACTGTGCATGCCGGCTTGCCCCGTGGACTGCATCGAGTTGGTTGTCCGCACGCCGGTCGAGTCCGACGTCGTCGCCAAGGCAGCATCCAAACGCTCTGGGGCGCTCGCGTGCATCGGTTGCGGCTGGTGCGAACCCGCATGTCCGGTCGATCTCAAACCCCAAGCCCTGCACGACGCGTTCGAGACGGGCAGCGCAGATGCTGCCGTCTTCGACTGCATCGAGTGCACCGCGTGCACCCGTGCGTGTCCTAGCGGCATCGATCTCCTCGGCGAGTTCCGCGCCCTCAAGGGCCGCCTGCGACACGAGGGCGAGTCCGGCCAACGTGCCGATGCGGCACGGCGCCATTCCGACGCCCGCACCGAGAGGCTGACACGGCAACTCCGGGAACAGGAGGCGCGCCGCGCCGAACGCCTGCGCGCGCCGCACCAGTGGCAATAACCTCCGTGCTGGGCAGACCCGCCACCACCCCGGCGGTGATGGACCGGGTGCTCATCGCCCTGGTACCCGCCATCGGAGTCGCCGCCTGGACGTTCGGCTGGGTGGTGCTTGTCCATTCAATCGTCGCGCTGGTTGCGGGCGCCGTGTTCGAGACGATCTGCCAATATCTGCGCAAACGGCCGGTCCGGCCATTCGCCGACCGGAGCACGCCGGTCACATGCCTGTTGATCGCCGTCGGCATTCCTCCGGCGGCCCCGTTTTGGATTCCCATCGTCGCCACGGGAATCGCCATCCTGCTCGCCAAGGAACTCTACGGCGGCCTCGGTCGCAACGTCTTCAACCCGGCCATGGCGGGCTACGCGGCGGTGCTGGTCGCGTACCCGCAGGCGATGACCTATGTCCATGCAACGACGGGTGCGACCGCCCTGGACGCACTGCGCTTTCGGGGCGGAAAGACGCTCGAGGACTTGGCAGCCGAACCCGCGTTCGGCGCGCTGGGCGGTGCCGGGTTCGAACTGGTGAACGCCGCAGCCCTCGCCGGCGGCGCGTACCTGATCGCGATCGGCGTTGTCCATTGGCGAATTCCGGTGGCGGTGCTGGCCGGCATCGCCCTGCCCGCCGTCGCCTTCTACGACAGCGGCAGTTCCGCTAGCCTGGGCTCTCCCCTGTTCCACTGGTTCGCCGGTGCGACGATGCTGGCCGCCTTCTTCATCGCCACCGACCCTGTCACGGCGCCGCGATCCGCTGCCCACCAGTGGCTGTTCGGTCTCGGCATCGGCACCCTCGTGTTCGCCATCCGGGCCGAGGGGAGCTACCCCGACGGTGTCGCCTTCGCCGTGCTACTCGGCAACCTCGCAACGCCATTGATGGACCGGTTCGGGCATGATCGCGGCACTGCGTAGCATCGCCGCTTTGGCGGTTCTGACCCTGCTTGCGGGGGCGAGCCTGGCCTGGTTCGCCGCATTCACGCAAGGAGACGTGGAGCGCAACCGTCTCGAAGCCGAAACACGCATCTTCCGGGAACTCGCGGGTATCGACGTCGGCGCCTTGGCCGCAGGCGAGTTGGTGCTGTGCGATCGCGACCTGGTCGTGCTGCGAATCGTCGGCGCGGGCTACGGCGGCGATTTCCGGCTTGCCGTCGCTCTGGGGCTCGACCGCGCCATCAAGGGTGTGCGGGTACTCGAACACGCCGAGACTCCCGGGTTCGCCGACATCCTGGACGCGAACTCGGCGTGGCTCAATGCCTTGCCAAGGGACGACGTCCATGCCGTGACCGGCGCAACGGTCACTTCCAATGCGGTGAGGGCAGCGGTTGCCCGCGCCGTGGAACGCGTTCGCAACGAGGCGATGTGCCCGCCATGAACCGTTCCGCACAAGCGCGCTTCGTCGAAGCGGCCGTCGCCCGCAATCCGGCAGCGGTTCAACTGTTGGGGCTGTGTCCCCTGCTCGCGGTCTCGAACACCGTCGCCAACGCGGCCGGCCTCGCCATCGCCAGCACCTTCGTACTCACCGGCTCCGCAGTCCTCGTCTCCGCAGTGCGCAAACTCATCCCGGAGGATGTGCGATTGCCCTGCTTCGTGCTGGTCATCGCGACGTTCACGACGCTGGTCGATCTCGCCATGGAAGCCTACGCCTTCGACCTCTACCAGCGCATTGCACTGTTTGTGCAGATCATCGTCACCAACTGCATGATCCTGGCCCGCATCGAGCAGGTCGCGTCCAAGGAGAGCCTAGGGCGCACGTTGGTGGACGCTGTTGGCACCTCGGTCGGCTTCGCGGCCGCGATCCTAGCCCTGGGCGCTACGCGCGAGCTACTCGCATTCGGGTTTCCGCTCGCCGCGCTACCCCCCGGCGCCTTCCTGGTCGCCGGGTTGCTATTGGCGTTGGTGAACATCGTGGGTGTCCGGGCGAAACGACGGGCGGGCAGCGACGCGACGCGCGACGCCGACCCCTATAATTCCCCCAACATCGAGATGGAGGACCGGTCTCGGTCGTGAACAAGCAAACACGCGCGGACATCTTCGCCCGGCTGCGTGCCGAGAATCCCGAACCCACCACCGAACTCGAATTCGGCACGCCCTTCGAACTGCTCATCGCCGTGATCCTCTCCGCCCAGGCGACGGACGTGAGCGTGAACCAGGCGACCGCTCGGCTCTACCCGGTGGCCGGGACGCCGCGCACCATCCTCGATCTGGGTCTGGACGGCCTCAAGGCGTTCATCAAGTCCATTGGGCTCTTCAACACCAAGGCGGCGAACATCCTGAAGACCTGCCGCATCCTCCTCGACGAGCACGATGGCGAGGTGCCGCGCGACCGGGACGCATTGCAGGCGTTGCCCGGAGTCGGCCGCAAGACCGCAAACGTGGTGCTCAACACCGCCTTCGGCGAACCGACGATCGCCGTGGATACCCATATCTTCCGGGTCTCCAACCGCACCCGGATCGCGCCGGGCAAGACACCACGGCAAGTGGAGGACAAGCTATTGCGCTGGGTACCGGACGACTACAAGCGCGGCGCCCACCACTGGCTGATCCTGCACGGACGCTACGTCTGCACCGCCCGGCGGCCCCGCTGCGGGGCTTGCGTGATCGAGGATCTTTGCGACTACAAGGAGAAGACGGTGTACGAATGACGCCGCCGCAGGCGACTTCGGCATTCCGTACTTTGGCTATTCGGAAAATCCCGTCATTCCTAGAATCCGTGAGCATGCCGAATTCGACACTTGGGTTGTTGCGAACACCGGTGGGCAGCGCTCTTGAACGCGCCGTTGGGCGCGCGCTCGGGCAGCGAGACGCACTAGCCCGCATTTCTCACCAGGGGCCGTGATGATCGCGGAGGATTTTGGCCCCGTGTACACACGGGCACGTGCGCGTGCTCGCGACCGAAAGCATAGCGGGGACTACGGTTGAGGGAGCACGTGCGCGCACGGCCCGTGTGTACACGGCCCGTGTGTACACGGGGCCAAAAGACCCGGCCGAGAGGGGTAGATGGCGCAGCTTCTCGGCATCGTTCACGGCATTCGCAGCCGTCGCCGGAGCGTTCCTCGCAAGGCGCGGCTTTCAGGGCGCGGAACCCCGATCCATC
>JAKZRQ010000226.1:0-4086 GCA_047518105.1 Pseudomonadales bacterium | reverse complement strand
GCCCCGGCCTGCCAGCCCAGCAGCGCCAGCCAGGTCTCCCCCCGCACCGCCACGTGCCGCAGCGACTTGCCGAACAGGCCGTGGAAGGGCAGGTAGTGATGCCTCGCCATCAGGGCGTCCCAGCGCCGCCGCTCCTCGACGCCGCGCACCGGGCGGACCTCCACGTCGCGCAGCCAACGACCGGCGCTCTCCATGTCCGGCCGACGGGACCGACAACGTTCCCCTCGTCGCCCTCCTGCCCGACCGGCGAGCACCGCGACGGGAACGGGTGCCAAGCGGACCACGTGTGCGGGGACGACGAGATCGGCGGCGGCGGGACGGACTGCGAACCGTGCGGCGAGGGGCTTGTTCCCAACCCCGCCGGGACGGCCTGCCAGTCCTGCCCGTACGGGGAGTCGGGCACCTCGCTCGGCCTGTGCGCCGCCGACCCCTGCGGTCTCGCCGCGCTCGACTACGCCGTAGCGGCGGCGCTGGTGGGAGTCAACAAGGAACCCCGCGAGCGCGGGCGTGCTTTCTTCTGCCTCGACGACGAGATCGAGACCGACCGATGGTGGTCGTATGCCCCAGCCAGCAACGCGTGCGCCGTCAGCGTCTCGATGCGCTATTGGGACTCCTGCTGGACAGACGGGGGGAGCGACGGCCCCTGCGACCTGGCGTCGATTCACACGCACCCGTACTTCACCGAAGCCGATCGGGGGACACTGTGCCACCGCGTCCCCATCAATGAGCAGCGGGCAATCGACTACAATAACTCCGGCATGGAGTTCTCTTCATCCGACCTTTACCAAGACCAAGACTGGAGAGTTGATGGCTACCTCGGGGTGTCGGATCGCTCCTGCATGAAGGCGAATCGGATCACCTCTGGTGGCTCGCCGAGGGTAGAAGGAACATGCACGCCCACGCCTTTGCCACATACACCATGGAGTACGCCATGAAGAAGAAGACGATGTTCGAGACCCGGCGGGGCTGGCTGGCGGCGGCCGGGCTGCTCTGCGCCGTCGTCTCGTGGGGCGATACCGTCGCGAACGGGCCGATGTCCGAATACCTTGCCCACTGCTATTCGTGGGTGTCCTATTCCGCCGAGTCCTGCGCCCGGCTCGCCGACCGGCTCGCCACCGTGGAGCGGCCGACACGTGCGGAGCGGCTAGCGCTCTTCAAAGCGCGCGTGCGACTGGCACGCCGCGCGGGGCGCGAGGCGGACAACTGCGCGGGGCTCGCCGCCATTGCGGCGGACCATCCGGACTACGCCTATGCTCTGTACTTCCTTTCGTATTGCGTGCCCACGGTCGCGAGCGAGCCCGACGGGCAGTCGGCCGTCACCCTGCTGAAACTGGCTGCGGAGATCGAGCCGGATAACTATCTCGTTCTGGAGCGGCTTCTCTTCCTGGCGGAAGGATTCCCTCCCGAAGCGGCGGGTCTTTCCGGGAGAGTCTCCGATATCGATCCCGGCTCGCTCGCCGCGTACCGGGAAGCGATGTACGAGGCTGGAAATGCCCACGCCGTCTGGTGGCAGGCGGTCTTGAAAGACGCCGAACCCGACGACCCCGCTGCGGAGGACCTCTTGCAGGCCACGGTCTGGGAGGGTCCGCTGCTTGCCGGGCGCTACATCTACGCGGCTGCGGCGCGCGAAGGCGACCTCGCCGCCGCAGAGGCGCTTCGGGACCGGCTGCGCCGGGACCTGGAGCTCGACGCGCTCGACTACGGCTTGGAGTCCGCCCGTGCCAGCCTGGCCTTGGCCTGCCAGCCCTCCTTGTACGTCGACCTCGGGCTGGAGGACGTTTGCCTGTCGGGCGTCGAGAAGCTGGCGGGGCGGGCCTCCGCCGATGGGCTGCCTTTGCCGGGCTACGTGGTGAAGGTGGTGGACCTCGCCGCCGACCACCTGCGCCGCGCGGCGTGCGCCGCCAGCAAGGGAGCAAGTCTCGCTGGCAGGTTGGCAATATACCCCGGCGAATGCCTGCCGGAGGCGACAGAGACCGCCGCCGTGCGCCGCCTGCGGGCGGTCTTGGAGCACCACGGCGGCGCGTGGTCGTCGGAGCACCACCGCGTCCACGCGCAGGGGTTCCTAGGCGACGACAAACGCCTTGAAGGTCTGCGCGCCGCGCTATGGGCGGACGCGGGGAACGCGCGTGCGCGCTGCGACCTGGCGGCCGCGCTGGCTGCGCGGGGCGATTCCGCAGGGGCCGACGCCCTCGGTGGCGTCGACCCGGAGTGCCTGAAGCGCGGCGATTTCAGGTGGGGGGACATCCCCGCGCCGCCTTGACTGCGCTCGAAGCCCGCACGGCGCTTGCCGCCGCCCTGCGGGCCAAGGGCGCTTTCCTCTAGTGCAGTGTCCTGAATAAACTGTTGTTTATATGGCATCGGCGGGTTGTGCTTCCCGCGTCGCGTCAGGGGGCTGTTCGATGCGGGTTGCGGCGCCGATCGCACTGTCGAGCGAGGATCGGCGGAAGCTGGACAAATGGGCGTCGTCGCGCAGCACGCCGGTGCGCCTTCGGGAACGTTCGCGGATAGTCCTGATGGCGGCCGAGGGGATGGCGAACAAGGAGATCGCCGCCGAGCTGGGCATCGACGCGAACAAGGTGGGGCGTTGGCGGACCCGCTACGCGAAGGAGGGGCCGCCGGCGATCGAGAAGGAGCGGCCGCGCGGCGCCAACCACGGCGGGAAGGACACCCGGGCGCAGGCGGCGTTGCGCACCCGGTTGATCGAGGCGACGACGCAGACGGTGCCGGAGGACGCCACGCACTGGTCGTGCCGGTCGATGGCACGGCACCTGGGCACGACACACAGCTTCGTCAACCGGGTGTGGCGGTCGTACGGCCTCAAGCCGCACCTGATCCGGACCTTCAAGCTGAGCAACGACCCGCGCTTCGAGGAGAAGCTGCAGGACGTGGTGGGGCTCTACCTCGATCCGCCGGAGAACGCGGCGGTGTTCAGCTTCGACGAGAAGAGCCAGATCCAGGCGCTGGACCGGACGCAGCCGGGCCTGCCGATGAAGAAGGGCCGGGGCGGGACGATGACGCACGACTACAAGCGGCACGGCACGACCACGCTGTTCGCCGCGCTGGAGGTAGCGAGCGGCAAGGTGACCGGCAGGACGTGCCGCCGGCACCGCCACCAGAAGGTGCTGAGGTTCCTGCGCGAGGTCGACAAGGCGGTGCCCGCGGACCAGGAGATCCACATCGTGCTCGACAACTACGCGACCCACAGGCACGAGAAGGTGCTGGACTGGATCGAGCGCAGGAAGCGCATCTTCCTGCACTTCACACCGACCAGCGCCTCGTGGGCGAATCTGGTCGAGCGGTTCTTCGCGACTCTGACCGACAAGCAGATCCGGCGCGGCGTCTTCACCTCGGTGCCGCATCTCGAGAAGTGCCTGCGGGAGTATCTGAAGCGTCACAACGAGAATCCGCAGCCGCTGGTGTGGACGAAATCGCTCGGCGAGATCATGGTGAAGGTCGAACGGGGCCGGGCCGCACTGGCGGGCACTTCTTAATCATCATTTTGTTAAGGACACAACAGTAGTGGGGTCCCGCAGGATATGGGTGGCACAATGCTTCGATGCGGTGAATTGGCGCCCCGCAAGAATCTTGAGTCGCCGACTGCGACAGCCGACGCCATGCGGCTTCGCCACAAGGTTGGGGTGTTTCGAATGGATAACCCAGTATTAGTCTCCGAGACGCGGGGTGACAACTGACTCCGCAGCACATCATTGGAACGGTCGTGGCGGAAGCAGAGACCATGTCTAGACCGGCATTCAGGGGGCAGGCAATGTCGGCTGGAAACCACTCTCGGGAGCGGTTCGTCGGCTACAAAAGGCATACGGTAACCATCTCTTGGATAACGAAACAGAACTCCGTAAATCGGTTGCGAGTTACCACAATGAGCACCTCATCATGCCTATGGAAGTCATTGATGGGGAGCAGATGGCCGACCTCCAAAGGCTGTCCGTTCTCCAGCATCAAGGAGCGGCGACCGTATTGCGTGAACACACAAGAACCAACATTCTTCTGCGGCGGTTTCGAACCTGTCTTCTCGAACGCCTTGCGAAGTGCGCGGTTGACGACGTTTGCCTTATTGAACCACCTGTA
>JAKZRQ010000225.1:0-8477 GCA_047518105.1 Pseudomonadales bacterium | reverse complement strand
CGGTATCTTGGGGTATCTGCGGTCCACAGCGGTCGCGACAGATCCGTCAAGCCATCCGCGAAACCGCGAACGCCGCCAGCGCCTCCAGTGCATCCCGGTAGGGACTAGGTGGCAGCGCCATGGCTTGCTCCATGGCGACGTCCGCTTCCTCGACCGCGCGCGCCTTGGTGTAGTCGAGGCCGCCGCTGCGCCGGACCGCGTCCGCGACACGGGCGAAGTCATCCGCGGATCGGGCCGCCACGGCGTGGCGCACCAGAGCCGCGTCCGCAGGCAGACCGTGGGCCATGGTGTGGATCAGCGGCAGGGTGACCTTGCCCTCGGCCAGGTCGTCGCCGGCGTTCTTGCCCATGACCAGGCTGTCGCCGGCGTAGTCCAGCCAGTCGTCGACGAGTTGGTAGGCCATGCCGAAGTGCAGTCCGTAGCGACGGAGGGCGTCGATCAGGTCGGCGTCGTCCGAGCACAGCACCGCGCCGGTGTGGGCGGCGGCCTGGAACAGCATCGCGGTCTTGCGGCGCACGATCTCGAGGTAGTCCGCCTCGGTCACGTCCGTCTTGCCGAGGTTGGCGAGTTGCATGACCTCGCCTTCTGCGATCACGTTGGTGGCGTCGCTGATGATCGCCATGATGTCCATGCTGTCCAGCTCGACCATGAGCTGGAAGCCTCGGGAGTAGAGGAAGTCGCCGACGAGCACGCTCGGGGCGTTGCCCCAAAGCGCGTTGGCGGTGGCCCGGCCGCGGCGCCGGGCGCTCTTGTCCACCACGTCGTCGTGCAGGAGCGTCGCGGTGTGCAGGAACTCGATGATGGCGGCGAGGCGGATGTGGTGGGTGCCTTGTTTCGCGAATGCGCGGGCCGTGAGCAGTACGATCAGCGGGCGAAGCCGCTTGCCGCCCGCCTCGACGATGTAGTGGCCGATTTCCTCGACCAGGTCGACCCCCGAGCACAACTGCCGGGGAATCAGGTGGTTGACCTGCTCGAAGTCCGCGCGGACGAGGCGGAAGATCGCCCCAAGGCCCATCTCCTGGGCGTTCGGCGGGGCCGTCTTGGCGGCGGCTAGGGGCGAAACCATGGGGCTCGGGCGTCTCCGTTGCGGGCGCGGGTGGGTGGCTGGACCGATCCGGCACGGCAATCTAAGGGCCCGGTCGCACATCCTCGAGACGGGTTGCAGGATCGCTGTCCAGGCGCGTTGTCATCGCCGCGTCCCGTCCTATAGAATGACGCGCTTTTTGTACGACCGTCGGGCCAATGGCGACCATTGTAGTACACCTTTGCCATTGGTCGGATGAGCGAGAGAGGTTTAGCGAGGGAACGTCGAATCGCAAGCTCCTTGAGAGCCGAGGATGTTGCGAACGAGTCAGGTTGCAGCGCGCCTAAGGGAGATGCACCGGTGGCCATCGCGATTGATTCATCAGACAGCGTTTCCCCGCCTTCGGGAGACACAGCAGGGAACACATTCATGTTCGCGGTATTCGAAAGCGGTGGCAAACAACACCGGGTGGTGGAAGGCGAAGTCGTGCGCTTGGAGCGCTTGGACGGCGCGCCGGGCGACAACGTCGTCTTCGATCGGGTGCTGATGATTGCCGAGGGTGACGACATTGCCATCGGCGAGCCGCTGGTGGAGGGTGGCCTCGTGACTGGCGAGGTGGTCACCCAGGGGCGCGGCAAGAAGATCAACGTCATCAAGTTCAAGCGCCGCAAGAACTACCTGCGCAAGAAAGGCCATCGGCAATCGTTCACCGACGTTCGAATCACGGCGATCAATCGTTAGCGAGGCACGAGGAACCGAAGCAATGGCACACAAGAAAGCAGGCGGAAGCTCGCGCAACGGGCGCGACTCCCAATCCAAGCGCCTCGGCGTCAAGAAGTTCGGCGGCGAGCATGTCTTGGCGGGCAACATTCTCGTTCGCCAGCGCGGCACCAAGTTCCATCCGGGCCAAAACGTCGGCTGCGGCCGCGACCACACGCTGTTCGCCACCGCGGACGGTGTGGTCGAGTTCGAAACACGCGGCGCACCCGTGCGCAAGTACGTGCGCGTCCTGCCGCCCGAGCCCGCAACCGCCGAGGCGGCGGCCACCTGATCTTCCGAACCGGCTGCTGTGGCGCGTCCCTTGCCTGGCGCGCGCGCCGTTGCCGGACGCGTTGGATATCGCGCCACCACTGGAACCGCGACGCCGGTAGATTGCTGAAGCGCGAGTTGCCCCAAGGAAGACGGGCCAATCCATGAAATTCGTCGACGAGGCGGTGATCGAAGTCCAAGCCGGCAAGGGCGGCGACGGCTGCATGAGTTTCCATCGCGGCCCCAATTTGGCGAAGGGCGGTCCCGATGGCGGCAACGGCGGCGTTGGCGGGTCAGTGGAACTCGTTGGCGATGCGGCGCTCAACACGCTCGTGGACTTCCGCTTCGCGCCGCGCTACCAGGCGGAAAACGGTCGTGCTGGAGGCAGCGGGGACAAGACCGGTGCCAACGGTCGGACATTGAGCGTGCGCGTGCCGGTGGGCACCACGATTGTCGACGAGGAGACGCGCTCCGTCATGGGCGATGTGGCGTGCAGCGGCCAGACCCAGACCGTCGCCAAGGGCGGTTTCCGCGGCTTCGGCAACGCCCACTTCAAGTCGAGCACCAATCGCTCGCCGCGCCAAACCACGCCGGGGAAATCGGGCGAGTGTCGGCGGCTGCGCCTGGAACTCAAGGTCATTGCGGACGTCGGCTTGCTCGGCTTGCCGAATGCGGGCAAGTCGACGTTGATCAGCCGTGTCTCGGCCTCGAAGCCGAAGATCGCCGACTATCCGTTTACGACCCTGGTCCCCAATCTCGGCGTCGTCCGCGTGGGTCAGGACGCCAGTTTCGTCATGGCGGACGTTCCCGGCCTGATCGCCGGGGCGGCCGAAGGCGCCGGACTCGGCTTTCGCTTCTTGAAACATCTCTCGCGCACGCGCCTCTTGCTGCACCTGGTGGACGCTGCGCCGTTGGACGGTTCGGATCCCGTTGCCAACTGCCGGGGTATCGAAGAGGAACTGTTCGGCTACAGCGAGTCGTTCCACGAACGGGACATCTGGATGGTGGCGACCAAGATGGATCTGCCGGCGTCGGCTTCGACGCCGGAACGTTTGCGGGCGGCGTTTCCCGAGCGGCCCTGTCACGCCATCTCCGCAGTCACCGGGCAGGGCGTCGACGTGCTGGTCGGAGCGGTCATGGGCCATGTCGCGCAGTACCGCGAACGGCTGGTCACCGACGGCGAATTCGCCGAAGGCCAAGAGGCCCTGGAAGCCCGCATTGGCGACGATGCGCTGGCTCACTCGCTAGCGGCGGCGAGCGCGCAAGCCCGCGCCCGGCGTGCCCGACGTGCCCGCGAGGAGGCGACGTGGCAGGAGTAGATCCTCTGGGCGCGGACGGACGGGGGGCCTTGCGGGAGGCGCTGTCGGCGGCTGAAGTCTGGGTCGTCAAGATCGGCAGCGCCTTGCTCACCCGGGATGGACAGGGCCTCGACGGCGCGGCGCTCGACAACTGGTGCGGGCAGATCGCCGAACTGCTCGCCGCCGGCAGGCGCGTGGTGGTGGTATCGAGCGGGGCGGTGGCGGAAGGCTGCCGTCGGCTTGGCTTCGTCGAGCGTCCGACCACGATCCATGAACTGCAGGGGGCGGCCGCCGTGGGCCAATCGGGGTTGAGCGAGGCCTACGAGCGTGCTTTTCGTCGATACGGGCGGCACATCGGCCTGGTGCTCCTCACCCACGACGATCTCTCCGACCGGCAACGCTACCTCAACGCCCGGACCACGCTGACCACGCTACTCGATCTCGGCGTCGTTCCCGTCATCAACGAAAACGACTCGGTGGCGACCGAGGAGATCAAACTGGGCGACAACGACACGCTCGCTGGCATGGTCGCGAGCCTGTTGTCGGCCGACGTGCTGGTGTTGCTTACCGATCAGGCGGGTCTGCACGAAGTCGATCCGCGTCTCGATCCCGGTGCGGCGCTGGTGCCCGAGGCCGCAGCGGCGGATCCCCGTCTCGATGCCATGGCGGGCGGCGGTGCCGGGCGTCTAGGCCGCGGCGGCATGGTCACCAAGCTGGCGGCAGCCCGGTTGGCGGCCCGGTCGGGCTCCGGGACGGTAATCGCGGACGGCCGGTTGGCGAACGTCTTGGGGCGATTGGCCTCTGGCGAGCCCCTCGGCACACTGTTGACGGCCGATCTGGCGCCGCTCGACGCGCGCAAGCGCTGGATCGCGGGGCAGTTGCGCGCCAAGGGCGCCGTGCGCGTGGACCTAGGCGCCGTCGATGCCATCGTCAACCGGGGCGTGAGCATCCTGCCGGCGGGCGTCATTGGGGCGGACGGGCGATTTCGTCGCGGCGACATGGTTCGGGTGCTGGATCCCGACGGCGGCGAAGTGGCCAAGGGTCTGGCCAACTACGATGCGGACGAGACGCGCAAGCTCGTGCGGCGCAAATCCAATGAGATCGAGTCGATCCTCGGCTACGTGGGCGAGCCGGAACTCATCCACCGCGACAATCTGGTGGTCCTTTGATCGAAAGCGCGCCGGAGGGACGTACTGCGGATGCGGCGGGTGCGGGAGCGAGTGCGGGAGGAACGGTGCCTTCCGCGGCGGGGCTATTCGTGGTGGGGCTATCCGCAGTGGGGATATCCGCGGTGGGGCTATCCGCGGCGGGGCTATCCGCGGCGGGGCTACCGGGTCAGGCTGTTGACCTTCGCGGCCAGCCGGGACTTGTGCCGGGCGGCCTTGTTCCGATGCAGGATGCCCTTGTTGGCCATCTTGTCGATGACCGGCACCGCCGCTTGCAGCGCGCTGCTGGCGGCCTGGGCGTCGCCCGATTCCACGGCGGCGACCACTTGCTTGATGTAGGTGCGCACCATCGACCGATGGCTGGCGTTGCGGGTACGCCGGCGAGTGGTCTGGCGGGCGCGCTTGCGGGCTTGGGGACTGTTGGCCAAAAGTGGTCCTCGGGCTAGCGAGCAACGGAAGGCGACGTAATATGCCCATCGTCGGCGGTCGTGTCAATCGGCACCGTGATCGGGACGATCAGGCGGTGGCTTCGTGAGCGACGGCGACGATCGAATCGGATCGCCACCCATAGGGCCTCCGCCGGAAGTCGCCGGGGACAGCAACATCGCGGCCCAGGGGGGCGCGTTCGCCGGGATGACCGTGCTCTCGCGCATCTCGGGCCTGGCGCGGGACTGGGTGCTGGCACACGTGGTCGGCGCGACCGAGGCGGCGGACACCTTCATCCTCGCGTTCCGCATTCCCAACTTCTTTCGCCGCCTGTTCGCGGAAGCGTCTTTTGCGCTGGCGTTGGTGCCGGTACTGACCGAGTACCGGGAGCGCGGCAGCCATGCCGCGGTGCGGGCTCTGGTCGCTGCGGTGGCGGGCAATCTGGGCCTGGTGCTGATCGTCGTGTCCGTGGCAGGCGTTCTCGGGGCGCCGCTCCTGGCCGCGGTCTTCATGCCGGGGTTCATGAGCGATCCGGAACAGTTCGCCTTGGCCACCGACCTCACGCGCATCATGTTTCCCTATCTCGCCCTCATCTCGTTCACGGCGTTTGCCGGTGCGGTACTGAACAGCGCGAATCGCTTCGCCGTACCGGCGTTCACGCCGGTGCTGCTGAACGTGTCGCTGATCGTGGCGGCATTGTGGGCCGCAGGCACCGATTCCAGCGTCCCCGGAATCGCACGCGCCCTGGCCTGGGGTGTCCTGGCCGGCGGTGCCGCGCAGCTTCTCTTCCACGGCCTGCCCGTGGCGCGGATCGGCCTATTGGTAGCCCCGGTGCCCGACTGGCGGCACGAAGGCGTCGCCAAGGTGCTGCGCCTGCTGTTGCCGGCGGTCCTGGCGGGTTCCGCCTATCAGGTCAACGCTCTGGTCGGCATGGTCCTGACGTCGTTCCTGGAGGAGGGCAGCGCGGCGTGGCTGTACTACGCCGACCGGCTGTGGGAGGTGCCCATCGGCATCGTCGCCGTTGCGCTCGGCACCGTCTTGCTGCCGAACCTTTCTCGTCTGCACCAGACCGGCGAGACGCGAAAGTACAACGACACCCTGGATTGGGGCATGCGCACCGGGCTGCTGCTGGGGGTGCCGGCCGCTGCGGCCCTTTGGGTGCTGGCCTATCCGTTGGTGGCGACGATCTTTCTGCACGGCGAGATGAGACCGGACGACGCCGAGATGACCGCTGCGGCGCTGCGCGCCTTCGCCATCGGCCTCGTGCCGCTGGTGCTGGTGAAGATCACGGTGCCCGGCTATTTCTCGCGCGACGACGCATCCACGCCCCTCAAGTTCGCGGTCGCGGCGGTGGTGGTGAACGTGGCGGTAAGCCTCGCGACCTTCCGGTGGCTCGGCCACATCGGCTTGGCGCTGGCGACCAGCGTTGCCGCCGTGGTCAACGCGAGCCTCTTGGTTGCCGGATTGATCGCCGGCCGCCACTACCGCCCGAGCCGAAAACTCGCCCGCGTGATCGGCATCGCCGTGCTGGCTACCTTAGCCATGGCGGCGGCGCTCTGGTACGCCGTTCCCGGCGAGGTCTATTGGACCGCGGCGGGCGTTTGGCAGCGGATCGGCAGCCTCGCTGCGGTGATCGCGGGCGGCCTCGCGGTGTACGCCGCCGTCGTCCTCGCCGCCGGAGTCAGACCGAACGACCTGCGCCACCGGGCTTGAGACGGACGCGGTAGCTGGGCCGTAGACCTCGCACCGCTCCCCGGTTCCTGTCCTCGAAGGGTTCGCCCGCAAGCTCGGAGCGCGCGACTTGCCCTTTCGTGCTCCGCTCCATCGTCTGATCGTCGATCGGATGATCGATGGCGTCGTCCGTTGACAACTTGTAGAGCACCCAGCCACGGTGTTCCGCGACCAATTCGTATTTGGCGTCGATGAAGTCGAATAGCGTTTGGAAGAGCGACCCGTCGTCCAGGTAGCGGTCCGCCGGACGCCATTGGCTTCGCGCAACACCATCCAAAGGGGGCAGCCGACGATCCCGAATGTCCAGGATCATTGCTGGAGCGTTTGTCACCACATCGGCGACAAAGCCATCGATCAGGTCCTGACTGGTGTAGCCCGGCATCATCAACGGGAACTGGTAGAAGTAGCGCGACGGCGAATCCCTCTCGGACAGCAAGTGCACTAGCGGTTGGAATCCCCAGACGAGGACGCTGTCTCCAGGCTGCGTCGCGGCTCGTATGCGCTGCGCGAACTCGAATCGGATGTCGCCATCCAGATCATTGTCGGACGATAGGGCCCTGGTCATTCGAGGAACGACATCGTAGGCACTGTAGTGGTACGCCGTGCCAAGCAATAGGACCACGCTCAAGAACGCGGGAGCGACGAATCGCCGCTCGACGATGAACCACACCGCAAAGGAAACCAATACCACGACGACAGGAAGAAGCGCGGCGAAGTAGTGCGGAAAGCTGTAGCCGGATACGGACACCAGTGCGAGTTCCAGTGGCAGCAGAATCAGGGCAACCGAAACCAAGTGACGACGGCTCTCCGGCAGGGCATCGCGAAACACCACCAGAACCAACCCGACGACCCACCCGCAGAGTACCAGGAGCGACACGGCGATAAACGCCGTGCGCGCGTGGCGGATGACCCACAGTCGTTCAATCAGCGGAGTACCGTAGGCATAGGCGTGGTAGTTGTAGGAGAAACAAGCGTCCCAGAACGACGCCAATCCGCCGACCGCCAAGAGCGCGGCGGCAGTGATGCCGAGTGCTGTCAAGCCGCCTGCAATGGCATGCCACAACCACCACCTCGCCTGCGTTCCACGGATCATCCAGTAGATGCCCACGGCAAGCCAGATGCCCACAAGATTCGGGCGCAACAAGAAAGCTGCGGCGCCAAGTACGCCAATGGCAAACGGACGCCACGAATTGACGTCGCCGCGATGTTCGGTGTCGGCGAACAGTTGGAGGGTCAGAAATTGGAAGAGGAGAGCGTAGTGCTCCGTGAGATTTCCGGGTTCGAGGCGGACGTAGTAGACCAAGAGCACCACGACGGCGAAGGACGCCGCGATGCCGCCAAATTCTCCCCGAATCAATCTGTAGGCGGTCGCGGCCGAACCAAGCAGGAAAATACCGGCCAAGAGCCGAACGCCCCACAGATCGTCAATCAACACCCCGACAAGGCTCAGCGCATAGATCGCGGGGCCTTTCTGGTCCCAGCGATCCGTATACGGCACCTCTCCGTTGAGGATGCCCTTGGCGACATAGACAAATGCCGCCTCGTCGCGACCGAGTACGCCAACCAACGCGCTCAGCGCCGACACCAGGAAGATCGCGATCACGATCATCCAGCCAATTCGGAGCATCGTGTCGAACCTGTTCTTGATCTCCTGTTCGAACATAGTGTCGTGTCCCGCAAGTTTCTGGTATTTCAGCGCGTCCCACGGGGTCTGTGGCAAGGCGCGTCCCCGCCGGGAATGGTGGACCCATTGCCAAGGGGCGCAACGCGGCCACAGGCCCCGTGGGGCGCGCCCTTCGGGAG
>JAKZRQ010000224.1:0-6792 GCA_047518105.1 Pseudomonadales bacterium | reverse complement strand
CCGGATTCGGCCGTCTACAGCGAGGAACACGCGGAGCGCGCCTGGGCACGCCTCCTCGTGCTGTTCGCGAAGGCCCTCGCCTAGACGCCCCACAGGGTGGGCCGGGCAAAGCGGGTCTCGCCCGAGCCGTCAGGTTCGTCGAGGGCGTCGGCGACCTCTCCTGGCTTCCTGCTGGCTGCGGGCTGGGTCAGCCTTGCCCGCCGAGCGGGCGATGATTGTAGATTTCCTCGACACGCTTGGGTGGTCTACGACGAGACGGACACCTTCCGGGATCATCCGTCAGGGTGGGTGTCCCCTAGTGGCCCCGTCAGGGTGGGTGTCCCCTAGTGGCCCCCCCTAGTGGCCCGGTCAGGGTGGGTGTCCCTATCTCGGGTCCGGCACAGTCACCGCCAACCTACGTCCGAGGTCTCAAGAGCTCCGCTAGGGAGCCCTGGCCTGGTTCTCGTCTTCGGGGACAGAGTGTTTCCCTCGGCGTTGAAACCGCCACGATGGCAGCGCGAACAAAGGTCCCCGCAGGCCGATTGCCATCAGGCCGACGATCAAACCCAAAGTCCAACCGGCGAATCTGAGTGCCAGTATCGCAATCCAGATTCCGGCAAGGCCGAGCAACATTCCAATAGCGCCCATTGTTCGACCTGTCGGCGAGACGTGCCACCAAACGAGGAAGCGCTCCCGAGGTCTGCTTGAGTCGTTCATGCGGTTCTCCTCAATCGAAGTCACAACTCACCATAGTTATGCCCAACATTGTCCCACCCAACGCCACGGTGACAACAGCGTATGCCTTTGACACGACCGGTTCTGCAATCAGCACGCTATTACAGTGCGGTATGACAACTCACGTATCCGGGGGCGATAGAGACGCTGCACAAGTGGCAAGGATGGGTGTCCCATCTCGGGTCGCCTTGTAGTGCCGACCTTTCGCCCGTGTGAACGAAAAATCAACCATTTGCGAGCGTTTTACCGCTGAGTTGCGGAAGTCGGGCCAAGCGGCCCCTGACGGCACCCGTCAGGGTGCGTGTCCCCAGCGGCCCTTGGGTGGGTGTCCCTAGCGGCCCTTCCGTAGTGGCCCCCTGCGCCAGGGTGGGTGTCCCCATCTCGGGTCGTCAGGGTGGGTGTCCCCAAAGGGGCCCCTCGTCAGGGTGGGTGTCCCTAGCCCAGGTCCCGTAGTGGCATGGGTGGGGCAAGGGTGGGTGTCCCTAAGCGGCCCCCTAAGCGGCCCTTCGGTCAGGGTGGGTGTCCCTAGCCCGGATCCTCTCGTCAGGGTGGGTGTCCCTAGCTCAGGTCCTAGCTCAGGTCCCGTGTCCCCAGCGGCCCTTCGCCAGCGGCCCTTGGGTGGGTGTCCCTAGCCCGGGTCCCTAGCCCGGGTCCGAGCTCGGGTCCGACCGTCGCTCATATCGGCGTCAGGCGTGCGGACTGGCTTGGGATTGCGCGTTGCAGTACCGCACCCGATCGAGAAACTGTGCCTTGGTCAGCTTCGCCATCGGTCGATAGTCGCGAAGGTGCGCCGCGTCCGGCCAATCGATGTACTCCAGGGGCTCGATCTTGTCGAATCGCAGCGCCCATAGCGTCGTGGCACCGCGGGACACCTCGCCCGGGACCGCGTCGTCGATGGCGCGCAGCCATGGCTCCCTGGGAAGTTCGCCCAGTGCGTAGTCCATGTGCTCGGGTGCACCGTAGTCCCATACCCGCCAGAGGAAAAAGGAAGAATTCCGGAGAATGGTCCATGCCGGTCCGTTCCACCAGACACGCAACGCGATTCGAGCGCTGACTTCCGTCATTGGCAACGGGTAGTAGCAGGGCGGGAGCCAGTTCCCGCGAAAAGTCCGTACTGCGGGTCGCGGGTCGTATCCCAACGTTTGGGCGAGTTCCTTCGGTGGGTGGCGCATGGTGAATGCGGCGGAGCCTTCTCGAGTTCGGTCGCCGAATACTGGCGTCAGCGTTGTCGTCATGTTTGCCGGCCTCGGTCATGCGACCGTTGCTGGCCATGTTGTCGAAACGCCCCATGACTGCGGATCGCGGACATGGTCGAATCATCAATGGCGGCAAACTCGTCGAGCGGCGGGTTCGCCAGCGCCACCGCGATCTCGTGTTCCGTTCGACCCGGTATCGTGGCAAGCGCGTTCGCCGCCAGTTCCGGCCATGCGCGGAACGCGGCCGCGATGTCCGTGTAGTCATTGGCGGCGCCGCGGTTGCAGACCGCTTCGAGCTTTGCGCGCACGAGGTCGAAGGGCGACTCTACCGCGATGCCGTTTGGCGCTAGGCGCGGCGGTTCGACGGCCGGCGGGACGAGAGTTGTCACTTCAAGGAAGGTGACCGTCACGGTTCGGTGGATGCCGGGCCAAATCGCTTCCACGACGCCTTCGCCACCGCTCAAAGTAGCTTCCGAAAGCCAAGGCAACGCCGAGATCGTCGCTTGACGGACGTCGGGTGCCGGCGTGAAGAAATCGAAATCCACCGACTCTCTATGGTTGAGGTATAGCGCAAGAGCGGTACCACCATAGAGCCTGAGTTGACCGGGCAAGGGGCGCATCTTGAGCCAAAGGGCGCGCATGTCGGCATCCATGAAGGCGTCGTGGATTGGGAGCGACTGGCTTGTCTCACGGGCGCGCGTGGGCATGTGGCGTTGGGTGGATCGTGGTTGTGGAGACAGTATCACAGCGATCTTCGGCATCCTTGGACGACGACGCCGGGCTGATCGACTGACGCCGAGGTGTCTCCATGGAGCACTCTTCAGGACCGCGTCCCTGCGCTTTGCACGATCCGGTTGCAAGTTCGAGGCTGTTCGACAACTCTGGCTAGCTTGCGCACTTTGGCGCGGGCATGTGGCAACGACCAAAGTCGATGTCCCAAGGTGATGCGCGCAAATCCGGATCATAGGCATGAACAAGTGGCTGGTGATCGCCGCAGTCGCGTGGTGCGGTAGCGCTTCTGGCATGGTCGAGCAGGCGCTTGTCGCCCTACTGGAAGACGCTCGGGCGGAGATGGACATGCCCGGACTGCGCGCGGCAGTGCGCCTGGCAGACGGCCGAATCGTCCGCGCGGCGGTGGGGCTCGCCGAGGTCGAGGCCGGCATCCCCCTCAACGACACAGTTGGCATGCCGGGCGGAAGCACCGGCAAGTCGTTCGTCGCGGCGCTGACGATGTTGCTCGTGGAAGACGGCACGCTGTCCCTCGACGACCCGGCCTCGAAGTGGCTTGGCGACACCGCCTGGTACGACCGGTTGCCGAACGCCGACGAGATACGCATTCGCCATCTGCTCTCGCACAGCGCCGGCATCGCGGACTACCCGGACTCCACGCGCTACCGGATTGGGTCCGTTTGGCGCGCGATTCGACGGGGCAGCATCCGGTTCGAGCCGGAGGAACTGATCGGATTCGTACTCGACCGCGAGCCGCTGTTCCCCGTTGGAAAAGGCTTTCGGTACACGGATTCCGGTTACCTGGTGCTCGGGCGGCTGATCGAGTCGGCAACAGGCCGCGCCTACTACGACCTGCTCGAGGAGCGCATCCTCCGCCCGCAAGACTTGGATCAGGTGCGCCCGGCGAACCAGTCGATCCTCCCCGACATCGCCCCGGGGTACAGCCGCGGCGCGCGCAATCTGAAGAAGGACGGCAGGATGAAGTTCGACCCCAGCTCCGAGTGGACCGGGGGCGGGCTCGCCACCAATCCGACGATGCTGGTGCAGTTCCACGCGGCACTCGCCGAGGGGCGCATCGTCCAGCCCGAAAGCTTCGCCTTTATGCTGGACTCCGGCTGGCGAAACCCCGAGACGCCCGGCGACCACTACGGGTTTGGCTTGTTCGTGTTCAATGGCGGCGAGTCGTTCGGCCACGGCGGCATGTGGTCCGGATACCGCACCGAAGTCCTCCACGATCTGTCATCGGGTACCACCATCGCGGTGCAGACCAACCGGGACGGGCGTTTGGACATGCGCTCGCTGGTTGCCCGCATCGCGGCGTTGGTGCCGTCGCGTAGCAGCAACGCGAATCGGCGTTCTACGACGAGTCGATCGAACGGATCCCGCACGTAACGACTCGAGGCGCCGGTCCGAAAGAGCGACCATGACCGGCGAGAGCCATGACGACCTCGCGATCCGACCGTTCGTCGAACTGTGGGCGCCCGCGTACGGCGCGAAGGTCGCGTTCTTCAGTTCGCCTCCCCGAGCGGAGCGCTCCTGTCATCTTGCATGCCTGATTGGACGGTAGTATATTCCGTATTGGACGCAACTACATTCCGTATTGGACGAAACTTCATGCCGAATCTGACGCCGAGTCTAGGCCAGTACGTGCCACGGCATGCCGAGGCACGTGTACGCGCCGCGCTTGCCGATACGCGAATTGTCGCGATCATCGGACCGCGCCAGTCTGGAAAGACGACGCTGGCTCGCCGGCTCGCCAACGACGACCGTCCCTACGTGACGCTGGATGACGATCAGTTTAGAAGATTCGCACAAGCCGACCCCGTGGGATTCATGCGCAACCGCCGCGCCGCGGTCATCGACGAAGTGCAGCGCGCACCAGGCCTCATACTCGCGCTAAAGCGAGCCGTCGACGAAGTTCCGCAACCCGGGCGCTACCTGATAACGGGCTCGGTCGATCTCTTCAAGAGTTCCATTTCTCCCGACTCGCTCGCAGGTCGGGTCGAGACGGTCGAGCTTCTGCCCTTTTCGCAAGCGGAAGTCGCCGGCTCCGGTATTCCGGGCTTTTTGAACCGGGCTTTCGCCGGAGACCTCCCCAACCTCGAGGTGACAGGGCCGACGGACGATTTGATCGAGCGCATCGTCTCCGGCGGATTTCCCGAAGCCCTCTCGCGCAACGATCCAATGCGGCGGCGGCGCTGGCTGCTTGCCTACGCCCGTGCGCTCGTCCAACGCGACGTATCAGAAATCGCCACGGTCGAGAAGCTCGACGCCTTGCCCCGACTGGTCGATCACGCCGCCGCACGCGCGGGCCAACTGCTCAACCTGTCGACTCTCGGATCGCAGTTGGGCGTTGACGGCAAGACCGTTGATCGCTGGCTGACACTGCTTGAGCACATGTTCCTGGTCCAACGCGTAAGCGCTTGGCATCGCAACGAACATAAACGACTCGTCAAGGCCCCCAAGCTGCACTTTGTGGACTCGGGCATGCTCGCCGCGCTACGACGGGTGGATGCCGCAACCATCCTGAGGAATAGACAGGAGGCCGGTCCCCTTCTCGAATGCTTCGTCCATGGTGAAATCGTCAAGGCTGCGGTGGTCGCGGACGAGGTAACCACGATCAGTCACTTTCGCAACAAGGATCAAGTGGAAGTGGATCTGGTCCTGGAGCGATCACCGGGCAGGATCGTCGGAATCGAAGTCAAGGCGAGCGCGACCGTCCGCCCGGACGATTTCAAGGGGTTGGCTCGCCTAAGACAGATCGCGGGCGACGAGTTCGTTTGCGGAATCGTCCTGCACGACGGGGAGCGGATTCAACAAACGGCTTCCGACATGTTCGCCATGCCGATCAAGGTGCTGTGGGAAGTCTGAACTACCACCGCGCCCGCGCCCCCGGCCCACTGTCCTCCGTGTTCTAGAGGGATTGGGACACCCACCCCCGCGTTCCCACCACCGCGAGAGGGATTGGGACACCCACCCCCGCGTTCCCACCCCCGCGTTGGGACCAACCAGGCGATCCCACCGGACCGGTATCGTCCGCGACCGCCTTTGGACGGATCTGACCTGCCAGATCGGGCCAACGACTTACACGGGCTGTGGTCATTTGCCGCTACTGGTCGCGCTCAGACTTTCAGACAATTGGCCCATGACGCGACCAAGATCCGAAATTGTCGACCGAGAGAACGGCGGGGTCTACCACCTCGGCTCCCGCTGCGTCCGCCGCGCCATGCTCTGCGGCACCGACCCCGTCACCGGGCTCGACTTTTCCCACCGCCGCGCCTGGATCGAGAAACGCCTACTCTTCCTCTCCCGGGTGTTTACCGTCCACGTCCAGACCTATGCCGTCATGTCCAACCACTACCACATCACGGCCGACTACCGTCCGAAGGAACGCTTCGACCTCGCCGACGAGGACGTCGCCCGGCGCTGGCTGACCGTATACCCGCCCAAGGACCCCGACAACCTCGACAACGAGGTCGCCGCCCTGCTCGACGACCCCGATCGACTCGCCGTGCTGCGCGATCGCCTCGGCGACCTGTCCTGGTACATGCGCTGCCTCAACGAGCCCATAGCGCGCCGCGCCAACCTCGAGGACGACTGCACCGGCCGCTTCTGGCAGGGCCGCTTCCGCTCCAAGGACCTGCCCGGCGAACGTTCGATGTGGGCCGCCATGGCTTACGACGACCTCAATCCCATCCGCGCCGGCATGGCGGACGAACTCGACGCGGACGAACACACTTCGCTGCAGCGCCGGCTGGAGGAGGCCGAAGAGGACCCCGAACTCCTCGACGAACCCATGGCGCCGCTCGTGGTCGAGGCCGGCAAGGTCGTCAGCGCGCCGCCGCCGGCACCAAGGCTTGAGATGACGCTGCGCGAGTACGTCGCCCACGTCGAGTGGACCGCCGGACGCCTGCACGACACGCCGGCCCCGCGAGGCCGCGCACCGCCAGCGCGGCTCGGCGATCCGAAGTCGTGGCTCGACCTGGTGGTCTCCTGTCGCCAGCGCACTCCCGCCACCACCCTGCCCCGGTGGGTACGCGCGTTCGCCTGAACGTGCGCCCACCGGCCCACGCCCGTGCCCGTCGCACGGGCGTCCGCTCTCCAGGAAGGCTCCACCCGCCGCAATAGCACAGGCGCGTGCGCCGCGCCGGCG
>JAKZRQ010000223.1:0-12459 GCA_047518105.1 Pseudomonadales bacterium | reverse complement strand
GATCGTGCCGATGGCGGACTGCGCTGGCCGCGCCCGCCCGCGCTTCGCGCGGAGGCCCTCGCGGGTCTTTTGGCCCCGTGTGTACACGGGGCCAAAATCCTCCGCGATCATCACGGCCCCTGGTGAGAAATGCGGGCTAGGTTCGCGGGATCGAAGGCGGTGGCGAGTCCGGTGGCGATGCCGTCCCACATGGATCAGGAAAACGCCCGACCGGGATGGATGTAGACATCGAGGACAACGGCGATCAGCAACCAAGCCACTGCCGCGGTACCCACCGGCGCCAGCACGATCACCGAGGGTCGACGTTCGCCGGCAATAAGCAGCGTGGCGGCAAGCAAGGCCGCCACGGAAATCCACAGTCCAACGAACCCGATGAGCACGCCGAAGGCGACGATGGCGGTACTGTGGGCAGCCAGCGTACGCCAGCGGCGCGGAAACCGTCCGGAATCGGAGGTTTCGCCTGGGGGAGGGCGGATGGCCAGCGCGAGGGCGATCATCATCAATACCCCGGCATAGACGAACGGCAAAGTGCGGGCGTTGATCGCCTCCGACGCGGACCACGGATCTAGCGGGATCGCGAATGCCTGCCAGAGATAGACGCCAGCGAAGGCCGCCAACATCAGCGGCGGCAAGCGGCGTATCACGGTTCTCTTCTCGGATGGATGAAGCCGAGTTCCTCCATGATCTCTTCGAGCGCGACCTCCTGTGCCGTGAGAAACGCATCGAACGAGGCGCCGGCGGCATCCAGGGAGTCCCAGCCACGCCGTTCGAGGGTCGCTCGCCAGCCGGCAGATTCGCGCATCGAGCGCAGGCGCTCGACGTGGGCTCCGCGGGCTTCGTCGGACATCCCCGGAGGGCCGAACACGCCCCGCCAGTTGGCGAACACCAGCGGGTAGCCGAGTTCCGTCAGCGTCGGCACGTAGTCGACGGCGGCGATCCGCCGGGAAGAGGTGATCGCCAGAACCCGCACTTCGCCGGCGTCGATGAACGCCATGGTCTCCCCGAGTCCCGTGGAGAGCAGGTCGACCTCGCCCCCGAGGAGAGCAAGCATGGCTTTGCCTCCGCCGTCGTAGGGCAGGTAGCGGACGTCCCTCGGATCGACGTTGGCTTCCTTCGCCGCCATTGCCAGGACGATGTGATCGAGGCTGCCCCGGGCCGAGCCGCCGCCCACCGTGAGCGCACTCGCGTCCTGGCGGAGTTGGTCGACCACGGCTTGCCAGGTTGTGCGGGAATCGTCGGCACGAACCACGAACACGCCGTAGTCGGCCACCAGCGCGGCGACGGGCGTCAGGTCCCGGAAACTGTACGGAAACAGCCCTTGCAGGCTGCGGACCACCAGCGGCGTCGAATTGACCAGCAGCGGAGCGTCGAAGCGCCCGGCGTTCTCCAGGAAGTACGCCATGGCGCGGCCGCCGCCTCCGCCGGAGACGTTCTCGAGCGATACATGGTCGACCAAACCCAACTCGACGAGAACGCGTCCCACCTCCCTCGCCGTGCCGTCGAGGCCGCCACCCGGTCCCGCGGGAATCACCAGGTGCACGCGATCGGCGGCACCTGCCGTGGCAGCGGTGGCCGTTGCCGCGACGAGCGTTGTCGCAACGAGATGGAGCAGGGTGGCCGCAACGGCTTGGAGATGGAGCAGGGTGGCCGCAACGGCTTGGGGCAGGGTGGGGGTGCGCATGGCTATTTGTTGAGGAAATTCAAAGGTAAACCGGCGCTTTCCCAAGGCATCGACACGAGTTGCCCGGTGGCCGAGAGGGTGATGAACGCCGTCTTCAAGTCCGCGCCGCCAAAGCAGATGTTGGTGGTCAGTCGATCCGGCATGGGCACGAATCTCGGCGCATCGCCGCGCGGCGACAGCACGGTGATGCCGCCCTCGATCAGGGTGGCGACGCAGACATCGCCTTGCGCATCAACCGCGAGCGAGTCGAACAGGAAATAGCCCTGCCGGCCCGCCACCAAGCGGCCGCCATCGGGCCGGTCCGCGCGTCCCCGCGCCAGGCGGCCCGGCGCCGACAAGGGAAACGCCCACAGACGGCTGGTTGGCGTCTCGGCGACGTAGAGTTCGTCTTCATCGGGTGACAGACCGACCCCATTGGGTGCCTCCAGGGGAAAGATCACCTCCTCGATGTACGAGCCGTCGGCCTTGGCGTAGAAGACGCCGGTGCGGTCGCGTTCCCGGGGACGGGTCTTGCCGTGGTCGGTGAACCAAAAGCCGCCCGTGGCATCGAAGACGATATCGTTGGGACCGCGCAGAGGCACGCCGCGGGCAGCTTCGTAGAGAACGTCGACCGCTCCGGTATCGAGGTCCACCCGCTCGATGCGGCCGGTGCGGTAGTCCGCGGCTTGGTCGCCGGGATACGTGCGCCCACGCCGCTCAATCCACTCGAAACCGCCGTTGTTGCAGACGTAGCACTTGCCGTCGGGGCCGATGGCGGCACCGTTGGGCCCGCCGCCGGTCTCGGCGACCACCTCGATGCGCCCGTCGGGCGTCACCCGGGAAAGCGTGCCGCGAGCGATCTCCACGAGCAGCACGGACCCGTCCGGCAAGGCAATCGGACCCTCGGGGAACCGCAGTCCCGCGGCAACCGTTCGCAACTCCGGCATCTCGCTCATGAAGGCTCCCCATGAACGCTAGAATCCACCCATTACAGCACTGTTCATGGTGCATCGAAAACCACTACCGGCATGGACCAAGCGCGACGGATCATCGACGATGCCTCGGAATGGCTCGAGCGGGGCAGGGCGTATCTTGCCGGTCGCGACGCGGACGCGGTGCAGATGCAGGTCTACGACCTCGCCCTGTCGCGGGCCGAACTCGAAGCCGCGCGAACGATCACCGACTACGCGGCCCTACCGGCAACCGATGACGAAACCGCCTTCAAGCATTCGCTCGCCAACCTTTTCTGTGCGGAAACCGTGGCCAACGTCCGCAGCCGCTTGGGCGGGCGGCCGTCGGCCTACGGCCTCGCGCCAACGGACTTCGCGAGCTTTGCGGACACGTTCCTCGACCGACACTTGGCACCCCAAGCCCTCGTCGACCTTGGCGAAACCATCCGGCGACGCCACGGCCGGCTGCCTGACGACCACTTGGACGGCGAGATAGCGCTGATCCGCGACACATTCCGAGGGTTCGCCGAGGCCGAAGTCATGCCCGCGGCGGAGGCCATTCACCGTGGGGACACCATGATTCCCGACGGAATCATCGACGGCCTGCGCGCACTCGGTTGTTTCGGATTGTCCGTGCCCGCGCGCTACGGCGGCTTGAAGCCCGACGACGACGAGGACAGCCTGGGCATGGTCGTGGTCACCGAGGAGCTCTCCCGGGGTTCCCTGGGGGCGGCGGGAAGTCTCATCACGCGTCCGGAGATCATGGCCCGTGCGGTCCTTGAAGGGGGTACCGAGGCGCAGAAGGCCCGCTGGCTGCCCGGCATCGCTGCTGGCGACCCCCTGGTGGCGATTTCAGTCACCGAACCGGGTACCGGCTCCGATGTGGCTTCCGTCGCGCTCCGCGCGTCGCCTGCTAGCGAACCGCAGGACGGCTGGGTGCTCCGTGGCGCCAAGACCTGGTGCACCTTCGCCGGCAGGGCCGGCGTCATCTTGGTATTGGCACGCACGGAGCCCAACGCATCGCCGCCGCATCGAGGGCTCTCGCTATTCGTGGTCGAAAAGCCGAGTACCGATGGCAAGGAATTCAGCTACGACAGTCCCCATGGCGGGCGTCTGACAGGCCGCGCCATCCCGACGATCGGTTACCGGGGGATGCACTCGTTCGAGCTCTTCTTCGATGACTTCGTCGTGCCGAACGATGCCTTGGTTGGCGGCGACCGCGGACGGGGCAGAGGCTTCTACTACACCATGCGGGGCTTCTCCGGAGGCCGCTTGCAGACCGCGGCCAGGGCTTGCGGGTTGATGCGCGCGGCGTTTGAGCGGGCACTGGCCTACGCCGAACAGCGAACCGTGTTCGACCGGGCGATCGCCAGCTATCCGCTGACCCTGCAAAAACTCGCCCGCATGACGGCATGCCTCGTTGCCTGCCAACAGTTTTCCTACGCGGTTGCACGGCGCATGGATCGCGGAGGCGGGCAACTCGAGGCCAGCCTGGTGAAGCTCGTCGCCTGCAAGGCCGCCGAGTGGGTGACCCGAGAGGCCATGCAGATTCATGGCGGCATGGGCTATGCCGAAGAAACCGATGTCAGCCGCTACTTCGTCGACGCGCGGGTGCTTTCGATTTTCGAGGGCACGGAGGAAACGCTGGCATTGAAGGTGGTGGGAAGAGCACTGTTGGGCGAAGAAGGCTGACCAAGGTCGGCCCACAACGGGAAGCCGCGCACTGCCGCAATTCTGTGGCGCAAGTCGCAATGAGACTTGATGAACGATCCATTCGAGCCGTCCTGCTCCTGATCATCGTCAACGCCGCTGGCGGATGCCCTATGGCGTCGCACACCGACCACCGAGACCCTGCGCATCGAGACGTTTGCCGTGCGGCATAGGCGACGCTGACGTGGGAGACCATGCCGGGCGAGTCCCCGAGCGAGCGCAAGGCAACGGCTCACATAACTTCGCATAATGTATATTATGTTAAATTATGGTTCTGGGTGGGCGAAAGAACTTCCCGACAACGCCGCTATTCGCCAGGGACGGTCTTGATCGTCACCCGCCAGCCTAGCCCGCATTTCTCACCAGGCCGCTTGTCGGCGTCAAAAGGCTCTTGGGTTTCTCTAGTTTGACCGCGATGTCGATGATCGTGCCGATGGCGGACTGCGCTGGCCGCGCCCTCACGGCCCCTGGTGAGAAATGCGGGCTACGTGCGACAGTGCTCCGTCGGCGGCACGTCGATGGACGGGTTCCGGTCGAAGAAGCCCGTCGGCTTCAGCGTGAAGCCCGCGTACTCCACCGGCATCACCGGCCAGTCCTCCGGCCGCGGCACGTGGGTGACCCCCAGGGTGTGCCAAACCACCACGTCGGTATCCTCGACCGACCGGTTCGCCGCAGCGTAGGCGGGGAGTCCGTTGGCGCCGGAGTGCAGGTTCGTGAACACGCCGCCGGCGGCGTCGAGTTCGTCGGGCGCGTACGGCGTCACCCACAGGTTGTGGCGGGCGAAGCCGCCGCGCTGCCCCGCGAGGGAATCCGGTGGCGCGTACATGGTCGAAGACGCCTGCGGCAGGAGCATGTAGCCCACGGGCTTGCCGAGCCGGTTCTTGACGTGGTCGTTGACCACGCGCCAGTGGCGGCTCCGGCCCGGGTCGATCTCGCGCTGCGCTTCCGCCTCGGTGGACAGCCGCCGGGCGACCGAACGGAACGCGCTGTTGTAGGGGTTTGCCGCGCCCGCCGGCAGCGGCTCGACCTCCATCTCGTAGACCGAGTTGCTGCCTGTGTCGAGGTTGAAGTCCAGCCGGAAGCAGAAGATGTGCTGGTGGATGGGTGAAGCGATCGACTGCGCGATGATCGGGGCCATGTCCGAGTCGGCGTTGTCCGCAACCACCGAGACCCCGACCATGCCGGTCAGCTTGATCTCCACTTCGATGGTGCCGTCGAGGTAGAAGTACCAATAGAAGCCGTACTCGTAGTTGGCGAGCGTCACCATCGAACTCACCACCAGTCGGCGGGAACGCCGCACCTCCGGCTTGGGGTGCTGCGTGAACACGTTGGTGTGCTTCCAGAGGATACCGAAGTCTTCCTCGTGCAGGCACACCACGTTCGGCACTGTCCGGGGTTCTCCGCTCCCCTGCAGGATGACGTTGTCGAAGTAGTGGATCTCGCCGAGGCAGTCGCAGCCGTTCACCAGCGAATTGGCGGCGTGTCCGAGCGCCGCTTCGCCGCCGTCGAAGGCGTGCTTCCAGCCGTGCATGGGCGAGACGTCGCCGTACGGGACGATCATGTCGGAGAGCGCCGCACGGTACAGGATGGTCCGGTCGCGACCGTCGTCGTCGTAGCGCACATCGTGCAGCACGAGTCCTTCCGTGGGCTGCACGCAGACGTGGAACTGCCATTTCTGCCAGCGCACCACGTTCCCCTCCACCTCGAAGCTGGGGCCCTCGGGCTGGGTGATCTCGATCGGACGCAGGCCTTCGCGCAGGCGCCCCACGCGGTCGGCGGCGTATTCGGCGGGGTCCTCCGGGATCGGCAGGACGCCGTGGTCCTCGATGACCACCTGGCCGCTGTCGCAGTCGACGTGGGCACAGAGGCCCTCGAGGGGCCGGGCGTAGTAGTTGTCGGCGCGGTCGGCGTGCAGGAAGGCGAGGGCGCGCATCGCGCGCGCGTTGGGCGGCAACTCGGGGTGTCGCGCCCCGGCGACCCAGGGTTCGACGTGCACCAGGGAGAGATCCTCGATGCCGCGCTTCTTCACGGCGGCGATCCAGTCCTCGTTGCTCCAGAGGATCCGCAGCATGGCGTTGTAGTCGCCGACGTTCGCCTGTCCGTCCTCGACCCACGTGAAGGAAACGACGCGGTCGTTCGTGAGGGACACCCGTGCGTCGAAGCTCTGCCGGCGCGCCCGGTCATGGCCGACGAGACGCACGATCCGGTCCCACGAGGCGCCCGGTTCGAAGCCGAGTACCAGGTCCTTGGGCGGCTCGGCCGCGTAGCCTGCGGTGAAGAACGCCTGCTCGCCCAGGCTGTCGCCCTCGCGCAGCAGGGCGACGGCCCGGACCAGTTCGTCCGCCGTGCAGGGGTCCAGGGGGTGCGTCGGGCAGGCGCTCGCCTCGGCCGTCACGGCCAACTCTTCCGCCTGCTGTTCCATCGGTCGTCTCCCCGGTGCCGTGTCTCGACTGCCCGGTCCGCGTGTCGGCTCTCCGTCCACGCCCCCAGCGCCTCCTCCAACCTCAACATCCGCGTCTTCGGTAGACTCCGTCCGCCTCGCGAAGCCTCCTTACAGGCCCAGGCCCAGGCCCGTTCAAAGCGGACAACCTACGTGCTACAAGACCGGACAGATCATGTGGTACCGACGGTCGACTGCCTCTTGGGCTTCTTCCGCCGTCACCAGAACCCCTCGCACCACTTCCCGCCAACAAATCATGTGCTACTGACGGTCGACTACCTCGTGGGCTTCTTCCGCCGTCGTCAGAACCCCTCGCACCACTTTCCGCCAGATGTCGTAGCCGGCATCGTTCATGTGCAGATTGTCGGCGACGAAGATGTCGGGCCGGGGTTCGCCGGACTCGTTCAGCATCGGCGAAACGATATCGATGAAGGTCAGGCGCGGATCGCCCCCGGCCCGTTGGTCGAGCATGGCGTTGGTGGCCTGCACCACGTCCCTTAGGTGCCAGCGGGCGATGCTCGGCTTGACCGCGAGGATGTAGATCCGCGTCTGCGGCAGATGTTCATGGATCCCCGCCACGATGGCGTCGAAGTGTTCAAGGATTTCGTCCGGTGTAGCGCCCAGGGCGGTGTCGTTGTCGCCCTCGTAGAGCAATACCGCCCGGGGTCGATGGCGAAGTACCAGTTGGTCGAGGAAGTGACGCACGTCCTTCATGTTGCTGCCGCCGAAGCCGCGCGGGATGACGGTGAGCGGTGCCAGGTCCTCGGCGATTCGGCCGTGCCAGCCGCGCATGCTGGAACTGCCGGTGGCGACGACGGCGCCCTGCGGCGGCGGCGTCTCGCCCTCGGCGGCGAGAAACGCGTCGATCGCCTGTCGATAGCGTTCGGGATCCGGGTATTCGGCAGCGGCCGTGAAGGCCAGCATGGCGAGCAAGCCTGTCGCGGATATCGATCTGATCATGGGTGGTCCATCGTGGCCCCTCGTGAAGTGCCGTTCGAGCGCGCCGACCTCCCCTGGAACAAGCGCCGGCGTGTTGCTCGGCGCCGGCGTGTTGCTCGGCGCCGTCGGCGCGCCTGATCGGCGAGGTCGAGGATACTCCGCATGCTCCACAGGCACGAACCCGGTTCAACTATTAGGATAGTCGGGTCTTACGAACGCCTACGCGCGACCCCCGCCATGCCGAGCCGCTTCGACAAGTACATGGACCACGTCCCCATCATTGCGGTGGCGCGATCCTACCGACGCCAGGACTTCCCGCACGATCTGGTCGCCGGACTCGTGGTCGGCGTGGTCACCGTCCCGCAGGCGGTCGCCTACGCCTTCCTGGCCGGGATGCCGCCCGAAGCGGGTCTCTACGCCTGCCTGGCACCGATGGTGATCTACGCCGTGCTCAGTTCGTCGCGTCAGCTTGTGGTTGGGCCGGTGGCCGTGGCGGCGCTGATGGTGGCGGCCACGGTGGGCGAGCACGCGAGCGCCTATTCCGACGCCTACGTGGGCATTACCACCGCGCTCAGCCTCGAGGTCGGGCTCGTCCTGTGGTTGTTGAGGGCCTTTAAACTCGGCGGCATCGTCAACCTCTTGAGCCGTCCGGTCGTTTCCGGATTCGTCAACGGCGCGGCAATGTTGATCATCCTGAGCCAACTCGGCGCCTTCACCGGCACAGCGGCCAGCGCCCCCCTGGACGACGGCGCGTTGGCGTGGCTGGCGACGAACGCCCGATCCCTCCTCGACGTGGATCCCGTCGCTCTGACCGTCGGCGTGGCAAGCCTCGTCACGATCTGGGGTATTCGACGCTACGGAACCTCCCGGCTGCGCTTCCGGCGACGCGCCGACATCCAGGCACTGCGCGAACAACCGTGGACCCGGGCAGGCCCGCTCCTGGTCACCATCGTCGCCACCGTCGCCGTGGTGGCGTTCGATCTCGACATCGGCGTCGTCGGTTCGGTGGCCGCCGGATTGCCGAGTTTGACGATTCCCGTCCTCGATGCCGGGCTATGGCTCGATCTAGCCCCCAATGCCGCGCTCATCGCCCTGGTCGCGTACGTCGAGAGCTACTCGGTGGGCAAGACCCTGGCGTCCCGGCAACGGCAACGTATCGACAGCAACCAGGAACTGATTGCCCTCGGCGCCGCCAACGTGAGCGCCGCCTTCTGCGGCGCCTACCCGGTAGCCGGCAGCTTCAGCCGTTCAAGCATCAACCATGCCGCCGGGGCAAGGACACCGATGAGCGTGCTGGTCTGCGCGGCGATCATCGTGGTGACGCTATTGTGGCTGACCCCCCTATTCGCGAACCTGCCCCAAGCCACCCTGGCGGCCATCGTCATCACCTCCGTCGTCGGACTGATCGACTTCCGCGCGGTCCGCAACCACTGGCGGTTCTACCGACCAGACTTCCTGACGCATTTCGCGACCTTCGGCAGCGTCCTGCTCGGAGGCGTCGAAGTGGGCTTGATGATCGGCGTCGGCGTGGCCATCGTGCTGTTCATGCGCGGCTCCGCCCGACCGCACATCGCCGTGGTGGGGCGCCTGGGCGACACGCCCCATTTCCGCAGCGTCGAGCGCTACGAAGTGAAGACCTGGCCGCACCTCGTCGCCGCGCGGGTGGACGAGAGCTTCTATTTCGCCAATGCCGACAAGATCGAAAGCCGGCTCGCCGAACTGGCGGAGCGACCGCAGGCCGACCCCGGGGACGGGACTTCGTCGCAAAGCGTAGAGCACCTGTTGATCGTCATGAGCGCCGTCAACTTCATCGACACCACCGGCCTGGAGATGCTCCAGCGCCTGATCTTCCATCTAGGGCGCCAGGGCGTCGCCACGCACCTGTGCGAAGTCAAGGGACCGGTTCGGGATCAACTCGAACATGTCGCGGTGGAGGACTGGCTCTCGGGGCGGGTTTTCCAGACCACCGACGACGCGTTCAACGCGCTCGCCGACCCGGCGGGACAATGAGTGCGGCCGAGTGTTCCCACGCCACCGCCGAGGGGCCTATGGCCGGCTACTGGCCGCCCCGAATGTAGCCCTCCAGTTGACCGATGGTCTCGGACTGTTCATCGATGATCTCGTGGAAGAGATCCCGCAGGGACAGCATCCCCACCACCACGCCGGCGTCAACCACCACCAGGTGGCGAATGTGGTGGCCCGTCATCAATTCGACGCATTCGGCCACACGGTTGCGAGGCGAGACGGTGATGACGTCCCGGGTCATGATTTCGGAGACGCGTGTCTGCTTGGACAACTTGTCCTTCAGGATGACCTTGCGGGCGTAGTCCCGCTCGGAGACGATGCCGACGAGCTTGTCGTCGATCATCACCGGCAACGCGCCGACCTGGCAGTCGGACATTTGCGCGATTGCGTCGTAGACGCTGGCGATGGGCGCGACGGCGAAGACTTCGGTGCTGCCTCCTCCGCGCAACTTGTGCTGCATGACGTCGTGTACCGTCTTCATCGGGTTCTCCTTCCTGAACGCCTGAACGCCTGAACGCGGCTCGTCGTTCGAGTTTGTCGGATTTTCCGTCCGCACGGCAAGTCCCAAGGTTTGCCGCCGAATACCATTTGCCGACAACGGCAGCGCACTGTTAGCCTCGCGACGTTCATTGGTTGCGAGGCACCGCGATGTATCCCGGACATTGGGCCAAGGTCTTCCCGGACAAGGCGGCGGCGGTCGACACCGCAACCGGTGCGGTACGCACCTACCGCGCGCTGAACGATCGCTCGAACCGCCTCGCGCAGTTCTTTCGGGCCAAGGGTCTGCGCCCGGGCGATCATGTCGGCATTTTCATGGAGAACAACCTCGCCTACTTCGACGTGGTATGGGCCGCGCTCCGTTCGGGCCTGTACCTCACCACCGTGAACCGCCATCTCACCGCCGAGGAAGCGGCCTACATCGTGGACAACTCGGACTCCAGCGTTCTGGTGGCTTCGCGCGAGGTGGCCGAAGTCGCGGCCGGGATCCCGCCACACGCGCCGAATTGCACGACCAGGTTGATGGTCGACGGCGCCGTCGACGGCTTCGAGGACTTGGACGAGGCCATTGCCGCCTACCCCGCCGAACCTCTCGCCGAGGAACCCGCCGGCGGATTCATGCTCTACAGTTCCGGCACGACGGGGCGACCGAAGGGCGTCCTCCGGCCATTGCCGGGGAAGTCCATTGCCGAGCCGAGCGAGACCGTCGGCCTGCAGCAGGCGCTCTGGGGATTCGGCGAGAACACGGTCTACCTCTCGCCGGCGCCCCTGTATCACGCCGCTCCCTTGGGCTTCTGCCAAGCGGTCCAGGTCCTCGGGGGCACCGCCGTCGTGATGCCCCGGTTCGACGCCGTGCAGTCGCTGCAGGCGATCGAGGACTTCAAGGTCACCCACAGCCAGTGGGTGCCCACCATGTTCACCCGCATGCTGAAACTGCCGGAGGCGGAACGCACCGGCTTCGACCTGTCGTCCCACAAGGTCGCCATCCACGCCGCCGCGCCCTGCCCGAACGAGGTGAAACGGCTGATGTTCGACTGGTGGGGACCGATCCTGTACGAGTACTACGGCGGCACGGAACTCAACGGCTTCACCCACTGCCCACCACAGGAGTGGCTCGCCCATCCCGGCACCGTGGGGCGCTCCATCATGGGCGTGATCCACATCTGCGACGAGGACGGCCGGGAGCTGCCCAACGGCCAGACCGGGATCGTCTACTTCGAACTCCCGGCGATGCCCTTCGAGTACCTGAAGGATCCCCAGAGGACCCGCGAGGCGCAGCACCCCGAGCATCCCAACTGGAGCAAGCTCGGCGATGTGGGCTACCTCGACGACGAGGGCTACCTCTACCTCACCGACCGGGCCACCTTCATGATCATCTCCGGCGGCGTGAACATCTATCCCCAGGAGATCGAGGACGCGATGGTCATGCACCCCAAGGTCATGGACGTAGCCGTCATCGGCGTTCCGAATCCGGACATGGGCGAGGAGGTGAAAGCCGTCGTGCAGCCGGTGGACGGGGTCGTGGCGGACGCCGGCCTCGCGGCCGAACTGGTCGCCTACGCCAGAGAGCGCCTTGCGCACTACAAGTGCCCGAGGAGCGTGGACTTCCGCGACCAACTGCCGCGTCTGCCGACGGGCAAGCTCTACAAGCGTCTATTGAAGGACGAGTACTGGGGCCGGTCGGGAAGCCGGATCGTGTGACGCCGAGGCGGCTCACCGCCTGTGGAAATCCACCGCGAACCCGGATTTCCGCCACATCAGCCAGGTCAGCAACGGGTAGCAGGACAGCGCCCAGGCGACGTGCCACTCGGTGAGGTTCTCGAGCCAGGCATCGTCGGGTACGAAATAGGTGAACGCTTCGAGCGCCAAGCCTGCGCCGAGCATGAACACGCAAAGAACCACCTTCGCGCCGATGAGGGCGCCCACGTCGATGTCGGCGCCAACGCCGCTGTCGGCACTAACGCCGGTGTCGGCACCAACGCCGCTGTCGGCGCCCGCGCCGCCAGCGCTATCGCCAAGAACCGCCCGCACCCGGTAGACCAGCAGCAACTGGGCCACGTAGGTGAAGCCGAAGAACACCACGGTGCCGTAGCGGCGCAGCGCCCGGTACAGCGGGTCGCCTTCCGAACCCAGGAACGTGGCGTAGAGCACGAAGGCCGCGGAACCGACCAGGCCGGCCGCGAGCAGCGCCCGCCGCCAGGCCGCCGGCGTGTCGCCCAGGGCCCGCAACCAGCGTT
>JAKZRQ010000222.1:0-3448 GCA_047518105.1 Pseudomonadales bacterium | reverse complement strand
ACACGGGCCGTGTACACACGGGCCGTGCGCGCACATGCTCCCTCAACCGTAGGCCCCGCTATGCTCTCGGTCGCGAGCACGCGCACGTGCCCGTGTGTACACGGGGCCAAAATCCTCCGCGATCATCACGGCCCTGGTGAGAAATGCGGGCTAGCAGGTTAGGATTGTGCGTCAATTCCACCCTTGGGGTCACCGATGGGCCGGCCGCAATCCAATCTTTCCGCTTGCAGCATGATCGGCGCGGTGTTCGTGTTGGCGCTTGCCGCGTGCAGCACCGTCAACACCCATGTTCCGCGCGGCTTCGATCTCACCGGCCACTGGGTTCTCGATGCCCAGGCGAGCGATGCGCCGCCGGATCTCGATGCCATCCGCCGTCGGGAAGACCGCGACATCGTTCGCGGTCGCGAGTCCGACGCGGCGGCCTCGGCGGCGTTCGCGGTCCAGGACTTCCCGGTGCTCAACGCCGCCCGGCTTGGAATCGAACAGGACGGCAAGTCCATGGGCATCCGCTACGACGGTCGGTTCTACCGCGACATCTCCTGGGGCGAGCGCGAGCGCGACTTGTGGAGGGTGCGCGCGGGTTGGGAGGAGGGCGACCTCGTGATCCGCTCGAAGCGTGGCCCCATACGGGGCAAGGAGGCGTTCTCGCTCGAACCTGGCGGTCGCTTGCGCGTGACCGTCAGCATCGACACCGGAGGCGAGCACGTGCATGCCGTTCGCATCTACGAGCGGCGTTGAGCGGTCACGGCCGGAGGCGCCGGCACTCGAGATAGAACCGCTTCTCGTCCGCTTCGCCGAGAGAGAAGGTCTTGCGCGGTGTCGCGCCTTCCTCGACCACGGTCTTGAACAAGTCGTGCTTGTCCATGGCGGGCAGGAAGAAGCCGACCCGGCGTTCGGCCTTGGCCAGTTCCTCAAGCACATCGCCGCCATGGATGTAGTCGACGCCGGCCCCGTCGTGGCGGGTCAGGAACGGGTCGAGGAAGCCGTGGAGCGATGCCGATTCGAGGCGGAAGTCCGGTCGGTGGATGTGTACCAGGCCAAACCCGGTGGCGGTCAAGTAGGGAATACGCTGTCCGGGCGCGTCGGCGTCAGCGCACGCTTGGCGCCACTGTTCGCGGTTGGCGAACGTCCGGTGGCTGAAACCGACACCTTGGAAATGCGCCGCCATGGCCTCCAGCAGCACGGTTGAATCGATCCCGGCCGTCAACCGATGGATCGGCGCGAACGTCAATCCCTCGTCATGGACATTGACCAGCTCGACCAGCGCGTATCTTGCCGGATGGTCGCTGCGGGCAGCTTCCTCCGCCTTGATCTCGGCCCATACTGCCCGCGCCGCGGCGAGGGAATGATTGCCGTCGCCCATGGCGTAGAGCATGGGCGGCTCCCCTCGGCGCAAGCCGGCGAGACGTGACGCCGTGGCTTCGATCGCCTTCGCATCGTTCACCCACTTGCCGTGAACCCGACCGCCGCCCTGCATCAACTCGAAGTCGTAGGCGGTGGCTTGGCCGAGGTCGGCGAGCGGTTCGATGACCGTGCGTTGTGGATCGTCGATCAAGACGAGGATGTGGGGGGTCTCCAGCGGTGCGTGTCGGCGGACCGCCATTCGCGCCGGCAATCGCGCGGGGTCGGTCCCCTCGGTGCTGCGCACCAGTTCCTCGGCGCCGTCGCGAAAATCGAAATGCTCGAGGTCCAGGGCCACCACCAGGCCTCGGCGCGGGGACGGCCTTCCCACGTCCCGCTCGACCAGCATGAAGCCGGGTTCGTGTTCCACCAGTACGCCGTCGGCCAGGTACTCGGCCATGTGCCGATTGATGGCTCGGATGGCCGACTCGCGCTCGCCAAGGGCGAGATGCGCCTCCGGCAGCACCAGCTCGAGGGTCGAGTGCCGGTTGCCGACGAGCCGTCGCGTCTCTTCCCAGTATTCGGGCTGCGAGGTGTACTGGTCGCAGGCGATGACGGACCAGGATTCGAGCGCCACGCCGGGCCCGGGCAGGAGCAGTCTGGGAACGTGCAGCGCGGCTTCGGGGTAGTTTCGCATCATGGTTCGAGGGCGTCCGGCATCTCCAGCAGCAGGCGCGTGTTGCCGGGCCGGTCCGATCAGAGTGGGCGACGGCGAACTTAGCACAACCGCAAGGGCATCGCCCGCGCCCGGAACGTTCGGCGCAAGCGTGGCCAAGTTGGTCTTGCCGAACGGCTGTCAGCGGGTAAACTAGCCGTCCCGTTCCGCCTTAGCTCAGTTTGGTAGAGCAGCTGACTGTTAATCAGCGGGTCGCTGGTTCGAGCCCAGCAGGCGGAGCCAATACAATCAAGGGGTTGCAGCCAGCGGGTCGATGCAGGTCCAGTCCGAGTCGCGGCTCGGCGCTCGGGATGGCCCCCCTAGCCCGCATTTCTCACCAGGGGCCGTGATGATCGCGGAGGATTTTGGCCCCGTGTACACACGGGCACGTGCGCGTGCTCGCGAGCGAAAACATAGCGGGGACTACGGTTGAGGGAGCACGTGCGCGGCACGGGGCCAAAAGACCCGCGAGGGCGCGGCCAGCGCAGTCCGCCATCGGCACGATCATCGACATCGCGGTCAAACTAGGGGAATTATATACTTGACTACCCAAGCCCCCGGTGTGCCCGCGACCGGCACCCCCGCTTGACGCAGCCGCCCGCTTCCCAGAGATGTCTCGCCAGATCGACCCGGCAGGATTCGAGGATTTCCACGCCGTCCTCTAGCAGAAGATCGTACTGGCGCTTGGCGACTACCGCCTTGAATGCGTCCGTTATTCTGCCGTCCGACTTGACGACCCTGTGCCACCCTTTGACTTCGTCGGGTTCGCCAAGGGCGTTTCCTGCCGACATGGCAGCCATTCGACTCCCTGCGAGCGCGGCGAGGCAACCGTAGGTCAGCACTTGCCCTTCCGGTATCCGGCGGACGATCCCTTGTACCGAATCCGTGAACATAGGCATTGCGGTGCTCCTGTGGTTGCAGCGGGGAGAATAGGGAATCTTCAAATGAACGAATGGATTTTCTCCGCTAACTGGATATCCAAGACTAAATAGGTGGTAGTGCCTTGGCGGGCACGGGGCTTGGACGACGCCGATTTGATGCATCTAGCCGTCCCGGATGGGTCCACGGACGTTCGCCCCTTCGGGGGTGAGCAATGCCCCCTTCCGCCCCCTTCGCCCAACGAAGCTGGTTTCGACGCAAACAACGGAGGGCTGCATCCCGCCAAGGCACTACCTACCTTGCCACCAATCACCCATTGGGGTCAATGCGCCCTGTATGCGCCCCTTCGGCCCTTGACTTCCCGCCGCACCCTCGATAGCTTCGACCACGCTAATCCATTGCAGGAACCCGCGAGTCGGGTCGCCTGTCGAATACAACAGCCCTGTAAGGCAACGGGTAGCTCCCCGCGCTGGGCGAATAGACGGGAACCCTCCGTTCTTCTGCGGTGGATTA
>JAKZRQ010000221.1:0-2741 GCA_047518105.1 Pseudomonadales bacterium | reverse complement strand
GTTCGCCTATTGATCGACGCGGGCGCCGACGTCAACTACAAGGTTCCGGGCAGACGCGGAACAACCGCTCTCAAAGTGGCCCGCGGGCGCGGGCATAAGGACACTGCGAAATTGCTGCGCAAGGCGGGCGCGAAACGCTGACCGTGCGGGGAGGACAACGCCACCTACTCGCCTCGACGATCTCGTGCTTGGAGGCGTAGCGTTCGCGCCACCCAGGAGTAGATCTTGGCGCGCCCTTCGCCTTGTGGCTTAACCTGAGGGAGGCTCAACTACGCGGACAGCAGAGATAAGACGCATCAGAGTCCTCATATCGCTGGGCATTACCGCGGGATTGGCTGGCTTTGTTGCTTACTACCCAACTACGTCCCTCGGGCAGGAGACAAGGCCGAACCCGACGGTAAAGTCAATAATGACCGACGCCGCGATCGCCCGGATCGCAGCGGAAAGCCGGGGTACACTCCGGGAACCGCCCATTGAGGCGGCGCCCCGATTTTCTGAAACACTGGCCGGCGGCGATCGGACCGGGCGCGAATCGCGTCCCTCGCCGCCCAACGGTTATTCGTTCGTCTCCTACCACGGTGAGATGCTCCGAGCACGGATCGAAGGTGAGGGCGCCGTCGGAGAAAAGCGCCTCGGTACGGATCTTGACTGGCTTGGGTCGACAACCTCGATCGAGACGCTGGCCGCCCATGCTGCCGCGGTCGGACGTGACTGGTCCTTTGGCTGGATACGACTCGCAGAGGACGCAGATCCGAATGACTTTGCGCGGTCACTTCAAGGCTCGGGCGCCCAGATTGTCGGTTCCGCGGGAAGCCTGATGCGCGCCAGGTTGCCGGGCGACGAAACCCGTCTGCAAGAGATCGCGGCCTTGCCGGAGATCGATGGGCTGGGCGCGGTACCTCAGGAGAGAAAACTCGCCGCGGCGTTTGAAAACGAAGTGCGGGCCGCTCTCCCGCATGAACAGACGCCCGTGTTCATTACCTTGATGACGGACGATGCCGACGGCCAGTGGCGGAGAGCGCTTGAGGACTTGGGCGCGGTCGTGGGCCGCTTCGATTCCGAAATCAGAGTCTATACCGCCAACGTGACCTACGGCGCGCTCGAAGCCATCGCCGCCGCCGATTTCGTGTTGGCCATAGAGCCCATCGGCATCATCGAAGCCGCTCACGACACGGCCGTTCCCGCCATGGGCGCGGATGCACTGCGACGATACGACCGCTCCCCAGGGCTTTTCTCGGGTACCGGCGGCGCTTCCGTCCCCATCGGCGTCATGGACACGGGGCTCAACATCAATCACCTGGACATCGCCTCGAACCGGCAGAGCATCTGCGGCGCCAACTTCGCTTGGAACTCCGGCTGGTTTGGTCCCGACGGACCTCTCCGCGAATCCGAGGACTTGTGGATCGATGAAGGTGGACACGGAACCCACGTTACCGGAACCATCGCCGGGAACGGTTACGTCCAACCGCGATTCGCCGGCATGGCGCCCTCGGTGCGGCACATCCGTTTCGCCAAGGTTCTGGATCTCTATGGCGGTGGCTTTGGCGACAGCGTAGCACGAGGGATGGACTTTCTCGCCCAACCGTCGGGGTGTGTCGAAGCGGGCAATCCGTCCGAGCGGATGAAGCCTCTGATCGTCAACATGAGCCTGTCCCGCTGCGCCAGGATATTCGAGGGAAGAGGGATCGACGAACGAAAGCTCGATTCCATCGTCTGGAGCCACCGCCAGCTTTATGTCGTTGCGCAATCGAACGCAGGAATCGACTGTTT
The DNA here is from genome assembly GCA_047518105.1 of Pseudomonadales bacterium. Taxonomy (GTDB): domain Bacteria; phylum Pseudomonadota; class Gammaproteobacteria; order Pseudomonadales; family Azotimanducaceae; genus VXYL01. Next base: position 971 of record JAKZRQ010000221.1, on the reverse strand, counting down.
TTCGAACTATGGCACCGCCAAGAACTCGCTCGCCGTCGGCGCCGCGCTGGACAGCGGCGACATCGCGGCGTTCAGCAGCCACGGGCCAACCTTCGACGGACGCTTGGTCCCCCATGTGGTCGCCACCGGTGTCAGTGTCCACTCGGCCAGAGGCGGCGGCAGCCGCGGCGAATATGTTTCGTTAAGCGGCACCAGCATGTCGTCGCCCACAGTGGCCGGAGTGGCGGCCCTGTTGATGGACGCGGTCCCCGGACATCGGGAGCAACCCGCGTTGACCAGGGCGAGGCTGATGGCGAGCGCCATCCGGCCGGACGCCTGGTTGGAGGATGCCGCAGCGTTCCCCCTGACCAACACCAACGGGCCTGGGACGCTGCAGGCGCAGTACGGATTGGGGAAGGCGTCGGCCCGCATCAGCGTCCTCAACCGGGATCAAGCCGACGGCTGGATCGGCGGCGGGGCAATTTCCGAACTGGAAGCGGGCCAATACGCCTACCACGACATCGTCGTGCCGGAGGGCGCCAGCCGCCTCGACCTCGTGATGACCTGGGACGAACCGCCTGCCGACACCATCGGCAGCGCGGTTTTGAACGATCTGGACCTGTGGCTGGACCAGTACGGCGATTGCGGAGCGGGAGCGTGCGGGGAGCATGTCTCCGCTTCCCGTGTCGACAACGTGGAGTGGATCATCCTCAGAAATCCCCAGCCGGGTGTCTATCGGGCGAAAGTGGTGGCCCGCCGCGTCTACACTGCGGCGCCCCGCGCGGCGCTGGCGTGGACAATGATACGGGGCGCATCCACCCCGAATCTCAAGATCGCTGCCGACAAGGGGATCATCATCGGGGGCCTGGAAAACGAATTGACCTTGACGGTGACCGCGGGCGAGTACGTGGCTGCCGGAACGCGGCTGCACATCGACTGCCGCGACGCCGGCGACTCTTCCGGCTGCAACGAAGTCCAGATCCACACCATGG
>JAKZRQ010000220.1:0-10289 GCA_047518105.1 Pseudomonadales bacterium | reverse complement strand
AAGGACTCCGCGTTCCGCAGCCTGGCGGGGAAACGCGGCACGCTCTTTGTCCGCACCATCACGGCCTGACCGAACGCTTACGTGCCGGTGTGCCGGTTGCAGACTGCGCTGGCCGCGCCCTCGCGGGTCTTTTGGCCCCGTACGCGCACGTGCTCCCTCAACCGTAGTCCCCGCGTCCCCGCTATGCTCTCGGTCGCGAGCACGCGCACGTGCCCGTGTGTACACGGGGCCAAAATCCTCCGCGATCATCACGGCCCCTGGTGAGAAAGGCGGGCTAGGATGGGCAGGAGCACGCGGAAGAACAGCGACCGGGACTCGCAATAAGGCACGTCGAGGCCGGGCGCCGGACATCGCGCCAACACGCTTTCGAGGGCGTCCGCTTCCTGCTGGTCAATGGTCAAGCCGTAGGTCTTGCGCACCTCGACGATGCGAGCCGCGAACCAGCAGCGGTTGCGTTCGGGCAACCACTCGGCCGCATCCCTTGCCGACTTCGAGCTGTTCAAGGCCGGTGTCGCCAAGGTCAGGTTGCGCAGTTCGGTCGCGAATTCCCGCTTGGTTTTTCGATCCGCTCGACAAAGTCCGCTGTCGTGCGCTTCCGAGAGCGCAATCATGTGTTCGATTACCGTTTCCTGCTTGGACGCGAACCTCGTGCACGTGTAGGGACTGTAGATATCGCCGAGCGTCGCGATGATCCCGTCCTCCACGGTGGGCGGATACCGGTACTCGCCGCGATCGTAGGGCGCACACCGATGTTCGTCTTCGACGACCAGACCGCGCCAGTTGGGCTCACCCGCCCCGGTACAGGCCCAGAGCACCAAAACACTACCGAAGAGGCGACGCATTCGATCATCCTTGTTTGAGACTCCATACGTTACTGTGCGATAGGAGACCGCCGGGTGGCAAGCGCTCGATTCGCACCTACGCGTTCGAGCGGCTTCGGCATGGGATAACGACGCGCGCCAGATTCCTTGAGCGCTCCGAATGTCGACACGTGGGCTGCATTCCGAACGAGGCCGGGAGAATGCGCGCCCTACGGGCGCGTTAGGGTTGTACGCAAGCAAGGACCCAGGGCCGATGTTTCCGCTGTCCGGTATTCGTGCTTTTGTGTACGATTTTGCCCCATGCCGTCACGCCACTGGAGCAGGATCGAGGTCGAAGCCACCGTTCGGGACTACCTGAACATGCTGACGCTTGAACTTCGCGGCGAACCCTTCAACAAGGCGGCGCGGAATCGGGAACTTCGAGTGCGACTCGACGGTCGGTCCCACGGCGCAGTCGAGCGCAAACATCAGAATGTCAGTGCCGTCCTGACTTCGTTGGGCTGCCCCTATGTCAACGGATACAAGCCGCTTAGGCACGCTCAGGACATGCTGCGGGACGTGGTTCAGGAGCAACTGCCACCCTTGCTTGACCTGGTAGCGGCCGATGTCGTCGCACATCAACAACCGATCGGCGTCGACGATCTCCTGGGCATGAGGGTTGATCCGCCCGGGAACGGTCCTGCTTCCGAAGTGGGCGAGGAACCTGCCGAGTACGTCGTTGCCCACCGCGGCTCGCGGACCGTCAACTACCTCCAGCAGGAGTCACTGAATCGCTCGCTCGGCGACGCCGGAGAAGCACTGGTGATGGAATACGAGCGCGCGCGCCTGCGGCAAGCGGGGAAGGACCAGCTTGCGCGGAATGTCGAACAGGTGTCGAAGACCGTTGGCGACCACGCCGGCTACGACATCCGTTCCTACGATCTGGCCGGCCACGACCGATATGTTGAAGTCAAGTCGACCCGCTACGGGAAACTCACGCCGTTCTACATCAGTATGGGCGAAGTCCGGTTTTCCAGCGCGAACCGGCATGCCTATCATCTCTACAGGCTCTTCGACTTCCGCCGCCGTCCCAAGCTCTTCATGTTGCCGGGAGATGTGCGGCAACACGTCCGGTTGGATGCCATCAACTACCGGGCGCATTTCTGACGAGCCAATCTTTCACGGCCAACTCGGGTACGCGGCTGAACTCGTGGAGATTCGCGGTGACAAGCGTCAGCCCGGCGGCGCGTCTTGCGGTTTGGGTGGGCTAAGCACCCGGGAGATGGACGACCTGGGTCGCGACGCGTTCCACGAAAGCCGCGTCGTGCTCCACGAAGACCACCGTCGGCTCGTCGCGCAGCAGCACTTCCTCGATCTGCTCCCGGGTGTCGATATCGATGAAGTTCAAGGGTTCGTCCCAGAGGAGTAGGTGGGCGCTGGCGAGGAAGGTGCGCGCCAGGTCGATCTTCTTCTGTTGACCGTGGCTCAAGTCTTCGATGCGGCCGTCGAGAACACGCCCACGGACCCCAAGAACTGCCATGATCTGACGGAAGCGGGCTTCGTCGAGACCCGCTTCGCGCAACCGATTGCGCAACGATCCCGACACCCATTGAGGATGCTGGAACGTTCGCCCAACGGTCACATGGCCCGGCTTTGCGAGGGTGCCGGTGTGGCGATAGGATGCGCGTTCGATCTGGTCGAGAAGGCTCGTCTTGCCGCTGCCGTTGGGGCCGACGACCGCGACGCGGTCGCCGGGCGCGATCATGAACGACAGCTTGGCGAACACGGGCCTTTCGCCGCGCCATAGCGTGAGGTCGTTCGCGACCACCAGCGTCCCTGCAGGCCGGCCCGAGTCGGGTAGCTGCAGCCGCCTGTGCTTCTCCACATCGGTCAGCGTCAGGCGGCGTTCATCGGCGGCATCCTCTGCGCGGCGTTCGGCGATCAGGGCTTTTTTCATCATCCGCTTTGCGCGGCGAGAGATGAATCCCTTGTCGGTGTGGGGCGCCTTGTCGCTCTCCCGCTTGAGTGCGGCGGTGCGGCGTTCGGCGGCAGTCTTGGTGAGGTTTGCTATGTCGCGCTTCAATTCCGCGTTCTTGGCGCCTTGCCTGGCCAGGCGTTGTCGGAGTGCTTGGCGCCATGCTGTAAACGACGTGCGCTGGACTTCGACGGTGTCGCGGTTCAGTGCGACGACATGATTGCAGCAGGCATCCAGGAACGCCCGATCGTGGGAGACCAGCAAGAACCCCGCCTTGGAGTTCAGATAGGAAGCCAGCAGGCGCCGGCCGTCGGCGTCGAGGTGGTTGGTCGGCTCGTCGATCAGCGCGAACGTCTCCTGGCTGGAGGCATGTGGAGAGCGGGCGGCCTGCAGTGGGCTATCCGACACGAACAGACTGGCCAGCAGGCAGCGCGTCTGTTCTCCTCCGGAGAGACTCGAAAAGGGTTTCTGCCAGAACGTCTCGTCGATGCCGAGGGCAGACAGTTCCGCTTCGATGCCGGCGTCGATGGAGTAGCCGCCACGCTCCTCGTAGGTGCCGAGGACACGACCGTAGCGGGTGAGAGCTTCGTCGCTGCCGTCGGCGATCAATTCGTCCATCTCGGTCTCCCAGCGGCGGTAGGGGCTGATGGCGTCCTTCACGACATCTCGAACGGCCAAGCCGGGGTCGTCGACCGGTCGCGGGAAGTAGGCCGTCGGGTGGCCGCGTTCAATGTCGCCCTGGTCCGGCGCGAGTTCGCCGTGAATGAGACGCAGGAGCGTGGTCTTGCCACGACCGTTGCGTCCAGCCAGCGCAGACCGCCAGTGGGTATCGATGACGAGATTGAGATTGTCGAAGACCTCGCCTTCGGCGCCGGGGTGGCCGAAGGACAATCTTCGGCAAATGATCGTGGACATGCGCGATGAGCCTCATGCAGGAGGGGCGTGGTTACGCTCGGACTGCTCGGCTTATCGCATCGGACTCGGTTGTTGTCGGCTCTGTCGGCTGGTTCCGCCAACAGCGTACCAGGGGAACGGGGACGTCGAGACCCCAGGGTGACGGACGTCCGCATGGAAGCCCAAGGCGCTTGGTCTGTTTCATGCCTTCAGGCAAAGGGATCCGTGCCGGTTCGCATGAACGGCCCGACGCGGCTGCAATCCGGCCCCCGGGGTTCTCGTAAGGGTCTAGTCCGCATTTCTCACCAGGGGCCGTGATGATCGCGGAGGATTTTGGCCCCGTGTACACACGGCCCGTGTGTACACGGGGCCAAAAGACCCGCGAGAGCCTCCCGCGCGAAGCGCGAGCGGGCGCGGCCAGCGCAGTCCGCCATCGGCACGATCATCGACATCGCGGTCAAACTAGTGAAACCCAAGAGCTTTTTGACGCCGACAAGCGGCCTGGTGAGAAATGCGGGCTAGGGCCTTGGCGACGACGCGGGCCGGTTCCGGGTATTTCTCCAGCAACTGCGGCGAGGTGGTTTCATGGTTGTGCTGCACCCGCATGCTCTACGGGTGGCGGAAAACTTGGCTCAGTTCCTCAATTGCTCAATTGTAAAGATGACGGCTCCTCAAGAACGTCAGGGTGCCCGGCGTGCCGCGTGTCCGGCCTAGCCTGCAGCGTGGCGGGCGGCGTGGGACTTCCTCTCGTTCCGGTCCAGGTGGCGTTTTCGCAACCGGAGGCTTCCCGGGGTCACCTCGACCAGTTCGTCTTCGCGGATGAACTCGATCGCCTGCTCCAACGACAGGCGCCGCGGTGTCGCGATTCTTTGGCTCGCCTTGGTGACGGTGACGCGCACGTTGGTCAGCTTCCGTTCCTTGGTGATGTTCACATCGAGGTCCGTGGCGCGGTTTCTCTCGCCCACGAGCATTCCCGCGTACACCCGGTCGGTCGGTCCGACGAACAGTTCGCCACGGTCCTGCAGGTTGGTCATCGCGTACTCGGTGACCCGGCCGGTGCGGTCGGCGACCAGGGCGCCCGTCGCCCGCTGGACGATGTCGCCCGCCCAGGGCCGGTACCCGGTGAACATGCGAGTGAGGGTTCCCGTGCCTTTGGTGTCGGTGAGGAACTCGGTGCGGTAGCCGATCAACCCGCGATTGGGAACGTCGAACTCCAGCCGTACCCTTGCCGAGCCGCGATTCACCATCTTGGCCAGCACGCCGCGGCGCATGCCGAGTTTCTGAACGACGACTCCCGTGTACTGTTCGGCCACGTCGATGAGCGCCAATTCGTACGGTTCGTGGGTTGCGCCTCCAATGGCGCGGGTCAAAACCCGTGGCATGCCGACCGCAAACTCGTAGCCTTCCCGCCGCATCTGTTCGATCAGAATCGCCAACTGCAGTTCTCCCCGGCCGTACACGGCGAAGCGGTCGGGAGATTCGGTGGCCCGCACCCGGATGGCAAGGTTGCGCTCGGCCTCCTTGCGCAGTCGCTCGCGAAGCTGACGCGAGGTCACGTACCGACCCTCCCTGCCGTGGAACGGGGCGTCGTTGACGCAGAACTCCATCGACAAGGTCGGTTCCGCCACCTCGAGGGCAGGCAGTGGCTCGGGGTTTTCGGCATCGGCGATGCTCTCGCCCAACCCGACGCCGCTCATCCCGGTAAGCGCGACGATCTCGCCGGGTCCGGCGGACGGGACGGAAACCCGCCCGAGGCCTTCGTAGACGAATAACCCGGAGACGACGGTGGCAATCGGCGCCCCGTTGCGTCGGCAAACGGTTACCGCCTGGCGGTGCCGAACCGTGCCTGCCACGACGCGGCCGATCGCCAGCGGACCGAGGTATTCGTCGGGCTCGACATTGGTGATGAGTATTTGCAGCGGCTGATCGGGCGCTCCGGAAGGTGGCGGAGTGTGCTCGATGATCGTCTCGAACAACGGTCGCAGATCGGCGGGCTCGGTGTCGAGCGATCGAGTGCATGTGCCGTCGCGGGCAACGGTATAGAGGACCGGAAAGTCGATCTGTTCTTCGCTGGCGTCCAAGTCGATGAACAGGTCGTAGATTTCGTCGAGGACTTCCGCCGGACGGGCGTCGGACCGGTCGATCTTGTTGATGACCACGATGGCGGGCAGTCCCAGCTCCAGGGCCTGCAACAGCACCGCGCGCGTTTGCGGCAACGGTCCTTCCGCAGCGTCGACGAGGAGCATGACGCCGTCGACCATACGCAGCGTGCGTTCGACTTCGCCGCCGAAGTCAACGTGCCCCGGGGTGTCGACGATGTTGATCTTGACACCGCCGTAGTTGACGGCAATGTTCTTGGCCATGATCGTGATGCCCTTCTCGCGTTCTAGGTCCATCGAGTCCAGAACCCGGTCGCGGACCTCCTCGTTTTCCCGGAAGGTACCGCTCTGCCAAAGCATCGCGTCCACGAGCGTGGTCTTGCCGTGGTCGACATGGGCGACGATCGCGATGTTGCGAAGTCGGCGAAGGTTCATGACGAGACTGTTCTCGAAGTGTTTGGGCCACGGGGGCGCCCGGAACGATAGTTCGCTGAGGGTTGGCTGGGGGTTCGCCTAGGAGCAATCCGTCTCGTCTGCCGGTGCGCAGTCCCGACCCGAACCGATCTCACCGGCAACGGATGCTTCGCCGGAGAGATCTCCCGACTGCATTGCAAGTGTACAACTATTCGCCCCTCGGACTTCGGCCCAGTTCCGTTCCTATTCGCAGCCTGTCCACGTAGGCCTGATAGGCGAAGCTGCGGTCCCGCTTCCTGCCGGTCGTTTCGACGAGGACTCCAGCGACGACCAGTGTCTCTATTGCTCGTGTTGCCGTGGGCTTGGTAGCTGCGATGAGTTCCATGGCCGACGCGACCGTTACGAGGGGGTGGCTGGGAAGGAGTTCGAACAGTCTTGCGGCAGAAACGGATGTCGTGTTTTGAGCCAGCACGCGGGACCGGTCGGCAGTGACGACGGCGAAGAGTTCGCGTGCGGCCAGGACGGCTTCATCCGCGATGGTCGCGACCGCGTCGAGGAAGAAGACGGTCCAGCCCTCCCAGTCACCGTCGGTGCGAATCGCGCCAAGGCGTCGGTAGTACTCCTCGCGATGGCGCTTGAAGAACAGGCTGAGGTACAGGAGCGGAGAACTCAAGAGACGCCAATGCTCGAGCAGGAGCGTGATCAGCAGCCGGCCGATGCGACCGTTTCCGTCGAGATAGGGGTGGATGGTCTCGAACTGCGCATGGGCCAAACCGGCACGCACGAGCGGCGGAAGTTCGTCGTCCGCATGCAAGTACTGTTCGAGATCCCCAAGCAGTTCGGCGAGTGCATGGGGCGGTGGCGGCACATGGATCGCGTTGTCTGGTCGGCTTCCGCCAATCCAGTTCTGGCTTCGCCGCACCGCGCCTGGCTGCTTGCCAGCGCCTCGTACGCCGTACATCAACCTGCGATGGGCCTGGTTCAGAAGCCGCATGCAAAGTGGCAGGCCATGCGGTCGTGCAAGCTCGCCGCGAGCGTAGCTCAACGCATCAAGGTAGTTGCAGACCTCCTGGACCTCCACGTCGGGGCTCGAACCGGATTCGGATTCGAACCTGAACAGATCCACGAGACTCGCCTGGGTACCCTCGATCTGCGAGGAAGTCACGGCTTCTTTGCGCACAAAGGCGTAGATAAACCAGTCGAGCGACGGGATCATTTCGCCTGCTAGTTCGAGGCGGTCAAGAGCGCTCTCGGCAGCTCCAAGTCGGTCGACCAACTCAGCGTCCATGTCGAGCGGAGGATTTCGCGGCGGCAGCGACTTGGGCACGAAGGACGCCACCTGCTCTCCGCTGGAGAGGCCGCGCTCGTAATCGCCGGTGATACGTCTCATGCGCGCTCATCCGACTCGGCAGGGCATGACGGGTAAAATCCCCGCAGGAGAATCACAGTGTCGTACCTGGGCGGCGGAATAAAGAACGGATGCTTTACTAACGGGAGATGAAAGTCAAGAAGTCGTTACTAACTGATCCGGCCGTCAAGATGCCGAAGAGGGTGCCACTGTTGTTGCTCTCGGGTGCCATGGGCGCGGGCAAGACCACCGTCATGGGCGAGGTGTCCGACCTGTTGCAGGAAGCGGACATCCCGCACGCGACGCTCGACTTCGACTGCCTCGCCCAGATTCATCCGCGATCGGCGGATGATCGCTACGGTTCCCGACTGGCGTTTCAAAATCTGGCCGCGATCTGGCCCAACTACCGCCTTGCCGGCATCGACCGCCTGGTCATCGCCCGCGTCGTTGAAGAGCCCGCCGAACTCGATCGCTACCGGGCGGCGATTCCGGGTTGCGAGCCGGTGGTGTGCCGTATCACCGCGCCCGTTGAGACGATGCACGACCGTCTGCGGCAGCGGGAGCCCGGCATCTACTTGCCGAAATTCCTCGCAAGATCAACGGAACTCGATGGCATCCTGCGGAGTGCCGCCATCGAGGACTTCACCGTGGACAACGGCCCGGAACGGAACATCACCGAGGTCGCCCGTGAAGTGCTTGATCGCGCGGGATGGCGGTGAACAAGACGCGTGCCACCGTGCAATGGCACAAGGCGAGGGGACGGGACTCTTGTTGTCAATCCCGTCGCTGCGGCCCGGCCCCCACCCGAACCATGCCACCGTCGACCGCAACAACCTCGCCGGTCACATACCGCGAAGCGTCGCTCGCGAAGAACAACACGACATCGGCCACGTCGTCGCCGTAGCCCCAGCGCTTGAGTGCGATCCCGTTTTCGAGGCGTTCGATCAGGCCGGGTATGTTCTGCCGGTCGGACTCCCAGATCGCGGTGGCGATCAGTCCCGGGCAAAGTGAATTCACGCGAATGCCGTGGGATCCCCAGTCCGCGGCCAGTGCCCGGGTCATGGCGTCGACGGCGCCCTTGGTGCCCGCGTAGGCCACTCGGCCGAGCGGACCGCGCAGGCTGGCTGCCGAGGAGATGTTGATGATCGACCCGCCACCGCGTTCGATCATGGACGGACCAAGTCCCAGGGTGAGCATGAGCAGCGATCGGACGTTGATCGAGAAGACCAGGTCGAAGTCCTCCTCCGTCAGATCCTCGGGTTTGCGCCGCATCGGGATGCCGGCGTTGTTGACCAGGATGTCTACCCCATCCACGGCCTGGAGAATCCGCTCTGCGAGTTCGGTACCTGCCCTGGGCGGTGCGAGATCGGCTTCGACAATGACCGGATCGTTCGAGAGATCGGCTGCGACGCGGTCGAGATCCGGGACGGTGCGCCCGGTGAGTACCACCCGGGCACCGGCGGCATCCAGCGCCCGTGCACTGGCTTCGCCGATACCTCGTGTGGCGCCGGTGACGACGGCGAGCTTGCCGTTCAGATCGTTCATGTTGCCTCCCGCTCGGGTTGAAGCTCGCCCAACGCACTATCGACCCGGGCGACCCGTGCTACCCATTGCCCGCTGGTGTTCTCGTAACCGCCGTACCCCAGCCAGGCCTTGAATCCGATCAGGTCGAGCAGTTCGGGCGAGGCATCTCGGAGCACCTCGGGTCGCGTGCCGAGCAGGAAGTTCTCCTGCTGGCGGAACTGCGGCGCACAGAAGTTCGTCGACAGGCCGATCCGCGGGCGGTCGGTGGTGTTCGCTCCCGTGGTGTGCCAGGTTCGTCCCTCGAACACCACGGCCGTGCCCGCCGGACCCGTGGCGGGCACCCAGTTGGCGTTGGAGTCCAGTTCGTGATCGGGTTGCCGACCACTCAGATGGCTGCCCGGCACGAGCAGGGTGGCGCCGTTTGCCTCGGTGTAGTCGTCCAGCATCCACATCGTGTTGCAGACAACCGCGGGCGAGATCGTCTTGGGGTCGATCAGGGCTTCTCCGCCCACGTGGCGGCCGCGGTTGGCGGCGCGCGTCACGGATCCGGGCTTGACCAGCGTCTGCTTGTGCTCATTGGTCGGCGGCGGCATCCAGAACTGGTCGGTGTGGAACGCCTTGGCGCTGCCCGGGTGCGCGATGTGGGCATGGTAGGAGGACAGCAGGTACGCCGTGCCGAGGACGTGATCCAGCAAGGCGTGCAGATCCGGGTGAAGAATCATGTCGCGGAACACCTGCCCCTTGTTGATCAGGAACCTGACGAGCTGCTTCTTATCCGCACGCACGTTCTTGTTGACGCCAAGTTGCTCCTCTGCCTCGAGTTGCTCGAGCACCCGCGACCGCAATGCGTCGACCTCTTCGGGACTGAGCGCGTCCTTGAGCAGGCAGTAGCCGTATTCGTCCAGGTGTCGTTTGGCGACGTCGAGATCGGTCGTTGGTTGGGGAAGTCGGGTCATTTCGGTCACAACGTGAAACGCGGAGCCGCTAGGATACCAAGCCGTGCCGGCGGTGCGACGGTGTCTCAGTCGAGCAGCGCGAACTTCGCGGCGAACAGCAACGCGACTGCGATCATCGCGGGCGAGCAGTCGCGGAAATTGCCCGCGAGAATCTTGACCGCGACGTAGGTGAGGAAACCGATCCGATGCCGTCGGCGATGGAAAACGTCAACGGAATGGCCATGGCCGTAACTACGGCCGGGGCCGACTCGGTGGTCTCGGGCCAGTCGATGTCCGCCA
>JAKZRQ010000219.1:0-14203 GCA_047518105.1 Pseudomonadales bacterium | reverse complement strand
TGAAGCGCACCGGATCCAACATCTCCAGAAGGCCGGTGAACGAGCGCGTGTGGCCGTTGTGGGGCGTGGCCGAGAGGAACAGCCGGTGCTCGAATCGCGGCGCCACCAACCGCAGCGTTCGGCAGAGTTCGCTGTCTTCGCCAAAGGGGGACGGCATCAGGTTGTGGCACTCGTCCACGATAAGCAGGTCCCAAGGCAGGTGGGGAGACCCTTCGGGCGTCTGACAAGCTGCGAGGAACTGCTCGCGCACATCCGGTTGGCGGACGTAGTGATACGAAGCGACGATGCGGCTGAACGAACGCCAGGGGTTGGCGTCCATGCCGAGCCGCCGCTTCAGCCTCTCGGTGCCTTGCCGGTCCACGATCTCGAAGCGCAGCGCGAACTTTTCCCAGAGTTCGTCCCGCCACTGCTGGCGCAACGAGGCGGGCGTGAGAACCAGAACGCGTTGAATGCGCCGTCTCAGGAGCAGCTCGGTGAGGATCAAACCGGCCTCGATGGTCTTCCCGAGACCCACGTCGTCGGCGATCAGCAGTTCACACGCGGCATTCGTAGTGCCTTCAGGAGCGGCACGAGTTGATAGTCCTCGACCCGCACGCTGCCGTGGAACGGGCTGGCTATAGGCTCGCGTTCCAAGGGACCTTCGCCGTCTGGGTCCAGATAGGGCGACAGTGCCGTCCAACGCGCTGCGCGCAGCAGCGCGTCGAAGTCCGCCGGTGGCATTGGGGTTTCCGAGGGAAGGGGAAGGGCGTTGGGTTCCAGGAGTTCTCGGGCAGGCTCCAACTCCCACAGCAGCCGTTCCTCGGACGGCGAATGGCTGTCCTTGTATTCCAGGTGAACGAGATGGATGCGTCCTTGCTCGTCGTCGAAGGGCTCGACGGCCGAAACGACGCCTCTTCGATTGCGGCCCGTGGCGAGCATGCCTGTGCGCGGCACGCCAGCGCCCTGCGCGGCGCCGGCTACCGTCGTCACTGCGGCTATCGACGCACCATGGATTTGTCCTGCCTCCCCAAGGTGTCCAATCGCGCCAGCGCGCGCAGACACTTTGCGAGCGTATCGTACACGACTGTGTCGCACGGTCGCTCGGAATGACTGTATGTAGGAGACCGGCGCGCTCATCCAGCCGCGCGTCTTGCTCTCCCCGGCGCGACTCGCCGAAAGTTCGTACGGTGTGACACGGTAATTCGGAATCGGGAAACTAGGTTGCGGCGTCCTTCGTCGGGGGCGTCTGGTGGCCGTCGAATTTCACGTTGACGCGAAAGGGCGAGTGCCGGTGCTCCACGTAGGCGATATCCTCCTCCACGTAGCGGCGTTCGTCCTTCAGATAGCGGTGGACCGCCCCGCGCAGCCTGGGATCGCGAATCCAGTGCGCGGAATAGGTCGCCTGCGGCATGTAGCCGCGCGCCAGCTTGTGTGAACCTTGGGCGCCGGCTTCGACCCGCTTGAGCCCACGCGAGATCGCGAAGTCGATGGCCTGGTAGTAGCAGGTTTCGAAGTGCAGGAAGCGATGGTCTTCGATGCACCCCCAGTTGCGCCCGAACAGCGTCTGCCCGCCGATGAAGTTGATGGCGCCGGCGACATAGCGTCCGGCGCGTTTGCACATCACCAGCAGGATGTGTTCGGGCATGGTCTCGCCGATCCGGCTGAAGAACTCCCGGGTGAGGTAGGGCATGCCCCACTTGCGATTGCCGGTGTCGACGTAGAAGTGGTAGAAGGCGTCCCACTGGGCCTCGCTGATGGTACCCGTCAACCACTCGATCTGGATGCCGTCGGACACCGCCTCCCGGCGCTCCCGCCGGATGTTCTTGCGCTTCTTCGACGACAGCGCGGCCGTAAAGTCGTCGAACGAGGAATACCCGTCGTTGTGCCAGTGGAACTGGGTGTCGACGCGCTGCAGGCAGCCGAGTTCGCCGGCTCGCCGCCACTGGGGCTCGGGCATGAACGTGAAGTGCACCGAGCTGACTTCGATCTGCTGCGCCACCTGGATTGTTGCACCGAGAAGTTGGCGTTCGACTTCAGCGGCTTGTTCGGCATCGATGGCATCCGCCGCCAGCAGCCGGCGACCGGTGGCGGGCGTAAAAGGGACGCTCACCTGCAGTTTCGGGTAGTAGCGTCCGCCGGCCTGGTAGAAGGCCTGGGCCCAGCCCGCGTCGAATACGTACTCGCCGTGGGAGTGGGATTTCAGGTACATGGGAACCACGCCGATGGCGTCGTTGACGTCGCCGTCGCGCTCCGAGAGCACCACATGAAACGGCTGCCAGCCGGACTCGGCGGTCACGCTGCCGCTTTGCTCGAGCGCGACCAGGAAACGGTGATCGAGAAAGGGGTTGTACTCGACACTCGCCGGGTTCGCGCACCGGTTCCACGCCTTCGCGTCGATGGCGTCGATGCCGTGCAGGATTCTGGCGGCGCGTTCGGACAAGCTGCGACGGTTCAAGTGGAGTCTTGGGACCATTCTACCGGCGATGCGCGTCCTTCGGCGGCGCCGAGCAAGAGAATTCGGTCGCCGAGAAGCAGTTTGGTGGCGTCCAGCAGCACGGGCGCAACGCGCTCCGCGGGAACGCCATGGCGTTGCGCGATGTCCTTGGCGATGGTCGACACGCCGTGTTCGCCGTTGCCGTGCTGTATCCGACTCACCAGTTGCGCCACCAGCGGACTCACCGGCAGGTCAATCCGATTGGTGCCGCGAATGGCCTGCCCGCGTTCGAAGCGCCCGTCGCCGAGTACCGTCGTGGACACCAGCGAAAGCCCGGGAGCGAGGATCGGCCGGACAGCGCCGAGATCCGTTTCGACGGGTGCCGGTCGCGCCGCACGCAGCGCGGCGGACCAGTCCCCGGGTAGTTCGCCGTGACTCAAGACGGACCGCTCGTAGCCGGCTGCTGCCTGCCCGGACACGGCCCGGACGAATGCTTCCCGGGGTGCCCGCTGCTCGCCGGTAATGCGCCGGGCCTCCCAGAAGTAGGAGTCGACGGCGCGGTTGCCGGTGTAGAACAGCCGTGCCAACTCGTGAAAGTGCTCGTATTGGGTTCGATACAGGCGTTCGAAAGCCGCTGCGGCTTCTCCGGCGATTCCTACGTCGGTCAGCGCCGAGACCACATAGGCGGCGCCGGATATGGGCCGAGGTGACCGCCAGATGGACGCCGGTGGAGAATAGGGGGTCCACGAAACAGGCGGCATCGCCGACGAGCACCCAGCCGGGACCGGTCAACGTCCTCGCCGAATAGGACCAATCCCGAACCGCCTTGGGCGGCGCAATGGCGCTCGCGTCGCCAACGAGCGCCGCGGTGCGCGGCGCGGCGGCGATCTGATCGCCCAGAAAGCGCGTCAGACCCGCTTTGCGGATTGCCTTCGCGCCGGCGTCCCGGTCCACCACGGCGCCGATGCTCGACACTCCGCCGGCCAGGGGGATCTTCCACAGCCAGCCGCCCGCGTAGGACTCGATGAAGATGTTCCCGTCGTCTGGCGGACCGAGGTGCGCGCAGTTGCGGAAGTAGCCATACACGGCAAGATTGCGGAACAGCGGATCCCATTGCTTCAAGTCGCGCTTGCGGGCGATCAACGATCCCTGACCGGTGGCGTCCACCACCATCGCCGCTGCGACGCTCTCGCCGCTGTCGAGCACGATTCCGGTGGCCCGGTTGCCGTCGAACACCACGTCCTTGACGCCAATGCCTTCGCGGACGTGGGCGCCGCAATCCCGGCTATGGTCGAGCAGGATCTGGTCGAAGCGCCCTCGCCACACCTGGTAGGCGTGGGGGAAACGCCTGTTCGTTTCGCGGAAGTACCAGCTCCAGGGCTCGCGATCGCGACCCCAGCTCATGGTCGCGCCGTGCTTGACGGTGAACCCTTCGGTCGCCACGGCGTCCAAGCAGCCGATGTCCTCTAGCCCGCATTTCTCACCAGGCCGCTTGTCGGCGTCAAACAGCTCTTGGGTTTCACTAGTTTGACCGCGATGTCGATGATCGTGCCGATGGCGGACTGCGCTGGCCGCGCCCACGCGGGTCTTTTGGCCCCGTGTGTACACAGAGCCAAAATCCTCCGCGATCATCACGGCCCCTGGTGAGAAATGCGGGCTAGCACGGCCAATGTCGCAGGCAACAGGGATTCGCCGATGTGCGTTCGCGGAAAGTGTTCCCGTTCGAACACCGCAACCCCGAAGCCAGCGCGCGCCAGCAGGGTCGCCGCGGTGCTGCCCGCTGGACCGGCGCCGATGACGGCGACGTCCACGCTTCGGGGCATGCGGATTGTCTGAGTACGGGACATGCGCCACACTGTAGCGGTTGTACTGGTTCGCCGACAGTTGCCCGGGACAAAGCAATGCCGCCCTTGATCGCCCGCGAATCGACGATGCCGGCCAAGTTTGCCGACCCGGAAACCACGGTCGACGGCAAGCCGCGCGCCCGGGTCGCCCTGGACCGACTGCGTACCCTTTGGTTCAACACCGGCACCTTGTGCAACCTCGCCTGCGGGCACTGCTACATCGAATCGAGCCCGCGAAACGACCGCCTGGCCTACCTCAGTCGTGCGGAAGTGCGCGGCTACCTGGATGAGATTGCGGCGCTTCGTCTCGACACCGAGGAAATCGGTTTCACGGGTGGCGAACCATTCATGAACCCCGACCTCGTGCCCATGCTTGTCGACAGTCTGGACAGCGGCTGTCGCGTGCTTGTGTTGACCAACGCCATGCGCCCGATGATGAAGTACGCGGATGAGCTGCTCGAATTGCGCGAACAAGCCGGCGCGCGTCTGGCTTTGCGCGTATCGCTCGATCATTTCCGGGGCGAACTCCACGAGGAGGAACGCGGCCCCCGGACCTGGCTGTCCGCTTTGCGGGGTCTGCGCTGGCTGGACAGCAATGGATTCAACGTTCATGTCGCTGGACGGCGGCGTTGGGGCGACGAGGAGGGCGCGCTTAGGCAGGGCTTCGGGGCCTTGTTTCAGAGCGAGGGCATCCGGATCGATGCAGCCTCGCCGGAGCGACTCGTGCTGTTCCCCGAGATGGACGAGAACGCGGAAACGCCGGAAGTCTCCACCGGCTGCTGGTCGAGTCTCGGGGTTCGTCCCGAGGACATGATGTGCGCTTCGTCGCGCATGGTAGTCAAGCCCAAGGGTGCCGTGCGCCCGGAGGTGGCGAGTTGCACGCTGCTGCCCTACCAGAACGCCTTTCGCCTCGGCAATCGGTTGGTGGAGAGCTTGGGCGAGGTGGCGCTCAATCACCCGCACTGTTCGCGTTTCTGCGTGCTTGGCGGGGGGCGGTGTAGCGGGTAGGGCGCAGCCCGCAGGGCGGGGTAGCGTGGCCGCAGGGCGGGGTAGCGGAACGGCCCGGCGGCGCCGCAGGTGATAGGATGGCGCTTCAACCCACGCGTGCGATGCGGAGGAAGTCGATGCCCACGGCAACCGGCAAGAAGTACATGGAGGAGCTGGATCCGGTCGAATTCATGGCGGTGCTCGACGAGGGCGGACGAAAGTTCAACGAGGAGTGCGACCGGTTGGGCATTTCGCGGGTCGTCGAGGTCGACGGGCGTCCGGTGCTCCATCATCCGGATGGAACGCAGACCCCTCTGCCCAGCGATCCGGCAGACATGGAGGCAGTCTTCAAAGAACACAAACTGTCGCTGAATGGCGTCCGGTACCGCTGACCGTCCTTGGTTCACGGTCTTCGCCGGCCCCAATGGAGTTGGCAAGTCCACGGCCTATCGTAGGTTTCTCGACGCGGGCTACGACTCCGGCGAATATCTAAATCCCGACGACATCGCGAGGTCCTTGGGCACTCCACTCGCCGGTACGCCAGCGTCCCACCTGCGCGCCGGGCGCCAAGTGATCCGGCGTACTCGGTCGTTGATTGCCAGCCGCCAGTCGCTTGTTCGCGAAACCACGCTTTCGAGCCGGGAGATTTTGCGCACCGTCGCCTCGGCGAAGACTGCCGGCTATCGCGTGGTCATGGTATTCGTCGCTCTGTCTGCCGCCGATACGACACGTTGGCGAATTGGTGTTCGAGTCGCAACGGGTGGCCATGACGTTCCGCGCGATGCCCTGCAGCGTCGATTTCCCAGGGCGATCGACAACGCGTCGCTGGTGGCTCGCGTCATCGATGTTGCCTATTTCCTGGACAATGCGGGGCTCCACTACCGGTTGGTGGCGACCGTGAACAAGGGAACGATCACGTTTCTCGAGCCCCGCCTCGAGCAAGGGCAGTCGGATTGGGTGCGGCGGGCGACGTCTGGGTTGTCGCGAGCGCCGGTCCTCAAAGCCCGGGAAGATGCGTTGGCCGAACTGCGCGAGGGCGAGGGGTTGTCGGATGACCTTCAGGTTGGTGAGCGCGGGGCGGTGTACTCCACCAACGCACCTCCATTGACGCCGGAGATGACGCCGGAGATGACGCCGGAGATGACACGGGAGACGACGCCGGAGACCGGGTAGAGCGACCCGTGGCGCAACGGGTGTCGAGGACGGTCGCGTCGGCTTGGCGCGACCGGTTTCGCGGTCTGGCAGTTCGTCGCGTCTGCGCGATACACTTCGGCGATTCATCTTCCGGGTATCTGCAATGGCATCTGCGCACAGTCCCCGCCGAATCGTGGTCGTTGCAACGATTGCGGCCGCCGTCGCGGTCGTCGCGTTGGCGGCGGACTACCAGCGCGACACGGCGGTCGAGGTGGCGGCAAGGCACACGGTCGAGATGCCGAAGACCCGGGCCGCAGGCGAGATCGCGGGACTGGCGCTCGACGGTGCCGAACTCGAACCGGCGACCTTGACCTACCGGATCACGATGGAAGCCGGCGGTCAATCCATCGACCTGGACTCGACCGTCTCATGGTCGAGGGCAACCTATGCAGACCAGGACGTGTGGCGGGTGGCGACCACGATCGATTCGCCCATGGTCAAGGCCTCGGACATCGCCTTTCTGGCCGTGGAGGATCTCCGCCCCCTGCATCGGATGATCGAACAAGGCCCCTTGCAGGTTTTGCTGGATTTCGCCGAGGTCGGGATCACCGGCACCATGGTCGTTCCCGGGGGCAACACCACGGATGTCGATGTTGCCCTCGAAGGCCCCGTGGTCGGCCATCTGGATACCGTGATCGCCCTCATGCCTCTCGCGCCGGGATTCGAAACGGACGTTCAGGTGTTCGAGATCAACATGCCCGGCGCTCGGCGGATGAACATCGTGGTGGTGGCGACGGAGTCGATAGAGACCCCGGCGGGCAGCTTCGAGACCTACCGGCTGGAACTCGACGGTGGCGAAGGATGGTCGGCTACGACCTGGGTTACCAAGGTGAAGCCCCACCGCAGTGTGAAGTCTCATGCCGCCCTGCCGGCCGCCAGCGGGCGCATGGTGACGGTGCTGACGGCGGTGGAATGAGATTGCAGCGTACTGGCGTAGCTTGGCGAGGCCCTCGGCAAGGACCGGGCGAGGCGGGCTAGTGATCGGCTTTCATACCCGTTAGCGTCGTCGTCGGCGTGATCGCTTCGGGATCCACCGCCAGGTGCAGGAGGGCGGCCACGCCCGCATTGTTCGCCCGGGCGAAGGCAGCCGGAAACTGTGCGTCGTTGTCCACCCGTTCGCCGTAGGCGCCGTACGCCCTGGCGAGTGCGGCAAAGTCGGGGTTGACCAGCGACGTGGCGTGAACACGCCCGGGGAACGTGCGTTCCTGGTGCATCCGGATGGTGCCGTACATGCCGTTGTCCACCACCAGCACGATGACCTGGGCATCGTGCTGAACGGCTGTCGCGAGTTCCTGACCGGTCATTTGGAAACAGCCGTCGCCGGCGAAACAGACCACGGTGCGCGCCGGATGACGGAGCTTCGCGGCAATGGCGGCGGGCAGGCCGTAGCCCATGGATCCGGCCGTGGGCGCGAGCTGGGTGCCAAAGCGGCGGAATCGGTGAAAGCGATGAATCCACGCCGAGTAGTTGCCGGCGCCATTGGTCACGATGATGTCCGGATCGCCGCATTCGCGCAGGGCCGCCATGACCGCGCCCATGGTCAGCTTTCCCGGCGACGGGTGCGGCAGCTTCGACCATGCCAGGTAGCTGGCGTGCAAACGGTCGATGTAGCGGGTTCGCCGACCGCGTGTCCGTGCGGCCGCGAGAAAAGCCGCCGGTCGCGCGCGAATGCCGAGCACGGTGTTGTGCACGCGCTGCAACTCCCGGCCATCGGGGTGCACGTGAACGACGGGCGTGGTGGCGAGAGGCAGTTCGTAGGATTGGCTGGGAATCTCCGAGAACCGGGTGCCGAGCAGCAACAGGAGGTCCGACTCTTCCACCGCGCGGCGCAATGCCGGATTGGGACCGATGCCGAGGTCGCCGGCATAGTGGCTGTGCTCGTGGTCGAAGAGCTGCTGCCGACGGAACACGCAGGCCACGGGGATGTCGGCGGTTTCCGAGAATGTGGCGAGGGCCGCCGTGTCTGCGGCGGTCCAGGTCGATCCGCCGACCACCGCCAATGGCCTTTGCGCGGTGTCCATCCGGTCGTCGAACTGGCGCATCAAGACGGCATCGGGGACCTCGTCGGCGACTTCCACCCGCTCGCCCGCGGGCGTTGCGCAGGTCTCGGGCAACATATCCTCGGCCAGCATATCCTCGGGCAGGGCGATGACTACCGGGCCCGGTCGGTCGGACAGGGCGGTCAGGAATGCCGCGCTGATCACCGTCGGGATCTCTTCGGCGGTCTCCACCTCGGTCACGGATTTGGCCATGCCGCCATAGAAGGCTTGAAAGTCGAGCTCCTGGAAAGCGTCGCGGCCGCGTGCGGCACGCGCCACCTGGCCGGCGAACAGGACGAGAGGCGTGGAGTCCTGCTGGGCGACGTGGATTCCCGAACTGGCGTTCGCAGCACCCGGTCCGCGGGTGACGAACACCACGCCGGGCCGACCGGTGAGCTTGGCGTCGGCCTCGGCCATCATCGCGGCGCCGCCTTCGTGGCGTGCAACGACGGTTTGGATGGTCGAGTCCCGCAGGGCGTCGAGCACGCCGAGGTAGCTCTCGCCCGGCACGCAGAACACCCGGTCCACGCGTTGGCGTTCAAGCGCCGCGACCAATGCTTGTGCGCCGGTTTCGATGTGACCTCTCCAACCGGGTTTGCGTGCCGTTCGACGCGTCGCGTCAGACGTTGGCGGACGTTGAATCGTCGGCCGATGCCGGGCGGTCCTCGGGGTCGACCTCGAACGGTCCCTTGAGATCCAACTCGTCTGCCATTTCCCGTACCGCGGGGATCAGGTCCGAACCCATCAGGCGCAAGCTGCGCATCTGGTCGTCGTGGCTCATGGCGCCGTCGCCGTCCCAGAAGAAGATCGTTCCGGGCCGCAGGGTTTCGAGCACATGGCGAACCTTGGGAATGACCGTGTCCGGCGTACCGGAGATGATCGACAGCTTCTCCGTCTGGTCGAGGTACGTGTCCTTCGCAGGGGGAGGCGGCGCCTGCTTCTTCTCCTCCTTCAAGTGCTGTCCGGCGCGGCCCGGGGATGCGGCGGCGGCGAAGCTGCGCATGGTCGGCAGCAGGTTGTTGCGCTGGCTAAGGCCCGGCAGGTTTTGGATGAACGGTCGGACGATGCCCTGGTTCCCTTCCAGGAACGGGTTGCTCGGTCCCTGGACGTATTTGCGGCCGGTCGCTTCCGCCAGTTCCTCGGTCTCGTCCACGTGGACCTTGAACAGATACCCGCGGTGTTCCGTTCCCGCTTCGTAGCCCTCTTCCGCTGCCACCTCGTCGTAGTACTGGAAAGACTCCACCGTCGGTTGCAGTTCGGTGGCGAGCATCAGGTTCGGGTAGCGGTACCTGGCCGCCCAGGCGACGGTGTTGCGGCTCATCACGCCAGGAATCCAGATGGGCGGGTGCGGCTCCTGGTGCCGTGTCCCGCAAGTTTCTGGTGTTTCAGAGTTCGCCATGCGCGTCAATGCAAGGCGTGGTCCGCAGGGAATATCGGGCATATCGGCAAGGACCGCAACGCGGCAGTGGCGCGCATGGCGAACTCCCGAAAGGGCGCGCCCCACGCGGCCTGTGGCCGCGTTGCGCCCCTTGGCAATGGGCCCACCATTGCCGGCGGGGACGCGCCTTGCCACAGACCCCGTGGGACGCGCTGAAATACCAGAAACTTGCGGGACACGACACTGGTAGGGACGCGACCAGGGGTTCACGTAGCGGTAGTGGTAGTGCTCGCCCTCCCAGCGGAACGGTCCCGGGCGGGTCCAGGCTTGGACGATGAAGTCGTGCGCTTCCTGGAACCGCTCCCAGTTGTAGGGCGGCACGGCGTTGTGGGCGACGCTTTCGCGCCCGGTACCGCGCACCCAGCCAGTCACCAGCCGACCCCGCGAGATCATGTCGGTATCGGCGAGTTCCTCGGCGAGGAACAGCGGGTCGTCCCAGATGGGCAGGATATTGCCGAGCAGCACGATCTTCGCACGCCGGGTGATGCGGGCGAGGATGGCGGCCTCCAGGTTCACGACCTGCCCCATGCAGAACGGGGTCGAGTGGTGCTCGTTCAGCATCAACCCGTCGAAGCCCATTTCTTCCGCGAACACCCGCTCGTCGAGATAGCGGTTGTAGAGATCCGCGCCGAGTTTCGGATCGTAGGTGCTGTTGGACATGCCGAGGTCCATGATGCTGCGCCCGGTGGCGCCGAAGTACCCGGAGTCGGGATCCTGGTAGGGGCGTTCGGTGAAGTGTCCGATGAACATGCGTTGCCTCTATTCGTGCCGCTAGTCGTGCCGCTAGGCGGTGGCGGGCGGGAATGACGAAATCAGCGCCGCAAGCCGGTGGGGCTCCTCCAACTCGACGACGTGCCCGGCGGCGTCGATGACTTCCACGCGGGCATTGGGAATCGCCGCTTGGTATCGCCCGGCGCATTCCAACGGAACCACGTTGTCCTTGCCGCCCCAAGACGACCAGGGTGGGCACCTGGAGATCGCCCAGCAAGGGCTCCAGGCGGCGGTTGAACATGTACGGCTTCCAAGTGACCCGCGCGGTCATTTCGCGCGAAAAGTACCAGAGCTGGCGGGCCTCGTCCGGTGGTTCCTCGCCGACGTAGCCCGTGTAGGTCTCGACGTCCCGGAAGCTCTCCTCGATGTACTTGCGGTGCGACAACATCATCTGATCGAGAATCTCCCCGTCGCGCGGCTGCAGACCGGCGGCGCCGACCAGAACCAGGGCGGCAAGCCGTGATGGGTTCATCGTGGCGAGCTCCGCGGCGACGTAGCCCCCGAGTCCGAGCCCGACGAGCTTGGCGCCGGATGGATCGAGCCCGGAGAGCACGCGGCCCACGATGATGGCGATGTCGCGCGGGTCTCGCGCCCAGACGGGCCTTTCGGAACCACCCCAGCCCGGCATGTCGGGTACGACGACGCGATGGTTGGCGGCAAGGCTGTCGTAGAACGGCAGCCATCCGGGGCTGCCCCAACTATGGTGCAGGATCACCACGGGCACGCCGCTTCCGTGTTCGAGATATTTGATCTTTCCCGTCGCGAGTGCGAGTTCACCCTCGCGGTACGACGCCCGACGCTCGGTCATGTCCTCCCTCCCTTCGCGGTCGAGTTTACCCCGAACAGGATGGTTGGGTAGTTGCGGGAAACAGCGTTTCATTGGAAACGGCGTTCCCTTGGAAACGGCGTAGAATTTCCCTACCCAACCACAGTCAGGGGTGCGCAGATGACCGTCATACGAGCGGGGGATCTGACCCAGAGCGTCGCCGACGCCCTGCAGTACATCTCCTACTACCACCCGCCGGATTTCATCCGCGCCATGGCCAACGCCTACGAGCGGGAGGAGTCGCCCGCAGCCAAGGCGGCGCTGGCGCAGGTGCTTGCGAATTCGCGGATGTGCGCACTCGGCAAACGGCCGATCTGCCAGGACACGGGCATTGTCATCGTCTTCCTCGATGTGGGCATGGAAGTCACCTGGGCAGGCGGGCAGAGCGTCGACGACATGGTCAACGCGGGTGTGCGTCGGGCCTACCTGCACCCGGACAACGTCTTGCGCGGATCGATTCTCGCGGATCCGGACGGTGCCAGGACCAACACCCGGGACAACACGCCGGCGGTCATCCATACGCGCATCGTACCCGGCGACAAACTTGGCGTGGAGGTGGCGGCGAAGGGCGGCGGCAGCGAAGCCAAGGCGAGATTCGTCATGCTCAACCCGTCCGATTCGGTGGCGGACTGGATTCTCGAGACCGTCCCGACCATGGGTGCCGGCTGGTGTCCGCCGGGCATCCTGGGCATTGGCATCGGCGGCTCGCCGGAGAAGGCGATGCTGCTGGCCAAGGAAGCCATGATGGCGCCCATCGACATCCACGACCTCAAGGCGCGCGGGCCGGCGAACCGCGCCGAAGAATTGCGCCTCGAGCTGTTCGACAAGGTCAATGCGCTCGGCATCGGCGCCCAAGGGCTCGGCGGTCTGACCACCGTACTCGACGTCAAAGTGCTGGAACATCCCATGCACGCGGCCACCAAGCCGGTCGCCGTGATTCCGAACTGCACCGCGACCCGGCACGTGAGGTTCGAACTCGACGGGTCGGGACCGGCCGCATTCGAGCCGCCGGATCTCGCCGACTGGCCCGACATCGCCTATCGGCCGGGCGACGAAGTGAAACGCGTGAATCTCGATACGGTGTCGCGCACACAGACGGCCTCCTGGCGTGCCGGCGATACCCTGCTGATCTCGGGCAGGATGCTCACCGGTCGCGATGCCGCCCACAAACGCATGGTGGATATGATCGCGCGTGGCGAGCCGTTGCCGGTCGACTTCAAGGATCGCTTCATCTACTACGTCGGCCCGGTGGATCCGGTGCGTGACGAAGTCATCGGGCCTGCCGGTCCCACCACCGCCACGCGCATGGACAAGTTCACCCGGACCCTGCTCGAACACACCGGCCTCTTGGGCATGATCGGCAAGGCGGAACGTGGCCCCGTGGCCATTGAGGCTATTCGCGATCACGCCGCCGTGTCGCTGATCGCCGTCGGCGGCGCGGCCTACCTGATCGCCAAGGCGATCACCAAGTCGACGTTGCTGGCCTTCGAGGATCTGGGCATGGAGGCCATCTACGAGTTCGAGGTCAAGGACATGCCGGTGACCGTTTCGGTGGATTCGCGGGGCGCGTCGGTGCACCTGACGGGGCCGGAAATCTGGGCTCGAAAGATTGAGAATCGGATCGCCGCGACGACGGTGGACGAATAGCGTAGCCGGATGCTTGGGCGGCGGTCTGCTCGGCATTTGCCAGTGCCGGGCGATTGATCGATGAGCGGCCCGGAGTTCGTCGTCCTCCTGCATTTCGCGTTCATCGCCTTCGTCGCGGCCGGCGGCCTGCTCGCGCTGCGCTGGCCCTGCGCGGCCTGGATCCACCTGCCGGCGGTCGCCTGGGGGGCCTTGGTGCAATTCGCAGACTGGATGTGTCCGCTGACCTACCTGGAGGATGCCCTGCGGGGTGACACGTCCGAGCCGGGTGGCTTCATTGCGCGCTACCTCATGCCGGTCGTCTATCCCGACCTCGCCCAGGAAGGCATTCTCACCGTGCAGGTGCGAATCGCGCTCGGTTGCGCCGTCATCGCCATCAACGTGTTGATCTACGGCTGGGTGCTGCGGCGGCGCCGGAAGGGGCGACTGGAAGCCACCTGACGGGCCGGCCCTGGGATGCTCAGTCGCCGAAGATGCCCTTCACCAGATAGCCGAAGACCGCAAGCGCCATCGGCAGGACGAACGCGAGGAGCACTTCGACGTAGCTCCTTATCTCAAACACGGCTTCGGTGTTCCTGGTCGTTTGGATTCGCAGGCTGTTCTCGGATGCCTTGATTTCTTGGAGCAGGTTGTTCTCCGAATCCTTGATCTCTTTGTGCATGTCGTTCCGGATGGCGCTCTCGTTCGCCTCGACAATGCCCCTGAGTTCCTTGAACTCGGTCCGGGTTTCGGCTCTGTGCTCGGCGACATCCTTCAGCAAACGGTCGGTCTTGGTTTCAACCCGAGCCAGCCTCACTTCGACGGTTCGTCTGCCATCATCTTGTTTCACCTCGCCACGTCCTGTTGGTGAATTCGGTAATCCCTTGGTCCCGCCGTCGCCCTCGGGGGTGCCTTCGACACGGACTGGCTAGCCCGCATTTCTCACCAGGGGCCGTGATGATCGCGGAGGATTTTGGCCCCGTGTACACACGGGCACGTGCGCGTGCTCGCGACCGAAAGCATAGCGGGGACTACGGTTGAGGGAGCACGTGCGCGCACGGCCCGTGT
>JAKZRQ010000218.1:0-4844 GCA_047518105.1 Pseudomonadales bacterium | reverse complement strand
GTACACACGGGGCCAAAAGACCCGCGAGGGCGCGGCCAGCGCAGTCCGCCATCGGCACGATCATCGACATCGCGGTCAAACTAGTGAAACCCAAGAGCTTTTTGACGCCGACAAGCGGCCTGGTGAGAAATGCGGGCTAGGGATTGCCAACGATGATGAAGCCTTCGTTCGGGAGTCAGCAAACGCCTACCTACGCCGCGAGTGGCGCTGAACGCGGCGTCTGCGACGTTGCCAGCCCCGGTCTGTTTGGCGTGGGGTTACTCGGTCTCGGTCGCCGTGTTTTCCTTACCGCGCTGTTTGAAGGGACGGAGCGCGCATTGCAGCGCGCCTTCCCTATAGATTTCGTGGAGCACGCCAGCGGCAGGAGTGCCCGCATTCACTCTAAGCGAGACGGAGAAGCGTTCAGTTGGGCCGTCTTCCAGGTGGCGGTAGCGGGCCCCGTCCAACGCGACATCTTCCCGCTTGTCCCGATCACGTCTGATTGTATAGTCGAGGTCGTCCAGAACGAACGTGAGGGTGTCATCAGTAACGATTCCGACGTCGCGGTGACCTATGCGGCGCTGGGTCTTCCATTGTCCGAGCATGTAACAGAGGTATCCCGCCAAACCCAGCGTCACTCCGATGGCGATGAGCGCAAAAACTTCTCTTGGGTCCATCACAAATCCTCCAGCAGCTTGTCCCGAAGTTCGACTACCAACACCTCGAGCACCCTTTCTCGACTGATGCCCTGATCGTAGGCACACGCCCCAATTTTGGCGTCCAACTCCGGATCTGGCTTGTATTCCTCGTTGAGGTAGTCAAAGCAGAACTCCTGGACCTGGTACGGCTGCTTGCCCTGAACGCGCGGGTACAAGCCCTTGGCGATGCGCTCGGCCCACCGACGCGCTTCTACCCCATCGGACCCTGTCATGCCCAAATCCGTCAGTCTAAGCGGGCTGCCGCGAGCGACCGTTCCGGCTAGCTGACCCAGAAGCTCCTTAATGTCCTTCCGTATCTCAACGACAAATCCATCCAGGGTCCGCTTGGCCTCGTTGACGCTCTGTACCCACTTGCCCCATGAATAAAGCGCCTTGCAGATCACGATGACTACGGTCAGCCCGGCGCCAGCGACCGCCACATAGTAGACGGCAACCGGGATTCCAAACGATATAACGACTTCCGGGGCAGTCACTGAGCGCTTCCCGTCACAACCGCGAGCAACGTTTACACAGACGGTTGAGCTGATGCAATGTCTCTCCCAAGGTTCCCAGGCTTGACTGCGGCCGCCCGGACGGGCGAACCCGATGACACCATTCGCGTCGTCGGACCCCTTCTCGCGCTTCCCCCGGCCCATCCCATACCTCGGGCCTAAGTCCCGGATCTTCCCACTTCGGGGCAGGAGGGACTTCGTGTTGTACATCGTTTCTCGCACAACATCGCCGGTGTCTTCTCGCAATCGTCTAGTGTCACAACCGCCGTACCGTCACCAGAAGCCGCTTGCCCAAGTTTGCCAGTGCCGCCTCGACCTGATCCACATGGGACCGGTGGCGAAGATCGATCAGCCGGCGCACCGTGCCCTCGACGGTGCCAAGCTCCCTTGCGAGCGCGACGTTGGACAACCCGTTCTCGCGCATCGCCTCGTACAACGCCACCTTGGCCGCGATGAGTAGCGGCGGTTCCACGAGCCGGCGTCCTCGGATCGGCGATGGTGCCGGGATCGCGCGCCGCTCCCGGATGTAGCGCTCCAGCGCGTCCGCCAAGCACGCCCCGGCCTCATGCATTTGTTGGCCGGCCGGGCATTCGACCGAAGCTTCCGGCAAATCGGGAAAAGTCACGCGGACGGTGCGGCGGTGTCTCGACAGTTCGATGGGATAGGCAATCGGCATGGTTCGTCTCGCTCGAAGATCTCACCACCAAGTGTGCCCACACAGCCATCTTGAGCCTGTACGCGAGAAGCCATCTTGCGCGTGCGAATACTCGCAATTTCATGTGCGATATCTCGCACGGCGATGTCCCTGCGCCGTAGCCGCTTCGATCCGCGCCCGGTTCATCGTCGGGGAACGGCGGATGTTCCCGGCACGGATCGCCGCCCGGCGGCGCCACGAGGATCACATCCGCGCCCCTGTCGCCCAACCACTCTCCCGCCAAGGCGATGGATTCCCAGGGTGCGGCGTCGGTCCACGGTGACGAGCGTCCGCCACGGTTTGGTAAGATCGCTCTCTTTGCCACCGAGAACTGTCCCATGGCCCAAGACCACGCATCGACAAATGCCGTTTCACCCGCTGACGGGCCGGTCGCCGTAACCGGCGCGAGCGGCTACATCGGTTCGTGGATCGTTCACGACCTCATGGAACAGGGCTACACGGTGCGCGCTTGCGTGCGCGACACGTCGAATCCGGAAAAGGTCGACCACCTGCTCGTCTTGAACGACGCTGGCCTGCGCGGCCACGCCGAACTCCATGCCGGCGACATCTTCGAACCGGGTAGCTACGACGCGGCGTTCGACGGCTGCTGTGCGGTCATCCACGCCGGTGCCGCGGTGGGATACAACCGGGAGACGCCCCAACAGGTCTACGACGGCTGCTTCACCGAGGTTCGCCACGTCCTCGACTCGGCCCGCAAGTCGACCGCGCTGAAGCGATTCGTGTTCACCAGTTCGTTTGCGGCGGTTGGGCATCCGCGACCGGAAGGCTACGTGTTCACCGAAAAGGACTGGTGTGGCGACAACGTGGAGGCCTATCGAGGCGCCTGGACGGAAGAGCGCATCCCCGAGAATCGGGACATCGCCTACGCCATGGCCAAGGCAAACGCCGAGAAAATGCTCTACCAGGCGGCGACCGAGGACGGCTCGTTCGACGCCATGGCGATCCTGCCGTTGCATGTGATCGGGCCGCTCATGTGCGCGAACCACGACCAAGGCTGGAGTTGGCAGAATTGCATCCGCTACATGTTGATGGGCAAGCCCTACAAGAAGTCCCGGGGCGGTCGGATGCTGTGGAACAACGCCGACGTCCGCGATGCCGCACGCGCCCACCGGCTGTGCGCCGAGAGTACGGTTGCGGCGAACGGCTCGCGCTACATCCTCTCCGCCAGCGACCGCTCGGGGGAACTGTTCACGTGGGAACTGCAGGCCAAGCTCGGGGAACTGTTTCCTCAACTGGCCGAAGTCGGCGGCGAGGAGATGGCGAACGGCAAGCCTGCGCAAAAGACCTACGACTCGCCACGCTCGTACTGTCTGCTCGCGAAGCAGGAACTGGGCCTTCGGACCTACGCCATCGACGATACCTTGAAGGCAACGGGCGATTCCTACTTCCGGCTCGGGCTGCTGGGGGCTTCATGAGCGGCGAGCTGCGGGCCTGATCGATTCGCGCGCCGCAACCAAGGGAACTGCCTGCGGGAGCCGCGCCGCCGGTCGACCCGGAGGGGTCGGTCGACGCAGAGGCCTTTGCCTACCTGCGCCGCAATACCGCCGTTCAACTTGCCCACGGCCTGTTCGGGCAGACCGGCTTCCGGCTCGTTTCGGCACCGACCTTCCTGCCCGCCTACCTGTTCCTGCTGTCGGGTTCCGATTTCGTCGTCGGCATAGCGCGTTCGTTGCAAGCCATCGGCACGGTTGCTTCGCCGATGATCGGGGCGTCCATGATCGGTCATCGCAAACGCTTTCTCGGCGTCACGCTCGCCTCGAGCGCCTTGATGCGTTTGCAGATACTCGGACTGGCCGTGGCCGGCTTCCTGTTCGGTTCCGTCAGCAGCGACACCGGATCACCGGTCGGCGGCACGGTCACCGCGGTGGCGGCCATCGTCCTGTTTCTCGCGCTCATGGGCTTCTTCCAAGGCATAGCCCAGGTCACGATGAACGCGCTCAGGGCGAAGGTAATCCCGATCAAACATCGCGGCATCGTCAACGGGGCCCGCAACTTCCTCGCCGGACTGACCTCCGCCGGCGTCTCCTATGCCGCCGGGGCCTACATCATCGACGAGAACCTGCTCGGCAACGGCTATGCCTCCGTGTTCCTGCTGGCGTTCGGCATCACCTGTGTTGGTCTGTTCGCCATGGCGCTCACCCACGAGCCAACGGCGACGAGCCTGCGCCCGCGCGCGTCGATTGCACAGACGTTCAAGTCCGTGGGGCCGATCCTGCGCGACCAACCGGCGTTTCGCCGCTTTTTCGCTGCCCGCGCCTTGGCGTCCTGCGGGAGCATGGCACTGCCCTTCTACATCCTCTTTGCCGGCACCCGCATGGAGTTGACCGGAGCGACGCTCGGACTATTGACGACGGTTTGGATGCTGACTTCGAGTACTGCCAATCTGGCCTGGGGCCTGATCGCGGACCGCTACGGGTACAAGGTGGTGATGATCGCAACGCTAACCTGCTGGGCCGCGTCGCACGTGCAGTTGCTGTTCGTCCAAGACATCGTCGGCATGGTGGTTTTCTTCGTCATCATGGGCTCGGCTTCCGGGGGCTTCAACCAAGCCGGGCAGAACATGACGCTGGAATTCGGCCGCCTCGAGGACATCCCCATCCGTCTGGCGGCGTCGGGTTCCGCCGTCAACCTGGTGAGCGCGGTCGGACCCTTCGTCGGCGGCGTCATCGTCGCCTTGACGGGCTACGTGGCGCTCTTTCTCACCACCCTCGCACTTCAAGCCATCGCCCTCGTAATCATCGCCGTCGCGGTACCCGAGCCCCGTCACGGGGCCTGGCGTACCGAGTTGTGAATGCGCCGCGCCAGCGTTGAAATTCTGCGCATTCTCCACGGGTGTCGAACATCGGCTCTCTCGGGATCTCAACAACGCCATGGATTTCCGTATCATCTACCGCCCATGTAGGACACCAACGAGCAGGTATTGACAATGGCTGACGACCA
>JAKZRQ010000217.1:0-3551 GCA_047518105.1 Pseudomonadales bacterium | reverse complement strand
ATCACACAGCCGTGCTCAAGGGCACCGATGTCGATCAGCCTCGGAATCTGGCGAAGTCGGTGACGGTCGAGTAGGCGGCAGGCTTTCGTCGCATCTTCAAGGCGCGATTGGCAGGAATGCTGGAGCGTCGTTGAGAGGTTGGGCTGGGCCGGATGCGGCGCGCCGGACGCGGCGCGGTCTGGCGCACAGCGTAAACGAAGCGCGAGGCCGGCCCTGGGGCCGGGCCTGTTCCATGACGCGTGATTCACATCTGCCCAAGCGGCTTTCAGCGAGCTGCTGGTGGAAACGGACATCTACCGGCGCTGCGTCTCGTGGGACAGTGCCTGGACGAAGCCCGCTTCATCGACGGGCGGACAGAGGTATAGTGGTCGCTTATCCAGCCGCTGTTTTGACCCGCGTTGGACGTAACCCATATTCTCGAGGACCTGAACGACCGCCAACGCGAGGCGGTGACGGCGCCGGTGGGCAATCTGCTGGTGGTGGCGGGTGCCGGAAGCGGCAAGACTCGGGTGCTGGTGCATCGGATCGCGTGGCTGGTGGAGGCCGTGGGCGCGTCGCCGGGCGGCATCCTGGCGGTGACGTTCACCAACAAGGCGGCGGCGGAGATGCGCGGCCGGGTCGAACGCCTGCTCGAAGGACCGGGCCGTGCCATGTGGGTGGGCACGTTCCACGGCATCGCCCACCGCCTGTTGCGCATGCATTCGCGCGAAGCGGCCCTGCCGGAGAATTTCCAGATTCTCGATGCCGACGACCAGCTTCGGCTGGTGAAGCGGGTGATGCGCGGCCTCGACCTCGACGAACAGAAGTGGCCTGCGCGCCAGGCGGTCTGGTTCATCAATTCGCACAAGGACGAAGGCCGGCGCGCCAAGGACGTGCCGGCGGCGGACAACGATGTGTTCGCCACCCTCCACCGGCAGGTCTACCAGGTCTACGAGGAGCTCTGCAACCGGGGCGGACTGGTGGATTTCGCCGAACTCCTGCTGCGCAGCCACGAGCTGCTGCGCGACAATGCGGATCTCCGCGCCCACTACCGCCGCCGCTTCCGCCACCTCCTCGTCGACGAATTCCAGGACACGAACAGCATCCAGTACGCTTGGCTGCGGGGGCTCGCCGCCGCGGAACCCGGCAGTCCTTCGGGACCGGGCGCGGTTTGGGCCGTCGGCGACGACGACCAGTCCATCTACGGCTGGCGGGGCGCGAAGATCCAGAACATCCACGACTTCCAGAAGGACTTCCCCGACGTCGGTGTCGTACGGCTCGAACAGAACTACCGCTCGACCAGCCGGATTCTCGACGCCGCCAACGCCTTGATCGGCAACAACGCCGAACGCCTGGGCAAGAAACTCTGGACGGACGCGGGCCCGGGGGCGCCGATCCTGGTCTATTCGGGCTACAACGACTTGGACGAAGCCCACTTCATTGCGGACCGGACCCAGCGTTGGATCGAAGACGGCGGAAGCCCCGACGATGTGGCCGTTCTGTACCGCTCGAATGCCCAGTCACGGGTCATCGAGGAAGCCTGCCTGCGCCTGGATATCCCGTATCGCATCTACGGCGGCTTGCGCTTCTTCGAGCGGATGGAGATCAAGAACGCGTTGGCCTACATGCGCTTGGTGAGCCAGCGCCACGCCGACGTGGCATTCGAGCGCGTGGTCAACACGCCGCCCAGGGGCATCGGCGGAAAGACCGTGGACGCCATCCGCGCCATTGCCCGAGCCAACGGCGTGTCGATGTGGCAGGCCGCGAAGGAGGGTCTTGCCCAAGGCGTCATCAAGGCCCGCGCCGCCACCACCGTCGGCGCGTTCGTCAAGTTGATCGACGACATCGCGGCGGCCTCGGACGGCGCGGCGCTCTACGAGATCGCCGAGCACTGCCTCAAGGCCAGCGGGCTCATGGCGTTCCACTCCCGGGAAGGCGGCGAACGGGGCATGGCGCGCAAGGAGAACCTGGAGGAACTGGTCACGGCCTGCCGCCAATTCGGCCGCGAACTGGTGTTTCCCCTCGACGAGACGGGCGAGGACGATGCCCAGGGCTCCGAGTTGGACGAGTTTCTCGACCGCGCGGCGCTGGAGAGCGGCGACTACCAGAGCGGCGGTGCCGCCGTGCAGATGATGACCATGCACTCGGCCAAGGGGCTGGAGTTTCCGCTGGTATTCATGGCGGGCATGGAGGAAGGCCTGTTTCCGAACCACCGATCGATGCGCG
Organism: Pseudomonadales bacterium; assembly: GCA_047518105.1. GTDB lineage: Bacteria > Pseudomonadota > Gammaproteobacteria > Pseudomonadales > Azotimanducaceae > VXYL01. The sequence continues at coordinate 1,346 of JAKZRQ010000217.1, read as the reverse complement.
AACCGGGCCGTTTGGAGGAGGAGCGCCGGCTCGCCTACGTGGGCATCACCCGCGCCATGCGCCAGCTCTATCTCACCTATGCGGAAACGCGGCGGCTGATGGGCGCGCAATCCAACAACTGGCCGTCGCGTTTCCTGGACGAGGTCCCGCCCGGATGCCTGCAGGAAGTGCGCATGGGCGGCGACATCTCGCGCCCCTATCGCGCCTTGGCGGATGCCGTCGCCAACGGCGAATCGGATGCTGGCGAGGGCAGCCTGCGCATCGGACAGGCGGTCGCGCATGCCAAGTTCGGCGAAGGGGTCGTGCTGCAAGCCGAGGGACGGGGCGAACGCACGCGGGTTCAGATCAACTTTCAGGATGCAGGGCCCAAGTGGTTGATGCTGGCCTACGCGAACCTTCAACGGCTCGGATGAAATGGGATGAAGCGCTGCTCGCGGAATGGGCCCTCTGATACGATGGCGGCCACGGCAAAAGGAAGATCACCGATGGGACGACTGGCAACGTTTGGCGCTTTCTTGGGCTTGCTCCTGGGTTGCTCGCCGGAGCGGCCGGAGTCCGCTGGCGGCATCGTCGCGACGCAGACACCCGTGGTCGAGTGGAAGCTCATCACCACTTGGCCCAAGAACCTGCCGGCGCTGGGAACGGCGCCCGAACGGCTGGCCGAGATCATGGAGTCGATGTCGGCAGGCCGGTTCAAGATCAAGGTCTACGCGGCGGGCGAGCTGGTGCCCGCGTTCGAGGTGTTCGACGCCGTGTCCCAGGGAACGGCGGAGATGGGCCACGGCGCCGCCTACTACTGGCGCGGCAAGATGCCCATCGCGGCGATCTTCACCACCGCGCCGTTCGGCATGAACGCCCAGGAGATGAACGGCTGGCTGCGCTTCGGCGGCGGCATGGAACTTTGGCGCGAGCTGTATGCGCCGTTTGGCGTGGTGCCTTTCGCGACGGGCAACTCGGGGGCGCAGATGGCGGGCTGGTTCAACAAGGAGATCGAATCCTTGGCGGACATCCAGGGCTTGAAGATGCGCATCCCGGGCCTCGGTGGCAAGATCTACAAGTCCATTGGCGTCAACGTGAAGAGCCTTGGCGGCGGCGATATCTTCCCGGCGCTGGAGCGTGGCGTCATCGACGCGGCCGAATGGGTCGGCCCCTTGCAGGACCGCCGTCTTGGCCTGCACAAGGCAGCCAAGAACTACTACAGCACCGGCTGGCATGAGCCATCGACGACAACCGAGTTTCTGATCAACAAGAAGGCGTTTAACGGTCTTCCGAGCGACATCCAGGCGGCCGTCCGCCACGTCGCGGCGGCGGCCAATATCATCGCCCACACTTCGGCCGAGGCATTG
>JAKZRQ010000216.1:0-3892 GCA_047518105.1 Pseudomonadales bacterium | reverse complement strand
ACCTGTTCATCGCCAGCTACCGCTTCGACCGTCCGGTGCTGGAGCTCTACGCCGCCTGCCTGCCGTTCATGGCCGTGCTGATACTCGCGCTGCTGATCATCACCTACTTCCCCGCACTGTCGCTTTGGTTCCTGTAGGCTTGCGGAGCACGGTCGTCGACCCGCATCTGTCTAGTGGTCGAACACCCTTGAAATGACGTGTCAGCGCGTCCACAAGCGTCCAGTCCGCTAGGCGGCACCTTGAAGGCATATCGGGCATACGTCAAGAGGTGCCAACAACGCGGATGGGCGTTTGTGGGCGCGCCCTTTGGGTGGTCGCCGGAACGCCCCGGCCCGCGTTGCGGTCGCTTGAAGTAGACCCGCTACGTCTGCGCAACCGCGCCTGTCCGTCGCAAGCGACGGTGCCCGGAACGTTCCGGCGACCACTGACACGTCATTTCAAGGGTGTTCGACCACTGGTATCGTGGCGAATCTATGGCCGAGCCGGTTGATTGCACCCCGGCGGATGTCCCAAAGCGTCGGCGTGCCGCTCCACCTCCCGCCAGACCCGCATCAAGTTCGACCCAAGGATCTTCTCGATCTCGCTCTCCTCGTAGCCGCGCCCGAGCAGGCCGGCGACCAGATTGGGAAAGTCGCCAACATCCTTGAGCCCCCCGGGCAAAGTGTCGCCGACGCCGTCGAAGTCGGAGCCGAGACCCGCGTGGTCGATGCCCGCGAGTTCCACGGTGCGGTCGATGTGGTCGAGTACCGTGTCCACCGTGGCGAAGGGATAGGGATTGTCCTCGGCGTAGGCGTCCATGAACGCTTGGCGCGCCAGGCGCGCCGCCTCGGCGTCCGGCTGCTCGCCCGCGAATTGGGCGATCGTCGCGGCGTTCCTCCGGCTTGCCCACTCGCGCGCGTCCTTGGAGACGAAGCCGCTGCCGAAGTTGATCTGCACGACGCCGCCGGTGGCCGCCACCGCCTTGACCATGTCGTCGCTCATGTTGCGGTGGAATCCGGGAATGAAGTGGCGCAGCGACGAGTGCGACGCCACCACGGGCGCCTTGGACAATTCTATGACCTGCCACGCGGCCTTGTCCGACAGATGGGAGATGTCGATCATGACGCCGCGTCGATTCAGCTCGGGCACCATTTGCTTGCCGAGATCGGACAATCCCTGCCAGCGCTCGTTCAGGTCGTAGCTCGAATCGGCGTACCGGTTCGCCTTGGAATGGGCGAGCGAGAGGTAGCGGATGCCGCGTGCGACGAAGTGGTCCAGGGTGTCCAGGCTGCCCTCCAGCGGACTCCCGTTCTCCATGCCGAGAGCGAGCGCCACGACGCCCGAGCCGCGCAGGCGCTCCACGTCCCTGGTGCAGGTGGCGACGGCGAACTTCGTCGGATGTTCCGCCGCGAGGGCCTCGATCAAGTCGACGAGTGCGTCGGCGATCTGCCGCGACTCGCCGGCGTCGGCGGCGCGGGCAGGGGTGAAGATGGACATGAACGCGACGTCAAGCCCTCCCTCCCGCGCCCGGGGATAGTCGAATTCCCGTTCCCCTACGGTGCTGGCAAGATCGGCGCCAGGATCCCGATACAGTCGATAGGGCGCATCGATGTGGGTGTCGACGATGAGATGGCGTTGCGCCAACGACCGGGCGCGCTCTGCCGAATCGGTTCCGTCGATCGAATCGGTTCCCTCGACCGAATCGGTTCCCTCGACCGAATCGGCACGCTCGGTCGACTCGGCACGCTCGGCCGACTCGCCCGCGAAGCCCATGAGAACGGCGATGGCAGCGGTTGCCGCGAGAGTCCGCTTCACGCCTGATGGTCCGCGATGAACGGCGGTGTCTCGCACACCGCATAGGGCCAGATGAGGCGGTCATCGAGCATTTGCCGGTGGATGTGCACGGGCTCGACTTGCTCGCGATGCAGTTGCTCCTTGGACGGCGCCAGCATGATGCTGTCGAGCGTTTTCCAGATGGGATTGACGGGGACGAACGTCTCGAACCGGCATTGGGTCTCCCAGGTTCCGGGATGCAGTTCGCGGACATCGATTGCGGTCACGAATGTCCAATGGGAGAACGCGACCGGGTCGCCGGTGGCAAACATCACGGGGAGGCGTACCCCGGCGGCCGTGGCTTCGTCGAGCAATTCGCGGGCGACGATCCAAGGGTGCGCGTCGCGGTAGGTGGCGCCTTCGGCGTGGCTTTCGATGATCGCCGCGAGGGCTTTCGGGGCCACTGCCGTGCACAGGCAACGTGAACTTGCCGTCATGGAACTACCGAGAGTATCCAGTCCCGGATGAGATTCAGCACCTCCGGCGAGATGGTCTCCTCGATGCCGTACGCAAACGGCGGTTTTGGCTCCTGCGGCCGACGCGGTCCCGGAACCTCGTCCCGAGTGAGTTGGAAATCCAACTTGGCGACGCCCTGGGAGAACACCCTGCGGATCACGCCGTTGGCCTCCCGCCCGGCGAAGGTTGGATTTCCCGGAACCCCCCGGATGCTGAACTCGACTGCGTCCTGCTCGACTTTGGCGACATCGAGAGGAAGCGTACTCGCCCCTTGGGCGGGAATATCGATGGTGCCGTGCCACTCGCCGCCGTCCTGCCGAAGATCGATCTTGACCACGAGCGGCTGGTTGGGGATTTCGATTTCGCCTTCCCAGTGCCCCACCGGATCAGCTGCCTGGACCGCCATGCCCATGGCAAGGGCTAGCGCACCGACGGTTGCCTTCAAGGGGGTTAATGCTGTATGTATGTCCATATCGTACAGCCCTGAGCGATCACTTTGCCGCAGACGGCCCATCATACGCCCAACGTCCGCCTTGATCCCCGGCGTCCGCCGCCGGCGCACTACTACGCCGACAATCTGCTTGCCCTCGTGGAGGCGGTGCTCGACCGGTACGGCGACATCCTGACCGGCGACGAGCGCGATTTCGGCCGATGTGTTGAGCGGTTGACGGTTGGCGGTCAGCGGCTCTTGGCACGGTTGGTGGGTCGCCTTGCGGCACGAGAGGACGCGTCGATTCGCGAAGACAGCCTGGACTACGCCGAAGTGGGGGATGTTCAGGCGGCGCTCGCGGAACTTGCCGAGCACGCGCTCGTCGAACGCTGCCCGGCAATGCCGCCAAGCGCCGTCCTCGGCTTGTTGACCCGGGCCGAGCTGCGGTTCGTGTTCTGGGATGTCGCCGGTGCTGGCAGGGGCACGAAGGCCGACCATCTGGAGCGAATACTGGCCGCGAACCCGCCGTGTTTCTGCCGTTGGCGCGTGCGTCGGTTCGTGGGCTGGGTTCGCTTGGCGCGGACCGAGATTCTCGAGCTGTACCGGCTGCTCTTCTTCGGCGACCGCCGTCAGGATCTCACCACCTTCGTGCTGCGCGACCTGGGCGTGTACCGCTACGAGCCGGTTGACCTGTCCCGGCAGACGCGTCAGTTCCCGGACCGCGAGACGTTGAACCGATTCCTCGATCTGGCTGCGGCGGAGGACGAGACGAAGACCCTGTTCACGATGCGCGTCACCGACCGAAACCTTCCCAATATCGAGCCGACAAGTGTCGAGCCGACAAATGTCGGGCCGACTGTTCGCCAGCATGCACTAGGCGCGCCGCATGTGGCGGCGGCGCGCCCTGACGGGCGTGATCGAAAATGCTTGCGCATTCCCAAACGCGCCCGTAGGGCGCGCATTCTCCCGGCCTCGATCGAAATGCAACCCAAATGTCAACATTCGGAGCGCTCAAGGACTCTGGCCGATCTCGTCAACCGCTTGTGGGTGCCGTTCGACAACCGGATGTTGGAGCGTCGTCGGTGCCGCGCCCTCAACCGCTTGGGCCGCAACCTGGAGAGGGAAGGGGACTTCGACACGGCGCTTGCCTGCTATGCGCGTTCGACGTTGGCGCCGGCGCGGGAACGGCGCATG
>JAKZRQ010000215.1:0-10281 GCA_047518105.1 Pseudomonadales bacterium | reverse complement strand
CCATGGCGTCGCGGCCCATCTTCCAGGTGCCGATCGGGTGGAACACCGTCGAGCCGGTATGGCGGCAGAATTCGAGGATATCCTCGTCGCTCTCAATGCCGTCGCCGGGATAGATTTCGTGGTCGGCGTAGCGCGCTAGGGACGGCGCCGCCGCGACCCGCCGGGCGATGCGCATGCCTTCGATCAGTGCGGCGCGATCGACCGCCTCCGACAGGAAGTTCGGCTTGATCGCCGGGGATGCCGCCCGGTCGGCGCTGTGGCTGTGAATGGCGCCGGCGCTCTCGGGTCTTAGCTGGCACACCAAGCAGGTCATGCCGGGCTCGGACTCCATGGTGCGGCGCTTCTGGCTGCGCGCGTAGCTGGCGTGGGCGAAGTGGAACTGCACGTCCGGGGTTTCGAGTTCGGGCCGCGTGCGTACGAAGCCATGCGCAATGCCTGCCGTATGGGTGAACGCGCCGCGGCGAGCGAGGCCGTACTTCAGGGCCTCGAGAACGAAGCGCGCACCCCGCGTATCTTCGTTCAATGTGGTCGCACCCTTGACGCGCCACGCCACCGAGCTCGAATAGTGGTCCCGGTAGTTCTCTCCCACACCCGGCAGGTCGTGGACCACCTCGATGCCGTGTTGTCGCAAGAGCCCGGCCTGGCCGATGCCGGAAAGCTCCAGCAGTTGCGGCGACCGCACCGCGCCAGCGGCCAGAACGACTTCCTTCCCGGCGTCGGCATCGACTGTCCGATCGCCGACCTTGTAGCGAACACCGGTAGCACGACCGTTGTCGGTTGGCACGCGATGCGCAAGGGCCCGTGTCGCGATGGTCAGGTTGGGCCTCGAACGGATGGGATCGAGGAATGCCCGGGCGGTGCTGAACCGGCGACCGTTGCGCTGGGTCACCTGGTAGATGCCGAAACCCTCCTGGGTGGCGCCGTTGTAGTCCGGATTTCGGGGATGGCCGGCCTCCTCGCCCGCGTCCACCCAGGCGTCGAGCAACGGGTGGCGTTCGATCATGTCGGCCACGTTGAGTTCGCCACCCACGCCCCTGTGTTCGTCGCCGCCGCGTTCGAAATTCTCCGATCGCTTGCAGTACGGGAGCACCTCGTCGTAGGACCAGCCACGGTTGCCGAGCTGTGCCCAGGTGTCGTAGTCGAAAGCCTGGCCGCGCACGTACAGCATGCCGTTGATGGAACTGGAGCCCCCGAGCACCTGGCCGCGCGGAATCGGAATCTTCCGGTCGCCGGTGCCCGGCTCCGGCACGGTCTCGAAGCACCAGTTGACGCTCGACCGGTCGATCATCATCCAGAAGCCCACCGGGACGTGGATCAGCGGGCTCCAATCGCGCCCGCCGGCTTCCAGCAAGAGCACCTTGTTCGCCGGATCGGCGCTCAAGCGGTTGGCCACCACGCAACCCGCCGAACGGGCGCCCACCACGATGTGGTCGTAGCTTGTCACGACCTTCCCCAAACCGGTCCAGACGCCGTCGCTCGAAGCGTAGATCGCCTCGGTTCCCGACGGCGGACTGTAGAGAACGAGCGCGTCTCGGACAGCGGGATGTCGTGGGACCGGTTCGAGGTCGCGTCCGCTCTCGGGTTGGCCGGACTCGCGGAAGAGGCTCGAATAGCCCCTTGACTCTCCCGCAACGTGAGGTCCCATAGTGGATCGATTGGCCCTGGATGGGCAGCAAGAACGGGGGAAACACCATGCATATCGTGAGCGAGGCAGCGGCATTGTCGGGGCCGACCGTCCGTGCGCTGCACCACCACGATGAGATCGGGCTGCTGCAACCGTCGGCGCACTCCGACGCCGGCTATCGCCTATACAGCAACGACGACATCCAAGTCCTGCGCCGCATCCGTCGGTATCAAGCGCTCGGCTTCTCCCTCGGCGAGATCCGGGAGCTGTTGGCAGCATCTGCCTCGGACCGCCTGGCCGCACTTCAGAACCAACGCGACACGATCCGGTCGCGTGCATCGGAGACCGCCGGGATCGTCCGAGCCATCAACCGGGAGATCGACATGGAAAGCGGCAACGAAACGGAACCGTCTGACCGGCTAGGGCGGGCTGGCGCCTTGGTGAGGCAATACCTGGACCGGCTGCAGTCCGAGCCCGTGAGCCAGGCGTCGCACTTGCTGGTCGAAGCGCTCGACCTACTGCGCCCCCTGACCACGAGCGCGCCGATGAACCCTGCCGCGGTGCATTTGGCCAACTGGATCCACGGACACCGCCACGACTGGGCCAATGTGGCCGACTTGGCCCAACGGTTTCTCGACCAGGACCCGAGTTCCGAACACCACTTGGTCGCGACACCCGAGCTGATCACCGCGCTGACGTTGCTCAAACGGCACGAAGACGCGGTCGCCGCCCATCGAAAACACATCGAATACGTGATGGAACACCGTCCCGCAACGGAGTGGGCCGATGCGATGTGGAATTCGACACACACTTGGAGCTGGAGTGAAACCGGCAAGCACGCTGAGTGGATTGAACTATTCCAGGCAATCGACGCGGGTATCGCCGCCACGACCGAGAATCGTGCGTCACGGTACGAACTTCTCCACACGGCGGCAATGCTGATGGGGTCCTTCGACTACGAGAGCCATGCGGACGACATCGACGCCTTGACGCAGCGAATGGCAGACATCATCGGCGAGGATCCGGACTGGTCCGAGCGCCTGTGGGCCGACCAGAGGTTCCAACAACAGAAAGTGGGCAATGCGATCCGGCGAGGCAATCCAGACGCGGTCACTGAAACCGTCGACGCCTACCGGTCCTTCCTCCGAAGCTGCGACTGGCCGGACGAGCGCATCGGGACCGCCTACAGCAACCTCGGGGCGATGATGCACTGGGAAGGTCGCCATGAGTTGGCCGTCGAGTGCTTCGTTCAAGCCCGGCGGTACGGCGAACTCGATGGCTACGGCTACGCCTGGTTCGCGTCGGCCTCCTTGGGCGCCGGAGCACCCCGCGAGCGTGCGATCGAACTCCTGCACCGGGCGGGGGGCCGTCTCGAATCCGCCGACGCCATGCGCATCTTCAACGAAGACGCAGTGCTGTCAGCCGACAAGGACAACGACGACCTCGTGGACGCGCTCTTGCTCGTTCGGGCTTAGCTCGTCGCCGTATCTTCCCCCGAACCAACATCTTCGTTAGACGCTCTCGTAGAACGCCTTGCCCAGGCCGCCGCCGCGCTGGTCACCCACGATGGCGTTCTTCATCTGGTTCATGACATAGGACAGGCAAACGCGTGCCTTCTGGTCCACGACGATGGTGGAGCCCCCGGCCCCGCCCCAGAACATGGCGTCGGCGTTGGGAGACATCGGCATGAAGTCGTTGGGGAAGGCGAACCCCAGGCCGAAGCGGATCGGCATGATGAGTACCGCGTCGGGGCCGTTGGTCTGCTCCTCGAGCATCAGTCGGCTGCCGGCGGGCGAGAGCAACTCGACGCCGAACGCCTTGCCGTCGTTGGCTAGCGGCGTCTGTGCGCGCACCACCCCGCGGGCGTTGCCGTGGCCGCCTGCGGCGGGAATCTCGGCTCGCCGCCAACCCGGCGTGTTAACGGCTTGTGTTCCCGCCGGCGCGCTTGCGAATACCCGCGCCGAGATCGAGTCGGCATCGGCGCCAAAACCACCGCCCTCGACCGGTTCGTCGGGAATCATCTCGGCGACCCGGTGGAAGTCGGCGTCGCCCATGCCGATGTGGAAGTCCGCGCCGAGCGGCTCGGCGACCTCCTCCCGGAAGAACGTGCCGATGGTTCGCCCGGTGATCCGGCGCACCAGTTCGCCGATCAGGTAGCCCTGGGTGACGGCGTGATAGCCGCTCTGGCTGCCCGGTTCCCACCACGGCGCCTGCTTCGCAAGGTTGTCGACGCAAGCGTCCCAGTCGTAGAGCCCCTCCGCGCTGGCGAGCTTCGGGTCGAATCCCGGCACGCCCGCCGAATGGCTTATGAAGTGCCGGACTTCCGTGTTCTCCTTGCCGTTCTGGCCGTATTCCGGCCAGTAGTCGGTGACCTTGGCGTGGAAGTCGAGCAACCCGCAGTCGGCCAGCACGAAGGCGCACAGGAACGACATCGTCTTGGTGGTCGAATAGACGTTGACGATGGTGTCCTCCCGCCATGGGCGGGTGCGCGCCTTGTCCGCGTGGCCGGCCCATAGGTCGACGACGAACTCGCCTTCCACCGTCGCCGCGAAACTCGCGCCGACATCGCCGAATTCCGTGAAGTTGCGCTCGAACGCGTCCCGCACCTTGGCAAAGCGCTCGTCACAAAGACCGTGGATATCCAACGGTACCCCTCCTGTTGCATCTTGGCAGGGGCGGTCGACGGGCGACTCTTCTGCCGCCGAGTCCCCAGGTTTAGCCGCTATACGACCGCCGGATTACGCAGGACCTTGCCGGCGCGCTCTCCCGTGTGGGTGTCGTCCGCGAGGATGACCGCCCCGTTGCATACCGTCGCCTTGTAGCCGACGGCTTTCTGGATCAAACGCGGCGCGCCCCCAGGGAAGTCGTGCACCAGCTTCGGCTGGCGCTCCGCGACGCGGTCCAGATCGACAACGTTGATGTCGGCCTTCATGCCTTCCGCCAGTGTTCCACGGTCATTGAAGCCGAGGACGCGCGCGGAGGCACTGGTCATCCGGCGTATGGCTTCCTCGATGGTGAACAGCCCCTGGTCGCGGACCCAGTGGGAAAGCAGGAACGAGGTCCAGCCGGAGTCCATGATCTGGCTGACGTGGGCGCCGGCGTCGCCGATGCCCGGGAGCATCCAGTCCAGGCTCAGGAACGACTTCAGGCGCTCGAGGTCTTGATTGAAGAAGCGGACGTGGAACATCGCCTCGCCGTTCGACTCCAGCATCTTGTCGAGCCAAAGCTCTACCGGGTGTACACCTGCGGCCTTCGCCATGCCGTAGAGGCTGTCTTCGGCACCTCGCGTGTAGGTCGGGCGATCACCGTCGCCGAGCCAGAAGTAGGCCCGCGCGCCCTGTTCGAGCTGGGGGATGGCTTGCGCCTCGTCGACGAGCATGCGCCGTGTTTCCCCGTCGCGTATCGCCGCCAGGCGGCCTCGGAGGTCGAGCTTGCGGATCTCGGCCCATGCCGGCGTAGGGAACAGCATGTCCGTGGTGAGCCCGGACAGGAAACCGCCGCTGCGGGGCAGGGTCAGGCCGCTGACGTCGAGCCCTTCCTCCCGCATCGATGCGATGGCGTCGTCGTAGCCAGAGCCGTTTCCCCCCGTGCCCGGGTGGTACGGTGCGCTGAATAGCAGTCGCGTGCCCGCGGCACGGCCCTGCTTGGTCAGCATGGTCATCTCGTCGTCGAGCTTGCCGTAGTTCAGGACGCTCTGCAGGATGCCGCCGGCTTTGCCGACCGCCTTGGAAATGGCGAGGAGCTCGTCTTCCTTGGCAAACGTGCCGGGAATCGATCGCCCGTCCGGAAGCACGTGTGCAGGCAAGCGGTTGGTGGAGAAGCCGATGGCGCCTTCGGCGACGGAGCGGCCGACGAGCTCGGCGATCTGGCGGATCTCGTCCTGGGTCGGATCTTCTTCCACGGCGCGCTCGTCCATGACGTAGAAGCGCGAGGCGCAATGGCCAACGAGGCCGGTGATGTTGATGGCGGGGCCGAGCTTCTCGATGGAGTCGAGATACTCCCCGTACGACTCCCAGTCCCAGGGCAAGCCGGTCAGGATGGCGTTTCTCGGAATGTCCTCGACAGTCTCCATCATGCCGGCCAGGAACTCGCGGTCCGCCGGCTTGCAGGGCGCGAACGTGACACCGCAATTGCCGAACAGCGCCGTCGTGACGCCATGCCAGGAAGCCGGCGTCAACAGCGGATCCCAACCCGCCTAGGCGTCGAAGTGGGTATGCAGATCCACGAAACCAGGGGTAACCACGTGTCCTTCGGCATCGATTTCCCGGTGACCGGGATCGTCGACCTTGCCGACCTTGGCAATGGTTCCGGCGTTGACGGCGACATCGCCGGTGAAGGGCGCCGAGCCGGTGCCGTCGACGATGCTACCGCCCCGGATGACGAGATCGTGCGCCATGTTGCTTCCCCTGGGAGTATTGTCGTTGTCGAGAGGCGAATCATGCGCCGACCTGCGGCTGGCGCGCTACCTCCGGTTTTGAGCCAACGCGTCGTCCGGGTGGACGCGCGGTTCTATTCGAGCTCGACCTTGATCCCGCCGACCAAACCGGCAACGAGATTGTACAGCGCCGCATAGAGCGCTCCACCGATGAATCCGAATACGCCGTAGAGGATCGGCCACCCAATCAGGTCGACGAGCCAACCGGGCAAGCCGAAGAGCGGCCCCAACGCTCCCACGAACGCGAAGATGACCCCCAAGACCAGGCCGATGATCGCGGCGGTGAACCCCGAGACCTTCGCCGCCGAGAGGATCCCGATCCGTTTGATGACCTGCTGCATGCGGCTCTCCCTTGGCTACCCAACCCCACTCAAAGAGCGTACACCGGCCGGCAACGCTCGGCGTCACTGTCCGTGAACGACCATCCCGTTCTTGACCACTAGGCGGTGGCGATGGCGATCCGCCGCAGCTTCGATATCCTGAGAAGGATCGCCGACGACCACGAGGAGGTCCCCCGCCGCGCCTTCGGCGATGCGACCACGATCCTCCAGGCCCATGAGATCCGCTGCGTTTGAAGTGCCGGCACGTAGGGCGTCGAGGTTCGCCAATCCGAGTTCCACCATGAAACGCAGTTCGTCCGCGTTGTTGCCGTGCAGGTTGAACGGTGTGCCGGCGTCCGTACCCAAGGCGATACGGCCGCCCGCCGCGTGGAACATGCGCACCGATTGCTCGTGCGCGGGCGCGCAACGTTGGGCCTTCTCGACTATGTAGTCCGGAATGCCCGCATCGAGGTTGCCGAGGATATTGCGCAGCGCAGCCAGCGTGGGAACCAGGAACGTTCCCCGTTCGATCATCTCGCGACAGCACTCCTCGTTCATGAAGATGCCGTGCTCAATGGACGTCACCCCGCCGCGGGTGGCGTTGAGAATCCCCTCCGAGCCCTGGGCGTGGCTTGCCGTAGGCCGGTGAAAGCGCTTCGCCTCGGCGATGCCGACGGCCATCTCCTCGGCCGAGTAGTGCGCGTCCTCCGGATTGACCCCCCGGGTCATCACGCCGCCCGTCGCCATGATCTTCACGAGATCGCAACCCGCGTGAATCTGCTCCCGGACGGCCTTCACGACCTCGTCGGCGCCGTCCGCGACGCGACCCATGCGGTTGCCGTGCCCGCCGGTCATGCAGATCATCTTGCCGGCGGCGCGGATGGTAGGGCCTGCAAACCGACCTTCGTTGCAGGCATCGCGCACGGCGAACTCCTGGTATTCGCGACCGCCGCAATCGCGGACGGATGTCGTGCCGCCGCGCAAGGTCTGTTGAGCGTGTTCGAGGGCCCGTACCACGGCGTGGGCAGCGTCGAGCTTTTCCAGAGAAGCGGCAGGATCAGGCTCGCCACGGAAGAGGAGATGAACGTGGCAGTCGATGAGACCGGGCATGACGGTGCAGCCAGTGCAGTCGACCACTTTCCCCGCGAAGGCGTCGAACTCCCCGTCCGGTGCAATGCGGCTGATGCGGTCATCGTCGACGAGAACCGCGTGGCCGTCGACCATTCGTTCGCCGTCGAAGATTCGGCCATGGCAGTAAAGGGTGATCATTTCGCGAGGGTCCCGTGGCTGGCGCGCCCGGTGCGACTCGAACGCACGGCCTTTGGCTCCGGAGGCCAACGCTCTATCCAACTGAGCTACGGGCGCGGGTTACGCTGCCTAGACAACCGCTACAAGGTAGCGACCGCCACAGTCAGCGGGTCGATTACCATAGCAGACCAACCGACAACTTTCGCGGAGATCAGCCTTGGACATCGAGATACGAGACGACCGGTTTCTCGACATCGTCCCGCGCGATTTCGCGCTTAGGACCCTGGCCGACGGGTTAGGCTTCACCGAGGGCCCCATCTGGCATCCGCGCGAGAAGCACCTCACGTTCAGTGACATCCCCCGCAATCGGATGTTCCGCTGGAGGGAGGCGGATGGCCTCTCGGTATTCCGCGAACCGAGCAACATGGCCAACGGCAACACGTACGACCACGACGGCCGCATCCTTTCCTGCGAGCATGCGACCAGCCGGGTTTCGCGCACAGAGCACGACGGCAGCGTGGTGGTGTTGGCAAGTCGCTACGACGGCAAGGAACTCAACAGTCCCAACGACATCGTGGTCCGCCGAGACGGCATGGTGTACTTCACGGATCCGATCTTCGGTCGCGGTGCGAGCCCCGTGGCAGTAGCCCGTCAGGCGGAACTCGACTTCACCGGCGTCTACCGCCTCGATCCCGAGTCGCGGGAACTGACCCTGCTGTCGAGCGACTTCGGCCAGCCGAACGGTCTCGCGTTCACGCTGGACCACAACCGCCTCTACGTCGCCGACACGCCGCGCATGCACATCCGTCGGTTCGATGTCGCGGAAGACGGCTCGCTATCCGGTGGCGAAGTTTTCGCGGAATCCACCGGTGTCGGTGCTGGTGCTCCCGACGGGCTGAAGATCGACAGTGCGGGCAATGTATTCTGCGCGGGACCCGGCGGCGTGCATGTCTACGATCCCGACGACGGCACGTGTCTCGGGGTCGTCAAGACGCCAGCATTCTGCGCCAACTTCACGTGGGGCGGCGACGATTTCAAGACGTTCTTTCTGACGTCGTCGACTTGCCTGTATAGCGGGCGGGTGAAAGTGCCGGGGTTGGCGTTGATGTAGCTGGAGGAGGTCCGAACCGGTGTCTTCCGCTACCTGCGGTTCAGATGGCTTCTCGATTCAGCCAATTCTCGATCTGGAGATCCGGCACGCGCGCGAACTCCCTTTCGTTGTTGGTTACCAAGACGGCAGGGACGCTTCTAGCATGGGCCGCAATCAGCAGGTCATTGGCGCCGATCGGTGTTCCCCTTCGGTTCAGCGTTTCACGTAGGTCCCCGTAGTGACTTCCGGCAACCCTGTCGAACGCAACCACGTCCAGGTCACGCAGGAACTCCGCAGCTCGTGACGATTTCGATCTACTTGCGTCGAGTGTTCGACACCGTAGCAAAGCTCCGCATGGGCGATCGCGGAGATGCAGATCGCCCCAGCATGCTCCTCGAAGGTCGCCTCCAACGACCTGTCGCGCCTGTTGAGCAGGTAGACGCAAGTGTCCGTGTCCAGCATGAACCTCGTCAACGGAATGCCTCTCGCTCTTCCAACGGCGGCTGTTGTCGCTCGGCAAGGCTACCTCGGGTTGGAGAGTTGAAGAACACTGCCCAGTTCTTGCCGCGCGGACGCATGGTGACCGTGTCGCCGCGCTTGACGATCTCCACCTCGGAGACATGAAAGCGGCAAGCCGCCGGGAGGCGAACCGCTTGGCTACGTCCACTCCAATAAACCTTGGCAACACCCCGATAGTCGTCTGCCTCGCTCATCGGACGATTCCCATGCCGATTCCAAGTAGTTCCCAACACACCATACCCAAGGCATATCTCAAGGTATATATCGTCGATGGGTCTCAGCCCGGCAACGGCGACAACGCGATTGACCCGGCCGCATCGGGATTCGCCGGATTCGGAATCACTTGCCCGGTCCTCGGCACGACGACCAGGTCCATGTCCTCCATGGGGATCACGCCGAGCAGCGGTTGATCGCCCATGACCAACGCGCCCGCGAAGCCGGTTCTGCCGCCGAAGCGGAGTTCGATCGGCCCCACATAGGCGACCGATCGCCGGCTGCCATCCGCCAGAACGACAGGCTTGTCCTCAATACGTTCGAGCGCCAGCCTGTCCCGGATCGACTCGGGGATGCACAGGTGGACCGAGCCCGTATCGGCCAAGGCGTCGATCCGCACGGCTTCAATTTCCGGTCGCCGAGGGTTTCGCAACTCGACTCGCGCGTTCGTGATCCCCATTGAGAAATCCTGATTCTTGTTGATCTGTCGGCCAAGCGGCCAAGCGTAGGTTGCGCCCCTCCATGGCGTTGAACAAGAGCAGAGTTCCTACAGGAGAACGGGTGGATATCCGCAAGATCGAAATTCCGCCCCCGTCAGCGTCAGGTTCTGACGGCGTTCGCGGGGAACTCGAAGCCGCCGCTGGTGTACTCGCCTGTGAGACGGTCGCCTGCGACCGTGCCTACGAATTCGGCATCGACTTCCGTATCTCCCTTGTAAATGGCGAACGTGAACCGGACCTTGCTTCCATCCACCTGGATATTGCGGATCTTCGAGACCTCGTCCAACGCGGTGAAATCGATCTGACCCGACAAATCGTCATTGACCGTCAGG
>JAKZRQ010000214.1:0-5367 GCA_047518105.1 Pseudomonadales bacterium | reverse complement strand
ACAACCATGCGGACCAGTTGAACCCCAACAACGACGCCTATTGGGAGTCGCGCGATTGGGACGAACGTCCCGACGACTGGGAAGAACGCATAGAAAGGGACGACACGCTCCCGAACGACGACCGACAGCCGCCGCAAGCTCCCCGGGTCATCCTCAATCCTCGTCCCGCTGCCGGGCAACCCCGTGGGCGAGCATTGTCCCGACCTCGGCTTCGCTGAAGCCGATCTCGAGGAGCACCTCCCGGGTGTGCTCGCCGATCCCCGGGGCCAGCCGAGGCGTGCGTTTCTCCGAACAGCTCATCCAGAACGGGCTGTTGACGGTGTAGGCGTAGAAATGCGGGCCCGGTTCGACCTCGGTGAGCACGTCGTTGAGTCGTTGACGTACATCTGCTCGTCGTTGATGACCTCGGAGATGCTCTGGGCGACGGAGTAGGTGATGCCCGCCGCATCGAGCCTTTCGCGCCAGGACGCGACGGTGTCCGAGCCGAAAGCCTGCACCGCGAGCTCGTCGAGTTCCTGGCGGTGCTGGTAGCGGGTGGCGGGGTCCACGAATCGCGGATCGTCCAGCCACTCCTCGTGACCTAGCGCAACCGCGAATTTCGGCCACTCCTTGGTCGGATTGAGAATGCTGAGCAGGATGGCGCGGCCATCGCTGGTCTCGTACATGGTGGCGAGCGGTGTGCTCTTGATGTCCTCCGGTGTTCGCTTGTCCGAGGTATCGTAGCCGATCAACGCGCCCTGGATCATCATGCAGTGGGACCAGGCGCCGTTGGCCAGGAGCGAAGTGTGGACGTGGGCGCCTTCGCCAGTGAGTTGCCGTCGGTACAGCGCCGCCATGATGCCGCCGAAAAGCGACATGCTGGTCGGATGATCTCCCATGCCGGGCGACGACACGGCGTGCGCCCCTTGCGGTCGCCGCACCCAGTCCATGAGCCCGCTTCTCGCCCACCACGCGGTGGCGTCGAAGCCGGTTCGGTTCGCGTCCGGGCCGACCAGGCCGTAGGAATTGACCTGGCCGTAAATCACGGCTTCGTTCAAGGCCCGGACATCCTCGTAGGCGAGTTTCAGCCGGCCCAAGACCTCCGGCAAGTAGTTGGTGACCACGACGTCGGAACGCCGGATCAGCCGATCGCATCGCGACCTTGCGCAGTGGTGAAGTCGATGGCGATGCTGCGCTTGTTGCGGGAGTCCTGGTCCCAGAAGAAGTTGGGATACTCCGCCAGCAAGCCACCGAGCAACGCCCGGTAGGGGTCGCCGGCGAGAGGCTCGACCTTGACGACATCCGCGCCGAAGTCCGACATCACGGAGGCGGCGGCGGGGCCTGCGGGCCCGCTACCTACGAGCCAATGTCCAATACCCTGATCCCGCTTAGGAACATCCCCATCCCAAGATCGAAAAATGATCGTGCGAGGATAGATCGAATGGCCTCGTTGCTCACCAGTGGCGTCGGCACCTTGCGGCAACCTGACCAACTTGGGCTGCACGAATGAGGTCGACTGCCTGCGGCAATGCATGACGCTCACGCCATTGCCACAGGTTGCGTGGTAGGCTTCCGGGCCATTTTCGACCTTGCCGGCCAATCGGCACTTTGGGAGCGCTACGCATGAGACCCATGACACCCATGAGACAGATCATTCCATTCGCGGGGTTCGCGCTGGCGGCCTTGTTCGCGGCGTACGCTACGACCGGCGCCGCGCAAGAACAGGCGTCCGATGCGCCTGCCACCGCCACCAAGGTGGCCACCGTCGAAGGCATCACCGAATACCAGCTCGACAACGGGCTCAAATTCCTGCTCTTCCCCGACCAGAGCAAGCAGCAGATCACCGTCAACATCACCTACCTGGTGGGTTCTCGGCACGAGGGCTACGGCGAGACCGGCATGGCCCACCTGCTCGAGCACCTGGTCTTCAAGGGCACGCCGAACCACCCGGATATTCCCGCCGAACTGACCGAGCGCGGCACCTCTCCCAACGGCACGACCTGGTTCGACCGCACCAACTACTACGAGACGTTCCCCGCCAACGAAGACAATCTCACCTGGGCCCTCGACCTCGAGGCGGACCGCATGGTGAATTCCTTCATCGCCGCGGAGCATCTCGAATCCGAGATGACCGTGGTGCGCAACGAGTGGGAGCGCGGCGAAAACAACCCCGGACGTGTTCTCCAGAAGCGCCTCTTGTCGACCGCTTTCCAGTGGCACAACTACGGCAACTCCACCATCGGCGCGCGGGCCGACATCGAAAACGTGCCCATCGACCGATTGCAGGCGTTCTACCGGAAGTACTACCAGCCGGACAACGCGGTGCTGGTGGTCGCCGGTCGTTTCGACCCCGAACAGGCCGTTGAACTCGTCGTGGAGAAGTTCGGCTCGATCCCCCGTCCCGATCGCTCCGGCGCCAATCAACTGTTCACGACCTACACGGCGGAACCCTCCCAGGACGGCGAGCGAACCGTGACGCTGCGGCGCGTCGGCGACGTGCAGCTCGTCATGGCGGCATATCACGTGCCGGCCGGCTCCCACGAGGACTTCGCCGCCATCGACGTCATGGCGCACCTGCTCTCGACCAGACCGGCCGGGCGCCTCTACAAGAACGTCGTAGAGCCCGGACTCGCCGCTGGCTCGTCCGCCTTCGCCTATCAGCTTCGCGAGCCCAGCGTGCTGATGGCCAATGCCCAGGTGCGCCAGGAGGACGACCTCGGCAAAGCCACCGAAGCCATGTTGGCGACCTTGCACGGACTGGTCGACGAGCCCCCCACCGATGAAGAGGTGGATCGCGCCAAGGCGGACTTCGCGTCCGGCTTCGAGCTGTCTTTCAACAACCCCGGCTCGATCGGCCGGCAGCTCAGCGAGTGGGCTTCCATGGGCGACTGGCGGCTGATGTTCGTGCATCGCGACCGGTTAGCC
This sequence comes from Pseudomonadales bacterium, assembly GCA_047518105.1. GTDB lineage: Bacteria > Pseudomonadota > Gammaproteobacteria > Pseudomonadales > Azotimanducaceae > VXYL01. Next base: position 2,463 of record JAKZRQ010000214.1, on the reverse strand, counting down.
GAGGTGACGCCCGACGACGTGCTGGCCGTCGCCGACAAGTACATCAAGCCGTCGAATCGCACGATCGGCTATTTCTATCCTGCAGAGAAGACGCCGGCTCGGGCCGAAGTGCCGGAGATACCCGATATCGCCGCACTCGTATCGGACTACACCGGGCGCGAAGCCGTGGCAGAGGGCGAAGCGTTCGATCCTACGCCCGATAACATCGAGAGCCGAACCACCATGCTCACCCTGTCCAACGGAATCGAAGTGGCTCTCCTGCCCAAGGAAAACCGCGGCGATGCGGTGACAGCGAGCTTCTCGTTCCGGCACGGTACCGAGAGTTCCCTCTTGGGCAAGGACACTGCGGCGGCGTTGGCCGGTTCCTTGTTGATGCGGGGTACCACGAGTCGATCCCGCCAGGAGATCGCCGACGAGATGATCCGCCTGAAGGTCCAAGGCGGCGTCAACGGCGGCGCCCTTTCCGTCGGCGGTTCGGTGACGACCGTGCGCGAGAACCTGGCGGAGGTGATCCGCCTTGCCGGCGAGATCCTGCGCGAGCCGGCCTTCGACCCGGCGGAGTTCGAGCTCCTGCGCGAAGAGCGTCTGGCGGGTATCGAGTCGCAACGTTCCAATCCACAGACCCGAGCGAACAACGCCTTGAACCGCCACGTCAACAGCGGCTACGACGCGGACCATGTCTTCTACACGCCAACCTTCGACGAGCAGATCGAGCGCTACAAGGCCGTCACCGTCGAGCAGGTCCGGGCGTTCTGGGACGCCTTCTACGGTGCCGAAGGCGGCACCGTGTCGATCGTCGGCGACTTCGACCCGGACGAGATCGTGCCGGTGCTCGAGGAAGTCTTCGGCGAGTGGAGCGCCAAGGAGGAATACGCTCGTGTCAACCGTCCCTACGGGGATGTCGCCGCCGAGAACGTCGACATCGAGACGCCCGACAAGACGAACGCCGTGCTGTACGCCTTCCAGCGGTTCCAGATGCGCGACGACCACCCCGACTACCCCGCGTTGATCATCGGCAACTACATGATGGGGGGCGGTTTCCTGAATTCGCGGCTCGCCACCCGAATCCGTCAGCAGGACGGTCTCTCCTACGGTGTCGGTTCCCGGTTCAGTGCGAGTTCCCTCGACGAGATCGGCACATTCAACGGCTACGCGATATTCGCCCCGGAGAACGCCGACAAGGTGGTCGCGGCATTCCGGGAGGAAGTCGCCAATGCGCTTGAATCGGGATTCACCGCCGAGGAGGTGGAAGCAGCCAAGAGCGGCTACCTCGACGCGGCCCAGCGTCGACGGTCAAGCGATTCGGCGGTTGCGTCGATTCTCGGCAGCAACATGTTCCTGGATCGGGACATGGCGTTCATTGCCAATCGCGAAGCGGCCATCGCGGCGCTCACGCCGGAAGACGTGGTTGGCGCCATGCAGCGGCACATCGACCTGGACAAGATGTCCTTCTTCCGGGCCGGGGACTTCGCCAACAAGCTGGCGAAATAGCGGTTGCCGGGACAGGCACTAGCCAAACGGGTCTACGACGGCAACGCCGGCCAGTTCGAAGTGCCGCGCGTTGCCGGTAACCACGGACAATCCATGTTCGATCGCCGTGGCTGCGATCAGCAAGTCGACGCCCTTGTGGCCAATGGCACCAGCCAACCGGCCCCAACGACGCGACGTAGAGAGGTCGACAGGCAGTACGCGGTCACCGTACAAGGCCAGCACACTGTCCAACCAGTCGGCCAGGGCGCGCGCGAACGTCGGATCGTTGGCTTCTTGCCGAACGATCCCGCGTTCGATCTCCCCCACGGATACGACGCTGAGGTACAAGTCCGCAGTCCTCTGAGCCGAGATCCACGCGACAACGTTGGGATTGCGTTCCGGTCGACGCAATGCGGACAAGACATCGGTATCGACGAGGAACATCAGAAGTCGACGGAGCGAGGGTCCATCGAGAGCCTATCGAAGGTCCCGCCGTCCTGGGGCATCGCCAGCAGGAGGTCCGGGAGTGTCGGCGCCTTGGCCTTCTCAAGGTGTTGCAGGCGGTCGTAGTCCGCCGCCGCCAGCACGACGACGGCGGGCTTGCCGCGTCGAGTTACGCGTTGAGGAGTTCCCCGGATCGCCGCATCGACAACCGCGCTGAATTGGTTCTTTGCGTCCTGTAGCGCCCACTCCGCCATTCTGGTCCAACTAGCCAGATTAGTTGGCCAGATTGTTGCGCGGCTAGCCCGCATTTCTCACCAGGGGCCGTGATGATCGCGGAGGATTTTGGCCCCGTTGTACGCAACGGGCACGTGCGCGTGCTCGCGACCGAGAGCATAGCGGGGCCTACGGTTGAGGGAGCATGTGCGCGCACGGCCCGTGTGTACACGGGGCCAAAAGACCCGCGAGGGCACGGCCAGCGCAGTCTGCAACCGGCATGATCGTTGGCATCGCGGTCAACTTCTTGAAACCATGAGCTCTTTTGACGCCGAG
>JAKZRQ010000213.1:0-11481 GCA_047518105.1 Pseudomonadales bacterium | reverse complement strand
GGCGTCAAAAGAGCTCATGGTTTCAAGAAGTTGACCGCGATGCCAACGATCATGCCGGTATGCCGGTTGCAGACTGCGCTGGCCGTGCCCTCGCGGGTCTTTTGGCCCTGTGCGCGCACATGCTCCCTCAACCGTAGGCCCCGCTATGCTCTCGGTCGCGAGCACGCGCACAGGGCCAAAATCCTCCGCGATCATCACGGCCCCTGGTGAGAAATGCGGGCTAGCAGCCCGGTGCGCTGGCTGTCGGCCAGATCGCGGCGGTATACCGAGGTGGTCGGCATGTAACGCAACGTCATGCCGCGCCGGGGCTTTTCGGAGTGATTCGGTTCGGAACCGTGGATCAGGTAGACGTCGTGCAGCGACACCTGTCCGGTGTCGAGAACAAGGTCACGGGCCGTGGCTTCGTCGAACTCGTCCTCGCGGATTTCAAGCGGCAGGCTGAGGCCATCGGCGCCGTTGAAGTCGTGCTTGGCAAGTTCGCGGCGCTTGTGCGAGCCGGGAATCACCCGCAGGCAGCCGTTCTCCCGGGTCGCCGGGTCCACCGCGATCCACACGGAGCAGGTCGCCAGCGGTCGTATGGGCCAGTATTCGCCGTCCTGGTGCCAGGGCGTCCTGGTACCCACCCGGGCGGGCTTGGCGAAGAAGCTCGAATTCCACAACGCGAAGTCCGGGCCGATCAGTTGCTCGACCATGTCGAGGATCGCCGGGATTCGGGCGATGTCGAGGAAGCCGGTGTCGAAAGCGAGAACCGCAGGGCAATAGTCGGCGAACTCCGGGTGCTTGGCGAGCAGACGGGCATGGATCTCCCGGATGTCGTCGAGCACGTCGTCGCCGAGACGAAATCGGGTAGGGACGACATAGCCGTCGGTTTCGAATCGGCGGATCTCCTGGGCGGTCAACATCGTTGCATTTGCTTTGCGTTTGCGGTGGTCAGCGTAACGGGAATAGAGACGCGGTGGAACCGTCAATCCGGGCGGGCATGGCCAGGGGGGCCAGGGGGGGCCAGGGGGGCCAGGGGTGCGGAGGTTGAATTCGGAGTGGTTATTTCGCATCCTCGTGTTTGCCACTCGACACCGACCGAGGGAACGTTTGTTGAACACGCCGGCGGACCACCCGGTTCGCATTGACGGACGCCCTTGCGCGGGCGGTCGGCCCCTGGGCCGGCGGAGACTGTTCGTTTGATGCAAACGGACGTTTCATGGATCTGACGAGCCTCGGTTGGGGCCCGTGCTTCGCCGCGCAGATCGAGACTCGGGAAGATGTGGAGCTTCGTCCTTGGCGAGTCATGGCAATCCACCGCACGGGCCACGTGCTCTGTGATGGCACCGAGGAGCGGGAAGTCCGTCTTGGCCGGTTCTGGTTTCGGCGTCCGCCGGAGGAGCGCCCCACGGTGGGCGACTGGGTGCTCGTTGATGCCCAAGTCTCCAAGGTCGTCCGTTGCTTGAAGCGGAGCAACGTCCTGCGGCGGGTGGCGGCGGGATCGCAGGGCGACGTGCAGCTCATCGGGGCGAACGTCGACAAGCTCTTCGTAGTGACGTCCTGCAACGCCGAGTTTTCGACAAATCGGCTGCAGCGCTACCTGACGCTTGCCGCAGGGGTCGGCGTTGACGCGCTCGTAGTGCTCACCAAGGCCGACTTGGCCCAGGATCCCGAGGCTTTCCGCAGCCGCGTCGAGCACGAAGCGCCCGATGTACCGGTGGAGGTGGTGAATGCCTTGGACAGCACCACCCTTGGCGGGGTCCGCCGTTGGCTGGGACCCGGACGGACCGTGGCACTGTTGGGGTCTTCGGGAGTGGGCAAGTCGACGATGCTCAACACCTTGGCGGGTAGCGAGGTTCAAACGACGCGGCCCATTCGCGAACAGGACGCCAAAGGACGCCACACGACCACCTCTCGCTCGCTGAACCGTCTGCCGGACGGCACTCTGGTCTTGGACGGCCCGGGCATGCGCGAACTCGGCGTCGTGATGGCGCAGCAGGAACTCGAGGGGGTCTACGACGACATCGAGGAGGTGGCGGCCCGCTGCCGGTTCGCCAACTGCCGGCACGACACCGAGCCGGATTGCGCGATCCGCGAAGAGATCGAGGCCGGTCGGTTGGAGGCGAATCGTGTGAACGCGTACTTTGAACTGGTCGACCATCAACGTAGTCAGCAGGCATCGATGGCACAGCGTCGGCGCCGCTCCAACCGTCTCGAACGCAGGCGGCGGAGCCCCTAGAAGCCGAAGGCGATGGCAAGGATCGAGCTTGGGGGACTGGATGTTCCGGAAGCCGCGTTGTCGTGGAATTTCGTGCGTGCCTCCGGTCCCGGGGGCCAGAACGTCAACAAGGTGTCCACGGCGGTGGAGTGCCGCCTCGACCTAGACCGAGCGGAGTTCGACAGCGCCGTCCGCCAACGGCTCGAGGCACTTGCCGGCAATCGCTTGACCGGGGCTGGCGAGGTGGTGGTGTTCGCGGACACCCACCGTACTCAGGTGCGCAACCGGGCTGTTGCGCTCGAACGGCTCGGCGCGCTGGTGGCTGCCGCGTGTGAAGTGCCCAAGCCGCGCATCCCCACGGGACCATCCAAGACCCAGAAAGCCAGGCGGCGGACGGATAAGAAACGCCGAAGCGACGTCAAGAAGGAGCGACGCCGGCCGGACGACTATTGAGCTCGCGCGTACCGCGACCGACTCAATTTTCGCGAGTCGGATCCGGTTTGGCGCCCGGATTGGCCGCAGGCGTTTGCGGTGTCTTCCTTGGTGTCCGGCCCGAAGGCAGGACTCTGCCTTCGGGGTAGTCGGCGCCGGTGATGCTCTTGTCGACGGAACGGTTCCACGTCTCGAATTCCGAGCGCATTCGGGCGGCGATCTCCGGCTGCCCCTCGATCAGGTTCCGTTGTTCCTGGGGATCGGCGATCAGGTTGTAGAGTTCGTACGCGTCGGCGCTCTCGACATCGTAGTTCCTCACCAGCTTGCAGTGGTCGTCGATCCAGGCGATGCCGCCGCTGGCGCGAAAGCCCATGGGTCGGCCTCTGCGGGCGGGCTCGGAGGTGAACGCGTGGGCGATGGAGATGCCGTCGTTGACGTCGTTGATCGACGCGGGATCGAGATTCGCGACCTCGATCAGCGTCGGGAAGATGTCCATGGTGCTGGCCGGGAAATTGGTGGTTCGCGGGACGATGCCGCCCGGCCATTCGATGATCGTCGGTACGCGCAGGCCACCTTCGTAGAGGTCCTTCTTGAAGCCGCGCAGATGCCCGGTGGTGTCCGGGTGGACGCCGAGATGCTCCGGGCCGTAGTCGATATTCGGCAAGCCGCCGTTGTCGCTGGTGAACCACACCAGGGTGTTGTCGGCGATGCCGAGATTGCGCAAGCCGTCGCGGAGCGCGCCGATGGAGCGGTCCATGGCGACGATCTCGGCGTGATGCGCCTTGGAGCCGGCGTCGAGTGCCGCGAAGGGTTCGGCGTCCCCGGCCAAGGCGGCGAAGGGGCGGTGGGGAGATGCGTACCAGATCACCACGAACACCGGTTTGTCCTTGCCGGTCTGTTCGGCCATGTAGCGCAGCGCTTCGGCGACGAGGATCTCGGACGAGTCGCCCTCGAACTGCCGGGGCACCCCCTTCTCGCTTAGCAGCGGGTCCAGGTTGAACTGATTGGTGGCGCTCAGCCAGTAGTCGAATCCGAGTTCGCCGGGGTTGTGGGGATCGTCGGCGGGCAGCGGATTGTCGCCGCTTGGCGAGACGTCGTTCAGGTGCCACTTGCCGAAGTGGGCGGTCGCCTAGCCGGCTTGGCGGAACGCGGCGGGGAGCATCTTCTCCTGCTTGTTGATCGAATCGCCGACCCGAAACACCCCGGTACGGTCGTTGGTGCGGCCCGTCATCACGGAGGCGCGCGTCGGCGAGCAACTCGGCGCACCCGCGTAGAAGCGGTCCATGCGCAGACCCGCATGCGCCATCTCGTCGAGATTGGGCGTCTTCAAGACCGGGTGGCCGTAGTAGCCGGTCTGCGCCCAACCCATGTCGTCGGCCATGACGAGAACGACGTTCGGCGGTTCGGCGGCGTCGGTACTCAATGGTACGAGCGCGAGGACGGCGAGCACGGCCGGGACGGCGAGGGGTGGCGCCAGCTTGTTCATCGCCTTCACGACTCGATGGCCTCCAGCCGTTCGAGCGTGGTCGCGCCGTCCGGGTGGCGTCCGGCGACGAGTTCCCGGGCCAGCGCCTGGATCCTGCCCAATGCCACCGGGCGGTAGTCGAGGTGCTCCACCGAGACGTTGATGTGCGGCGAAGCCCGTGGTGGTTCGTTGTGGGTGTGGCCGTGGACGTTGACGCAGCCGTCGGGAAGACTGGCCATGGGAATGTGCGTGAAGGCGAGCGGTGGGTCGCCGTCGACGAACAGCACCGAACCGACGTCGTCGAATCCATCGACGCGCAGATCCCCAGAGCCGGTCAGGTCGTGGTTGCCGATGACGAGGTGCTTCGCCCTGCCGGCCCCGTCACGGATGCGTTGCCAAGTGTGTGTACCCACCGCGTCTCGCATGGCCACATCGCCCACGAAGATCAGCTCATCGTGGGTGCCGACGGTGGACGCCCAGTTGTCGTAGAGACAGGCATCCATGGCTTCGATATTGGGAAACGGGCGGCCCGTGTAGCGAATGATGTTCTCGTGGCCGAGATGCAGGTCGGACCACACCCAGGCCGTCAGCGCATCGTCCAGCCGGCAAGCCGTCAGCGTCTTCGAAGCCTTGAGCATGGCGCGGTACATTTTTCGACCGTGGCGATTGTCGCCGCCACCGGGTCTTGCGTGGGCTTCGAGTTCCTCTTCATACAGCCGTTTGAGGGTTTGCGCGTCCATGGGAAAAGATCGGCAGGAACGGTCAGAAGTGGTCGGGGCAATGCGGCGCATGGCGCGTTCGGAAAATCGCATCGGCACGGGCCACGGCTTGTCGGTCGCCATGGAGAAGGCCCCAATTGGCGAGTTGGAGGGCTGATCGGAAACCAGTGAACAGCGAGGTCAGTGTCCTGACATCCAAGCGGATGTCGGCGGAACCCGCTGTCTTGGCCATGTGCGCCCCGCCCAGGCCGGTTTCCAGGCGCCAGGTACCGTCGTTCCACGGTGTGAGCGGATCGGGCTCGATGCCGATGGCGAGTTCCGAGGTCGTGTCGTAGCCGCGTCCGGCGAGTGCCGCCGGCGCATCGACAATTCGGAACCACGCGCCTTCGCGATCCGTCGCATTGAGCAGCCTTGGCTCCAGGAAGAACTCGAGGGCGGGATCGTCGATGGGTGCGGCGCGCCAGACAACGCGACCCACAAGGTCGTGGCTGGCGATGAAGCTCCACAGCGAACGGTAGGCGTCCTGATTGAGCCAAACCAAGTCTCGCACCACGAGTTCCTGGCCCCGGGCCGGATGGTCCACCTTGTCGGCACGCAGGGTGTAGATCACGTAGCCCTGCGCCCCGCCTTCCTGGTCGTAGCACACCGCGGCCCAGGTGGGGCCGTCCGCCTCCACCGATGCCAGAACGTCGCGCAGCCACAGCTCCTTGGAACGGTGCAGGTAGCCCATGCGCTCGGCAACGAACGCGATGTAGGTTTGCTTGACGACGTCGAAGCCGGTGGCGAGATCCATGCGTTCGACACGGCCAGTCCCTGGGTTTCCATCGTGGAAAGCGATGTCGACCGTGTCGATGGCGTAGCTGCGGCGCAGGGTCGACATGGCGTAGCCGTAGCGCTGGTAGATGGCCGCCTGGGATGCCCACAGGGCCGCAACGGGCTGGCCTGCGTCGCGCATGTCGGCGACGGCCTGGGTGTGAATTCGCCGTACCAGCCCCCGGCGGCGGTATTCGGGCTGCGTGCCGACGGTGGACACGCCGGCAAGCGCCATCGCTTTGCCGTTGGCGCGCATGGTGAAAGGGATGGTGGAGAAGCTCGACGCCAGCTTGCCGTCGACGAAGGCGCACAGCGTCCACTCGGGCCGGATCGAGGTGGCGATGACGTTGTCGGCGCCGTCCCCGAACGTGCCGCCGTAGACGTAGCCGCCGAGGATGGCGAGATCCGCCATCTCGTCGCCGGTTGCTTGGCGGATTTCAACGTTCATCGGCGTTTCCGGAGGATCATGAGGAGTCTGCGGCCCGGGATTGTACCGTGATCCCTGCGGGTGCCGTTGGCTGAGACTCGAGCGTCGGTCGTTGCGCATTGCCGGTGGTTCGGTTAAGACGGTTCGCATCGGTGCATCGTCGGCACGTTGTTCGGGAGTGAGAATCCGTGGGCACTCGCGTGATCGTTTCCGTGTGCGTTGCCTTGGCCAGCATGGTGGTGCATGGCCAAGGTCGCGACACCCACGTCCCCAAGGATCTCCAGGATTGGCAGGCCTGGGTTCTGCACGGCGAAGAGCACAGGCGTTGCCCCTTCGTCTACGACAGTGCCGGCGCGAAGCGGGGAGACTTCCTTTGCGCTTGGCCGCGCGAGCTCGATCTGTCGGTCACCGCTGGCGGCGGTCGTTTCGAACAGGCCTGGACGGTCTACGGCGACGACCAGTGGGTGCCGTTGCCGGGTGACGAAAAGGTCTGGCCGCGGGATGTGACCGTGGGACGAAAACGCGCCGAGGTGGTGCTGCACGACGGCTCGCCGTCGATTCGGTTGACACCGGGCAGACATCGGATCGGCGGCGCCTTCGCTTGGGACGAACGACCGGCGGCACTCGAGGTGCCCGGCCAAATCGGGCTTCTGGCGCTCACCGTGGACGGCCAGCGGATCGCGCTGCCGAGACGAACCGATCAAGGGCTCTGGCTTGGCGAGGGCGAACCGACCGAAGCGATCATGGACGAGCTCTCGATGAACGTGTTTCGGCGTATCGCAGACGATGTGCCCACGCGGCTTGAGTCCGTATTCGAGATCAACGTCGCAGGCACGGTCCGCGAGGAGCGGTTCGCGCCCGCCCTGCCGGAGGGCTTCGTGCCGCTTTCCTTGGAGAGCGAACTTCCCGTTCGGCTATCGCCCGATGGCGCGCCAGGTGGCGGTCTTGAAGCCCAAGTGCGCCCCGGCACTTGGCGGATCACGCTGCTGGCACGGGCGTCGGGCGTGACCAACAGCGTCACGATGTCCCAAGGCGTGAGCAACCTCCCCGCCACGGAGATCTGGAGCTATCAGGGCAATCCGCAGTTGCGAGCGACCCTTGCGGAAGCGCCCCGGGCGGCTGATCCCACCCAGGTGGGCTCCCCCTGGCGCAACCTGCCGGCGTTCCGCGTCGAGCCGGGCGAATCGTTGGTCGTGGTCGAGCGCAGCCGGGGGCTCGCAGAAACCGGCAACAGCCTCTTCCTCGACCGCAGGCTGTGGTTGGACTTCGATGGCGAGGGCTTCGTGTTCGCCGATGCCGTCACCGGAACCATGCGGCACAGTTGGCGTTTGGACATGGCCGCGCCGTACGTACTCATGAACGCTCGGGAGCAGGGCGAGACCTTGCTCGTCACCCGCAACGACGCTCTTGAAGGTGTTGAGGTGCGCAACGCCAATCTACACGTGGACGCGCTAGGGCGGATCGATACACGAGGCGAGGTTCCGGTTGCCGGGTGGCAAGCCGATCTGACCACCATGAGCGCGACGCTGAATGTTCCGCCCGGACACAGACTGCTGGCCGCCATCGGGGTCGACGACGCGCCGTCGAGTTGGATCGGCCGATGGCAGTTGCTGGACTTCTTCCTGCTTCTCATCATCACCTTGGCCACTGCACGGTTGTTCGGTCGAGTTGCCGGCGCCGTGGCTCTGCTCGCGATGGCGCTCTGTTTCCACGAACCGCTCGCACCGCTGTGGACCTGGCTGAACCTGCTTGCCGCCGTGGCCCTGGTACGGGTCGCGCCGCCGGGGCGGTTGCGGAGCGTCGCGAAAGGCTACCGCGTCACCTCCTTCGTCGTATTGTTGCTGTTCCTGGTGCCCTTCGCCGTGGGGCAGATCCGCATTGCGATCTTTCCCCAGCTCGAATCGCCGGCGCATCGCCACGATGATGCCCAGAGCTGGGGACTGTTCGAGATGCTGGCCGGCAGGGGCCCGCCGGCGTTGCCAAGCCGGGCGAAGAGCGACCAACGGGAGCGCGCCTATGCTGTTGCCGCGGCCAGGGCGACGGAACCGATCGCTCTCTCCCGCTACGACGACAGCGTGCTGTTGCAGACGGGACCGGGCAAGCCGAACTGGGACTGGCGGTCCTACTCGCTGTCATGGAGCGGGCCGGTGGATGTCGACCGCAGCATGCGGCTGGTGATCCTGCCCGACTGGCTGGTCAGCGCATTGCGTCTTGCCGCCGTGGTCGCGCTGGGCCTGTTCGCGGCGCTGTTCGCCTTCGATATCGCGAACCGGCGTTGGCAATGGCGGCTGCCGACGAGGAAGACCGCAGCCTCGGGTGCGACCTCGGCCGTGTTGCTCGCCGTAGCCCTCGTCGGCGCTGAACCGGCGTCGGCGCAACCGCCGTCGCCGGAAGTTCTGGACGAGCTGAAGGAACGTTTGCTGGCACCACCGCCCTGCGCGCCGCGCTGCGCCGAAGTCGTCGGTGCCGAGGTGGAGGTGGGCGAAGAAACCATGACGATCCACCTCGAGGTGCACGCCATGGAAGACGTCGCCGTCCCCATGCCGGGAACCGCCGAAGGCTGGCGACCGCAACGGATCATCGCAGGTGGTTCGGGTTTGGCTACGCATCAGGACGCCCAGCGGGTGCTGTGGGTTCATCTCGCGGCGGGCCGCCACGCCTTGACCCTCGAGGGCCCGCTACCGCCAGGCGACACGCTGGAGATACCGTTCGCCGCACCGCCACGAGACATCGCCGTGCGCTCGGAGCATTGGTTCGTCGCGGGCATCCAGAATCGGATCCTGCCTGCGGGCGCGCTCAACCTGACCCGTTTGCGCCAGGAGGGCGACACGGACACCGTTGCGCGTTGGGAGCCGAGCCGGCTGCCCGTCTTTCTACGCGTCGAGAGACTGATTCGTCTGGACCTCGACTGGGGGATCGCCAGTGTGGCGAGACGGGTGGCACCCGAGACAGGCGCGCTGAATGTCGAGGTCCCCCTGCTCGACGGTGAGGCGGTCCTCGACGAGAACGTAGCCGTAGGCGCCGATGGCGTGCTGGTTTCCATGGATCCGACGGCACAGCAATTCGCTTGGCATTCGACGCTGCCCAGGCAATCGTCGATGACGTTGCGAGCACCGATGGACCGGCCGTGGCAGGAAGTTTGGAGGTTCGCTATTGGCAGCGAGTGGAAGGTGGAGTTCGACGGCGTTCCGGAAAGCCTGCCCGACGCGCATGTGATCGGCCGTCACCGGGTGTTTCACCCACGGCCCGGCGAGAACCTCACTGTTTCCGTTTCGCGTCCGGAGGCGGTCGGTGGGGAAACCTTGGCATTCGACAACGTGAACGTCTCGACGCGGGTGGGGGCCCACCAACATTCTTCGGTCATGGCGATCGACTATCGAAGTACACGGGGAAGGAGTCACGTCATCCGCCTGCCTGCACAAGCGGAGGTGGAGTTCGTGAGGATCGATGGAAGGTCGGCGCCGATCGTGGCGGCGGACGGCGAAGTCACGGTGCCGATTCTGCCCGGCGAACACGCATTGGCGATCGCCTGGAAGCAAGCCGGGCGCCCGGGATTGCGTGTTCGCACCCCCGAAGTCGGGCTCGGAGCGCAGTCGGGCAACTTGGTGAGCGAGTTGGCGATGCCGTCGAACCGCTGGCTTCTGTTCACCCGCGGACCGGATCTCGGGCCGGCGGTGCTCTACTGGTCGGAACTGGTGGCGCTGATCGGTGCCAGTCTCATCCTGGGGCGTCTCAAGTGGACGCCGTTGCGCACCCACCACTGGCTTCTCCTGGGTCTCGGCTTCAGCACCTCTTCCTGGTTCGCGCTGGGCGTGGTCGTCGTTTGGCTCCTGGCGCACGGTTCGCGGCGATCCTGGGGAGCGAGTCTCTCCGAGTCGGTCTACCGGCTCACTCAGATTGGTTTCGGCGCGCTGACCCTGGCCGCGTTTGCCGCCATCGTCGCCGGTGTCGGCGTTGGCCTGCTCGGCAACCCGGACATGCACGTCACGGGCTACGAATCGGCGCCAAGCGAGTTGCGCTGGTTCGCGGATCGAACGGATGACGCCATACCCCAGGCCAGCGTCTGGTCGGTACCCCTTTGGAGCTACAAGGTTCTCATTCTCGCTTGGGCGCTGTGGCTGAGCCTTGCGCTTGTCCGTTGGCTACCGTGGGTCTGGCAGTGCTTCGCGGGACTCGGACTATGGTACCGCCAGGCGAAGCCGTCCGAAGGCACTGAATCCGGTGATTGATTGAGGATATCGCCCAGCCGCGTTGCTCTGGGCAACCACGGCTTGGTGCGCGGCGATCTGCGGGTGCGCGGTGCAAGGGCCCTCGGGCCCGATGGAGCGGGGGACGGAGACCGAACTGCATAGATCGGCCGAGGGCAGTGCGGATCCCTCGGTGGTGCAAGCACTGCTCGAAGCCGGAGCGGATCCGAATGCCCGCGATCACCGGGGCGAGACACCGTTGTTGCGGGCGGCCGCGCACAACACGAACCCGGCGGTGGTTCGGATGCTCCTGGATGCGGGCGCCGATCCCAAGGCGAGAGCGCAAGACGGTGATCGGCCGCTGAATGTGGCGGCCCGTCACAACGCGAATCCCGAGGTGATCCAAGCGCTCCTCGATGCCGGCGCAGCGCCTCTTCGCGGATGGTTGGGAGAACCGCTGAGGCTGGCGGTCACGTCGAACCGTCCGGTGGTCATTCAAACTCTGCTGGATGCGGGCGCGAATCCCAATTCGGGTGGCGCGCTGCACCTTGCTATTCGGAGCAGGCGAAGCCCGGAGGTGATTCGGCAGCGCCTTGACGCCGGCGCCGTGCCCAACAAGCGGGATAGCTGGCGCGAGACCCCGTTGCATCGCGCAGCCGAAAACGCAGATGCGGTCGTACTTCAAGCTCTCCTCGAGGCCGGCGCGAAGCCGAGCGGAAAAGACGGGGACGGCCGAACACCGCTGCACTTGGCCGCAAGTCCGGCGGCGGTTCAAGCCCTTGTGGACGCCGACGCGAACATGGAAGCCAGAGACGATCGCGGCCGGACGCCGCTCCACCGACCCGCGAACGCGCGCGTCTTTCGGTACCTCGTCGATGCGGGCGCCGAATTGGAAGCGAGAGACGACCGCGGCCGGACGCCGCTGCATAGGGTGGCATCGAAACTTCAAACGGCGCGCTGATCCAAATGCTTCTTGATGCGGGAGCGGACATGAACGCGCGAGACCAACGGAACCTCGATCCGTTGTCGCTGGCGGTCATGTTCAACGCCGAGGCGAAAGTCGTTCGGGCTCTCCTCGAAGCCCATGGTGGAAGCCCGAATAGCCGTTCAGAGAGCGGCTCGACGCTGTTGCACTTGGCAACGGCGGCCAACAACTCCCCCGATGTCGTCAGGCTGCTTGTCGACGTTGGTGGGGACGCCAACGCTGTGGACGAGCGCAATCGAACGCCACTGCACATCGC
>JAKZRQ010000212.1:0-24488 GCA_047518105.1 Pseudomonadales bacterium | reverse complement strand
TGGCCTACACGCCATTCCACTCCGGTATCTGCTGGTCGTTGCTGAGTCGCAGCCGCTGGAATCCCAGGGCGGTGAAGACGTCCTCCAAATCCGCGTTTGTTCCGACCGAAGGCAGCCGGGCGCTTGCTTCGAGCTTGAATCGCTCGCCGAGTACGGGCTTCGCACAGTAGCCGGAGTCCCACCAGTCGATGATCCGGTCCTTGGCGTTTCGCAACGTGGCGTCGTCAGGTAGCAGATCGCGCTTTTGGTGCTGGTTCACTTGGCGGTTGGCGGGCACGAGATTCCAAAGGTCACCGCAGGGCCATGCGGACCAGGGGAAGCAGTGGTCGACATCCAGGCTATTCCCGCGCAGCACCTTTCCGGTCCAAACGCAGTACAGCCGTCGTTCGCGGTCGAGGATCTCCACCGCGCGTCGGCGCACGTCCGCGACATCGCGCTCGGGCTCGTTCCATTGCATGGCGACCCGGACCGACGCTTGGTCGAGCTTGCGGTCTTGACGCGCGGCGTACTTCAACGACAACCCGAGCCACTCCTCGGTCAAGGCCGGCTCAATCCAAACGGCGTAGCGCTGCATGGCGCGCCACAGGTGCAGGGGCACCGAGAGCGTGCCGAAGCTCCGGAAGTAGGCCTCATCGAGGACCAGCCTGCTCGGCACACTCGGCGAGCGACGAACAACGGGAAAGATCCTGCCGCCGTCGCGATAGGTCAGGAAGTGCGCAGGCATGCGGTCGATGGTCTGGCAGGCATCGCGAAGTGCTCCATGCATGGCCCAACGACGATCTGCGCCGACGCTGCCGCCGGCGCGAAGATCGATGGGCGAGATGTCCCCGAGACGCGCCAGCGCATCCTTGGCGAAGCCGAGGCGCTCGAACCCGGCGGTATTGGAGGGGCTCTGCGGCACATCCTCCCGCAACAGTGGCAGGTACAGCCGCAGCCAAAAGAGGGCCACGATGCCGAGCGGGATCTCCACCTGCTCGCCGGCTTCGCGGGCGAACCCCGCCGCACTGTGGGCGACCCGGCAGATGGCCCGCAAGAGCGCGAGCTTGTACGTGGACGACTTGTCGTCGTTCAGCACGATGCGGCGAACCAGGGGTAGCGCGCCGGCACCGTCGTCGGGCAGCCGGACGACGATCTGCGTCCAGGTGATGTTGCGTCGGCCAAGATGGTCCGGGGCGCTGCGGACGCGTTCGACGTACGCGCCGTGGCGACGGGCGAGCCGTTCGATCTCCTCCGTCGACACCGGGTACATGCCACGGTCGACCTCGACCGGGCCGCGGCGCAGGGTCATCGCGATGACGCCCTTCGGTTTGAGCAGCGTCACGAGCTTGCGGAAGGCGCGTTCGCGTTCGCTGGGCGCGATGAACATCCACACGGCGTTCATCAGGATGAAGTCGAAGGAGAGCCCGGTGCGGAACGTCTTCGAGAGATCGGGCAGACCGTCGTCCAACA
This sequence comes from Pseudomonadales bacterium, assembly GCA_047518105.1. Classification (GTDB taxonomy): domain Bacteria; phylum Pseudomonadota; class Gammaproteobacteria; order Pseudomonadales; family Azotimanducaceae; genus VXYL01. The sequence continues at coordinate 23,039 of JAKZRQ010000212.1, read as the reverse complement.
GCTTGAACGTACCGTCGGGATGCCACCTCTCGGCTTCTTCGCGCATCGTCGGGTTCGGTTCGACGGCGACGACGTCGTAGCCTTGTGCCGCTAGCCATGCCGCGTCTCTACCGCTGCCCGCGCCGACGTCGAGAATGCAGCCCTTGCTTTCGGGCAGCAGGTCGAGCAGCCAGTGGTTTACGTCGGTGGCGGGAACGACCTCGTAGCGAGCGGCCGCTTCCCGCGCCTCCAGATCGGACGGTCTAGGCGGAGGACAGTCGCGCTTTTCGTTGTCCGACATGGTCGATGCGGCGACGGAGATCGCCGCACACTAGCGCAGTTCGTACATCAATGTGAACTGGTCTTAGGGGCGTCTTCGACGGACGTGGCAAGCCTACCTGCTCAACTGGCAGCGAGTTCCTCGGAGAACAGCGAAGGAAAGTGTGTCACCGGATCGCCGGGTCCGGCGAGCAACTGCTGCTGGCGAGGCGTGAGTTCGATGCCCTCCGGGGCGGTGACGCGGGTCATTCCCCAGCTCATGTTGGACACGCAGTACTTGTAGAGCAGGGTGCGCCGCTCGTAGTCGCCGTCCCAGCGGGCCGTGCCGTGGGTCAACGCTTCGGCAAACAGGGTGAGGCTCCCCGCAGGCGCCTCGACGATCTTCACGTAGCGGGAGTCCTGGTGGGCATCGTAGATGCGCTCGGGGATCCGGAAACTGCTCTTGTGGCTGCCGGGAATGACGCAGAAGCCGCCCACGCCGGGACCGGTGTCGCGCAGGTTCCAGGCGCCGGTGACGAAACCCGACAGCATGTAGTTTTCGCGCACCGGGTAGTACTGGCCCGGAGCCGACGCGGCATTGCGCGCGCTGGCACCGTAGTCGGCGTGTAGCTTGCCTGCCGGCCATCCCTTGCGCATGTAGATGCCGTAGAGGCGCTCCAAACGGAAGCATTCGCCGAGACGCATCCGCAGGATGGACATCAGGACCGGGTGGTCCATCAGCCGGACGAACGGCTCGCCCCACTGCAGAAAGCCGGGGCCGGTCTTGCGGATTGCGCCGGCCGCGCTCCCGAAACGCGGAGATCTTTGGGACGGCGGCGGCAGGTCCTGGGCATCGATCATGGCGTTGAGTTCGGCAATCTCGCCGGGACCGAGCACGTTCTCGATAACGAGAAAGCCGTTCAAGTCAAACAGGTACTGCTGCTCCTCCAGGTCGGCGTCCATTGATTCCCCCTCGATCAAGTAAGCAAAGCTAAGCGTCTCGGGCCACTTGGAACCCGGGACGGGTGAAGGGGATGTGCTCGATGAGCCCGTGCAGGCGCAGCCGGCGCAGGTTCCGGTCTGGAAGCCGTGGGGCAACACCCGGAAGCAGCGCGGCGAGCATAGAACTCGACGCTGAGCCCGATGAACCGACCATCTGCACCGTACCTCAATCCGCGCCCGTCTGGAACGACCACGTCCAGCACCTCGCTGAACCTACCCTTTCGGTGCAAAGTAGAGGACGACTTGCGGTCGGTCAATATCCCCCTAACCAAGTCACGTCCGGCTGCGTTCTTGGCCACCTGTCAACGCAAAGTAGAAATGTCCCCTTTGCGTGCCGACAGCCCCTGAAAGGGCTTTCCCGGAGTCGAAGAACCCATCGTGTGCAACCTATGTTTTCTCGGAGCGTAGCCCTTTCAGGGGGCGCTGCCCGGCGGTGGTCAACGTCACCATGCCAGGCGCGAGTCGGGTATGCTGCGCCAAGGCTTGGAGGAGCAGGCTGGGGGACAAAAGACGGATGGCCAACGGCTTTTCGCCGGACCGGCTGCGGCGCATCGCGGCGCATATCGACCGCTACGTGGACGAGGGCAAGTACCCGGGCGCAATGTGCCTGGTATCGCGCGGTGGTGAGGAAGCGTTCTTCCACCAGAGCGGACTTGCGGACGTGGAACGCGGCCGGCGGATGGAGCGCGACGCCGTGCTGCGCTTCTATTCGATGACCAAGCCGATTGCGAGTTCGGCGCTCATGATGCTCTACGAGGAAGGGCGCTTCCAACTCGACGACCCGGTGGCCAAATACGTCGAGTCTTGGGCCGAGCTCGAGGTATTCGATCGGGGCGACGACGAACGGTTCGTCACCGAAAAGACGGCCGCGCCGATGACCATCAAGCACTTGCTTACCCACACTTCCGGGTTGACCTACGGTTTCATGAACGCGCACCCGGTGGACGCCATGTACCGGCGCGCCCAGGTCACGGGCAATGGCACCTTGGACGACATGGCCGCGAAGCTCGCCGGTATCCCGCTCAAGTTCTCGCCCGGTACGCAGTGGAGCTACGGCGTCTCCACGGACGTCTGCGGTTACCTGGTCGAGCATTTCTCAGGCATGGCGCTCGACGCGTTCGTGGCGGAGCGCATCACCGGCCCGTTGGGCATGCAGGACTCGGGGTTCCACGTGCAGCCGGGCGGTGCGGACCGGCTCGCGGCCTGCTACCAATACGCGGGACCGGCGGCGTACCGGTTGCAGGACGATCCCGAGAAGTCCCGCTACCACACCCGACCGACGTTCCTCTCGGGCGGCGGCGGCATGGTGGGCACCATCGACGACTACCACCGCTTCGCCCGGATGCTGCTCGGCAAGGGCGAACTCGACGGCGTCCGGTTGTTGGGCCGAAAGACCGTGGAGTACATGACGTTGAACCACCTGCCCGGCAATTGCGACTTGGCGGCGATGGGCCAGCCGGTGTTCAGCGAAACGTCCTACGAGGGGATCGGCTTTGGCCTCGGCTTCTCCGTGGTGGTCGACCCGGCCGCCGCCAACGTGCTCGACTCGCCCGGCGAGTTCGCCTGGGGCGGGGCGGCGAGCACGTATTTCTGGGTCGATCCGGCGGAGGAAGTGATCGTCGTGTTCGCGACGCAGCTTCTGCCGTCCTCCTCCTATCCGATTCGGCGCGAGTTGAAGACCCTCGTCTACCAAGCCCTGGTTTGATGGCCGACTGTGTCCGCACAAGCCCCGGCACGCAACGGCGCAAGGAACCGGCCCGCCCAGCTCTTGGCCGTGGGGCGGGCGTGAGTATTCGCCGGGCTGAACGAGCGTGCGCGAACTGGACAATCCGGCTTGGCACGCACGCAGTGGCGAGCAACGTGCGTTCGGCCTGGTGGGCGAGCGCGCGGCGCGCCATCGACCGGACATCTCACCAATCGCCGCGGTGGCCGATCGAGGCACCGAGGCACTTGTGGAGCTCGCGAAACGTGGCGACTAAGCCATGTCGATACTGGTAGGAAAATGAGCGAACAGACGGCATCTGGGGACGAGCCGAAACCGGGTCGCAAGTCGCCCTGGCCGATCCTGTTTCGTATGGCCACTTGGCTGTTGGCCGCAGGCTGTTTCTACCTCGTCTACACCAAGGTGGACGCGGCGGCGGCGGTCAAGTCCCTGAACGCGTGGGAGTACCTCGTCAAGTTCTTCGGCGAAGCCAACTGGTTGCTGTGGCTCGCGCTGATGATGCCCTATTCGGTGTTCTTCTTTCTCGTCGACAGCCACGTGACTTGGCGCGTGGTGCGCTGGTTCAACGCGCCGGAACTCAGACTGGGCAGCATGCTGCCCATTCGCGCCAGCGCCTACGTCCTGTCGCTGGTGAACGAGCAGGTGGGAAAGGGCGCGATGTCCTTGTACCTGCTACGCCACTACAAGGTGCCGGGGTGGAAGGCCCTGTCGAGCATGATCCTGCTGGGCTTAATGGAAATCTACCAACTGCTGATGTTCTCCGCCATCGGCATCGCGGCGAACTTCCACCTGGTGCAGTCGGCGTCGACCGAGTGGCCGCTGGACGTGATCCTGCCCTCGGTGATGGTCTTCGCCATGATCTACCTGCCCGTGCACATCGCCTACTTCCGCTCGGGTGAAGGAGGTCTGCGCGAGAAACCCCTGCTGACTGCCTTCCGGCAAGCGCGGCCGATCCACTACCTGCTGATCGTCCTGTTCAAGGCCCCCAATCTGATCGGCGCCGTCATCGTCTACACCCTAGCCCTCGAACTCTTCCAGGTGGACGTGAGCCTAGGTCAGATGCTGGCCTTCCTGCCGGTCATCTTCCTGGCCGCAGCGCTGCCCTTGCCGTTCCACGCCGGGGCGCTCCTGCTGTGGACGGTGCTATTCCCCGACTATCCCGAAGTCGCTGCCTTCAGCTTCGTGATGCACACGTTCTTCGTGGTGTTCAACGCGCTGATCGGCTTGCTGTTTCTGCCGCGGGCGAACAGAGAGCTGTTCGAGTGACCGGCGGCTGACCCGAGGATGGACTCGCCTACGGTTCCTCGGTGGCGTAGTTGGGGAAGGTGGAAAGTTTGGAAAGGTGCCCGGTGGGGCTGCGGAGTCGACTCATCACCTGTATAGGCTGATCGGACTCGATCAAGAGGCGCCACTTTGCATAGCCGTCGCCGAGCGAACCCGAGTCGACTCCTTCGCCCACCCCGGGTAGTGCCTGCGTAAGTAGTCCGGTCGAAATCCTTGCCAGCTACCACTATCCATACCACGCCTGTTTTGGCGTGGCCTTAATAGCAGGTCGTGGTCTTATTGGGGAAGGACGTCTTGCGCTGACGTTCCTGGGGATCGGCGCATCCCGGCGTGGGGCGCTCGAGGAACCTAAGGGCGCTCGAGCTCCGCTTGGCTGAATTCGCCGACGATCGATCGGTCGAGCCCGCCGCGCACCAGCGGTTCCCAACTATGAATGGGCATTTTCTTGATCAGCCCGACCAATGTCGCGTGGATCGATTCCCCCTCGCCCGACCGGATGTGGGCAAGCCGGCTCAAGGCATCCAGCGCGAACCCTACGCAGAATACGTTTTCATCCGTGCGCACCACCGCTGCCAGCGCCAGGACCGCGGGTCCGAGTTCGCGTCCAAGAACTCCGGTCCCGTGGGAGCACAGGATGACCATCGAGCACAGGGCGTTTTCGCGGACCGCCGAACGCACCCGCTTGAACCGCTCGGTGCCGTAGTCGATGCCAATGCCTTCGCAGACGTCGCACTCGTCTGTGGGTCGCACGAACTTGATGCTTCGGTCCTGCGCGATGTTCATGCCGAGGCGGTTCTCGTCGCGCTCGAGGCATCGCACTAGGACAGCCGCGCAATCCGGAACGAGCGACCCGCCGGCTCCTGTCGCGATTGCGCGGCGGCCGAGACATCCCAAGGCGCTCGCCGCGACCGAACGGACGTAGACGGAAGGGTCGTTCACCAGCCGTTCGCCGACGACGGCCAGCACGTCCGGGGTCAGCGGTGCGACATCGCCCAAACCGTAGACGCCGGCCTTGCGAACCCATTTGACCGCCGATGTGGTGGCGCGGACAAACACGTCGGTCGCATCGGCGCCGACGGCAACCAAGCCATAGGTTGCGGCGCGCCGGACGGATTCGCGCTCGTTGTGGAGCGCCTCGCCGAGCACTCGGGTGGCGAGCCCGGTATCGCCGCTGGATGCCAGCTTGTAGGCGGCGCCGATCCGTGCTGCCTCGTTGGCATCGCCGTTCTCGTGCAGTTGCGCGTGCAGTCGTTGCGCTTCCCGTTGGCGATCGGGAATGGCGTGCATTCGGGTCTCGGGTCGCGGGGACGGCTGGCGGCCGGTATGTATCCAGTGGTGGTGATGTCGCCATAGCACGGTGACATCGTCGGGGGCCTGGGCCAAGTCCACCGACGTCACGGGATCCACGCCGAGGCCCCGCCAGTCCACCTCTGCCGGGGCTTCGCCGGCAGGGTCGGTGGTGCGGTACAACCAGAACCTCCACATGAAGCGCGGCTCGGTCTGCCAAGTGCGCCAATCGTCGCGACGGTGGTTGCCGCGGTGGAACAGGTTGTGGGAATGGAGCACGACGCTGCCCGCGCGTAGCGGTGCGACTTCGAACGATGCGAGCAAGGGCCAGCCGGTGTTCAGGATCGCGTCCCGCATGCGCTTGTCGTGGGGCGTACGGCGCTGCCGGATGTCCTCCTCGTCGTAGCGGGAGTCGGGTCCGCTGACCGGCACCCGTTCCATGCCGCTCATGTGGTATGCGAAATCGAGGTGGTCGGCGCCTGCGAAGTTGTCGTGGTTCTCTTCGTGGTTGAACGTCCAATACTGGGAATAGGGCACCGTCGCCGTCGGCCCGTTGTCCGCGCGCACGTCCTGCGGGTAGTACAGCATCTCGATCTGCACCGCTTGGTGGTGGCGGTGCTTGCGGGCGTTGTACGGACCGTTGTCGTCCTTGTGCCAGTGCTGGTCGCGGGGACCACTGGCGAACGGCGTGTTGTGGGTGAACGGCACGATGGCCCAGTTCTTCCCCACGAGCCGGTCGCATGCGGCAACCACGCCTGGAGACTCGACGACTTCCAGGACTTCGGGAATGAGCGAGGCGGTGATATACCGGCGAGCGTTGAACGCGGCCTTCTCCTTGTCGTAGATCAGGTCGTGGATCTCCGGGGGAATGCCTAGGTCTTCGGGGGCGAGCACCACCAGGCCGCGGCTTGCGAAATCGCGGATCAGGCGATCCGGCGGGGTGTAGACCGACGCGGCGTCGTTCACGGACGAACGGGTCCCGCCAGGGTCGCCATGGGAACTCGACCGAGGCTATCGAAGCGCGACAGCCGTACCATTGACCGAAATCATCAGCATCGGATCACTCCTTGGTTGGCCCGGCTTTCGATTTCGCCAATGCGCGCAAGCGATCGAACATGGAGGCCAGGGTCGAAGCCAGAACCAACAGCGCCGCCCAGTAGATGGCCTCTTCCGGCAACCAATCCACCCCGAGCGCGTTGCGCCCAATCACCGTGCCCGCGATGACGAAGTAGGCGATCCCGTTGGCCCGGCCGAGTCGGCTGGTGCGCAAGGGCTTGCCCGCCAGCGCCCTCGAGTCGAGCAGGTACTGCAGGAAAGCCAAGGCGATGAACCAAGGCAGAATACCGGGTACCACATCGATCGCCGTGCCCACCTCGGCATAGGCGACCGCCCATAGCGTGAGGGTGACGAATACGGCGTCCGCAGTGTGATCGAGGATGCCGCCGAGTGGAGAAACAGTGCGCCGCCAGCGGGCGAGGGCACCGTCGAGGAAGTCGCTGGCGACCGCGCCGACGAAAATGAAACCGGCGAGGCGCCAGTTTCCGTCGAGCACCGCGTCCAGGGAGAACGGCGCGGCAGCCAGGCGCGCCAGGGAAACGACGTTGGCGGCGGTCAGCCAGCGGCGGGTCCTCGAAGCCTTGGCGTCCTGTCGGGATGCGCTCATCGTGCGCTGAGCCGGTATACCCAAGCGGAATTGACGAAGCTCTGCTCGCGGTCGCCGCCGTACTTCGCGATATACGCGTCGACGACGTCTTCCAGTTCGCGCGGATCGTCGGCGCGATGCGCCCGAAGCCGGTAGATGTCGTCCCCGACCCGTAGACGGACGTGCGGCTCGGTCTCGAGGGCCTTCGCCCATCTGGACACGCCGCCGTCCGAAGCGACGTACAAGTTGTGGTTCACCTCCACGCCCCAGACGTTGACCGAATACGGGTCCGAGGGCCGCGTCTCGAGCTGCATCGTGTACACGTCCCGGGTGAACGACCAGTCCTCGGGCATGGGCCGATCGGTGCCTGACAGCGCGCCGCCCGGAAGAACGAACACCGGGTCGCAAGCGGCCGCGGCGAGCAAGGCAAGTAGCACCGCCGCACGCTGGATGCCGACACGAACGCACGAAACATTTGCGCGTTGCCCAAGGGAGCGCACGATCACCTCTCCTACATTGAAGGACGTTATGCTACGCGATTGACTAGACAAGTGAGTGCTTAGGCAGGGCACGCAAGAGAAGGTTCTCTTCCATGCGGATTTCCATTGAGCAACCGCCTGACAACACCTCGCTGATGGGGGTCGTCAAGGGCGTTCTCGATCACCACGGCATCGACTGCAGGAGTGCCGAGGTATTCGTCCTTTCCGGGCACGCCTTCCTCATCAACATCCACGAAGAGTTGTGCCCCAGCGGGCCCTATTGCTGGCGCTATGACCGGTTCGTCGGATTGCTGCGCAACGTGGGGCTCGAGATGAGGGAAATCGACACCTTGACGCCAACGGCGGACGCGCACCGCAAGGCGCGGCTCGAGGCAACGGTGCGCGAGCGGTTGGACCGCGGCATAGTTTGTTCGCTCCTGGGCCTCGACAACCAGCTTGTACTCGGCTACGACGATCACGGGTTCCACACAGCCCAACCGTGGAGCGACCAGGTCGAGAGTACCCCCGGGCGGCTTGGTTTCGGGACGTGGCGGGAATACGCGGCGGGCCCGCCGGTGAGCTTCTTCGAGTTCGCGCCCGGCGAACGACGTTCCGATGTCGCCGCCGTTCCGGTCGCCTTGGACTTTGCCGTGGACGCGTGGCGCTGTCCGGAACAGTTCGCCCGGCAAGGGTACGGTGTGGGTTGCGAGGCGTACCGCAACTGGGTCGCGGCCATTGATGCGGGTCACGCCGGCGAGCACGGCAATTGGTGGAACGCCGTCGTTTGGGCGGAATGCCGCGAGCGCGCCGGGGACTACTTCCAGGCGCTCGCCGCCGCCGAAACCCCGGGTCCGGTCGATCCTCGGCAGGCGCGTGAACTGGCGGTCGACTACCGGGCCCTGTCGAAGCTCTTGTATCGGGTGTCGGACAAGTCCGCGAGCGATTCCGACAAGCGCCGCTTGGTGGAGCAGGCACGCGATTTGGAAACCGCCTGGGTCGAACGCATCGAAGGAATTCGGTCTCGGTGAGCCGGGTTCTCGTCACCGGTGCCAACGGCCATTTGGGACGGCGTCTGCTCGAAGCCGTCGATACCGCCACCCGCGCGGTGGTGCGAACCTCGCGCGCGTCGGCGATGCTCGCCGATCATGGCGACGTTCGCATCGTGGACTATACCGATGCGGATGCCTTGACCGACGCCTGTGCGGATTGCGATGCGGTGGTGCACTTGGTGGGCATCCTCAAGGAGGGCGTCGGAGCGACCTACGAGACCGCGCATGTGGTATCCACGCGCGCCATGGTCCATGCGGCGAAGACGGCGGGCGTGGGGCGCCTGGTCTACCTCTCGGTGCTGGGCGCGGATGGTGACTCCCGGAACGCCTGCTTCGCGTCCAAGGCGCGCGCGGAGTCGCTGGTGCTCGACTCGCCGGTGCCGAGCCTGGTCCTGCGGGTGCCGATGGTGCTCGGCGAGGGCGACTTCGCAAGCCGGGCGCTCCTGGCTGGCGCGCGACGAAGACTCGCGGTCACGTTTCGGGGGGCGAGCCGCGAACAGCCGATCTACGCCGGAGACGTGATCAAGGCCATCAGGGCCGGAATCGCTCCCGATGGGCCCACCGGAGTCGTGGAACTTGCCGGGCCGCGTTCGCTCTCCCGCCGGGAACTGATTGGGACCGCTTCGGCGATCGGAACCAAGACCCTGTCGCTTCCCATGGGCGTTGGCTACGCCATGGCGTGGCTATTGGAGCGAATCAGCGCCAATCCGTCGGTGACCCGGGCCATGTTGGGCGTCCTCGACCACGACGACGCCATCGACCCCGAACGCGCGGCCGAGACCTTAGGGTTGCGATTGACCAGTCTCGAGGAGACGCTCGCGCGAATCTCCGAGGGGTGAAGCCCCAGATCGCCGCCGCACTCCTGCACACGCATCGCCCGGGCGATGCGTCGCTCAAGCCATCAAGGGATCCTTCATCACCCGTCGCGGGTCGAGTGCGTCGCGTGCGGCTTCTCCGACGAAGATCAACAACGTCAGCAGGATCGCCAACGTAAAGAAGCCCGTCAGCCCGAGCCAGGGCGCGTGAACGTTGTTCTTTCCTTGGGCCAGGAGTTCGCCCAAGGAAGGGGAGCCGGCAGGCAGGCCGAGACCGAGAAAATCCAAGGCCGTGAGCGTGGTGACCGCGCCGCTCAGTATGAACGGCACAAAGGTCAGCGTGGCGACCATGGCGTTGGGCAGGACGTGCCGGCGCATGATGGTGAGGTTGGAAACTCCCAGCGACCGTGCGGCACGCACGTAGTCGAAGTTGCGCGCGCGCAGGAACTCCGCGCGCACCACCGAGACCAGCGCCATCCAACTGAACATCATCAGGATGAGGACCAGCCAGTACACGTTGGGCTCGATCACGCTCGACAGGATGATGAGGATCAGCAGGGTAGGAAGCGATGCCCAGATCTCCACCAGCCGTTGGCCGATGAGATCCACCAGGCCCCCGAAATAGCCTTGCAGCGCGCCGACGGCGATGCCCATGGCGGAGCTGAAGACGGTCAGGGTGATGCCGAACAGCACGGACAGGCGGAAACCGTAGATCAAGCGACCCAGGGTGTCCTTGGCACTGTCGTCGGTGCCCAGCCAGTGTTGCGACGATGGATGGGCGGGCGCGGAACTCTCGATGTAGAGGTCGATGCTGCGGTAGCTGTAGCGGATCGGCGGATTGATTGTCCAGCCGTCGCCTTGGGCGATCAGATCCTGCACGAAGGGATCCGCGTAGTCCGCTTCGATGGGCAGTTCGCCTCCGAGTTCGGCTTCGGTCACGAACTCGAATACGGGGAACAGCAGCTCGCCGTTGAGGTAGAGGACGATGGGCTTGTCGTTGGCAATGAACTCCGCGCACAGCGAGACTCCGAACAGGGCGAAGAATATCCACATGGAGTAGTAGCCGCGGCGGTTGGCCTTGAAGTTGTTCAGCCGGCGGCGCGTGAGCGGTGAGAGCTTCATGGGCTTGCCCCGTCTGTTCGCGGGACGATGTGGTCAAGCGGATCGCGTGTCATGGCCGTCGTGGTTTCTTGCCTGAGTCTACCCGGCTCGTTGCATCAGCGTGTCTCGAAGTCGATCCGGGGATCGACCAGAACGTAGGTCAAGTCGCCGATGATGTGCATGATCATCCCGATCATCCCGAACACGAACAGCGTGCCGAAGAAGATTGGGTAGTCGCGTTTGATGATGGCGTCGAAGGACAACAGGCCCATGCCTTCCAGCGAGAAGATCACCTCGATCAAGACGCTTCCGAAGTAGAAGATGCTGACGAAAGCCGACGGAAATCCGGCGATGACGATGAGCATGGCGTTGCGGAACACGTGGCCGTATAGAACGCGGCGTTCGGTGAGCCCCTTGGCTCTGGCGGTCAGCACGAATTGCTTGCTGATCTCCTCGAGGAACGAGTTCTTGGTGAGCATCGACAGCGTCGCGAAGCCGCCCACCGTGAGCGCCGTCAACGGCAGCGCCAAGTGCCAGAAGTAGTCCTTGATCTTCCCGAACCAGCTCAACTCGAGCCAGTTCTCGGAAGTAAGGCCGCGCAGCGGGAACCAATCGAAGTACTCGCCTCCGGCGAAGAGAATGATCAGCATGATGGCCAGGATGAACCCCGGGATCGCGTAGCCGACGAAGATTGCCGTGCTGGTCCAGAAGTCGAAGGCGGTGCCGTCGCGCACGGCCTTGGCGACCCCCAGCGGAATGGAGATGCCGTAGATGATGAGCAGCGACCACAACCCGAGGGAAATGGACACCGGCATGCGCTCCAGCACGAGGTCGATCACCGGGCGGTCCTGGTAGTAGCTGTCGCCGAAGTCGAACCGCACGTAGTTCCAAACCATCGTGAAGAAGCGGACGTGGACCGGCTTGTCGAAACCGAACTGCCGGTTCAAGTCCTCGATCAGTTCCGGGTCGAGCCCGTAGGTGGCGGCGTTTTGGCCGGCCACTGCTTGATCCATGACTTCAGAACTGACGCCCGCATCGCCGCCGCCGCCGCTGATGCCCGTGGTGCTGGACAGGTTGCCCAAGGTCGCATTGGCGATGATCTGCTCGACGGGGCCGCCCGGAGCGAATTGCGCAATGGTGAAGGTGAGCAGCAGGATGCCGAACAGCGTCGGTACGATCAGCAGCACCCTGCGCAGGATGTAACGACCCATCTTCCTACTTCCCCCTGCCAAGCGAGCCTCGAGGATCGCGGACCGTTCGTCGTCCTTCGGCCCCCATCTCGCGGCAGCCATCCGCGGTTGTCGGCGGTGCGGCTACCGTATCGGCTTTCGCATCGTCATGCTACCGATCGCCGAGCCCGGAAGAGTCGCCGAACCCGCTATGAGAACACGGAGAACGGAATCGAATGCGGCCCCGTAGCGTTCATGAGAAGCCGTCACCCCAAGGAATCGACCCAAGCTTCGTGACCCGTCGAGATCCGCGTTCGGTGGATGTCCTCGGTTTGTGGCGTTGCCACGGAGATTGCCGAGGGTGTGCGATAAATCCTTGGTGAGCGGCGCTGTCGGGGTCGATCTCGGTCGTCGCCGGAGGCGTCGGGGAACGCGCGCCGGCGCGCGCGCCACGGCCACGCCCCCGCCAAAGCGTGTGCGGGGAAGCTGTGCGGAATGTTCAAGGAGGGGCGCATCGACGACGTGCTGGCGGTACTGCGCAGGCTTGGCGGCGGGAGCGCGGAATGCGCCAAGGCCGCCGGCTGCATCGACGAGCGGCGCGGCCGGATGCGCTACGACGAGTACCTCGCGCGGAGCATGCCCATCGGCTCGGGACGCGCCGAGGCGGCGTGCAAGACGGTGGTCGGCCGGCGCCAATCCCGTGCTCTGGGTACGCTGCGCACGCCTGAGCGGCTGGTTCGGCGACTACTGGTACGACCGCCTGTGGTCGACCGCATGAGAGGGTCAGTGTTCACTCAACAAACTCTTGTCGCACACCCGATCGCCGAAGCGTTGCGGGGCGTGTGAACGAGCCGGTGTAGAATCGAGCGGAAGTCGCCGGGTTGGAGAGCCATGAAGCCGATCTCTGCCGATTCTCATATGGTCGCGGGACGGGACGTGTTCACGGGCCTTGCCGACCGCTTCGGCGACGAAGCGCCGTGCAGGATCGATCGGCTGGGGGTCAGGTATGTGAACAGGTTGGATGTTCCATATTTTGACGAATACTCACTCGACGACTACTTCACGAATACACCGAAGCTCTTCATGAAATCGAAGAGCGGCGTGGAACACTTCCTCACCAGGCTCGTACTGAAGCTAAATCATACGCAGGACATCAATGCAGTGGTGATCCAGACGATAGACAAACCAACGGACAATATTCTGCCGCTGATATTGGACATTGACGTATCCGCTCAGTTGACTCAGGAAGACCAGGCAGACATTTGGTCGCTTTTGGACAGGCTGCGCGAATACAAGAACGACATATTCTTCCACACGATGACTCCTAGGTCGTTGGATCTCTGCGAATGAATACTGCGTTAGCGCTACCGCGCTACCGATCAATACCTCGTGGAGTCACGCGACGCGATACTCGAGACAGGACGGACGTCCCGTTGCGTGCGAAAGCGATTTCGTGGACAGATGCCTAAGGCAGGCATTCCAATTGGATCAGCAATACCGCGCACAGATCGGCAGCGAATACCTAGACTATCTTGAAGAGAACTGGGACGGTGAAGGCGCGTCGCCGATTGCCTACGATACCCTCGTCAATGCGAACCGGTTCCTAATACAAGCGAGGGCATCGGGCCTTTCTCCGGAGATCGAACCAGAGGCCGATGGTTTCATTCAACTTGAGTGGTACACGAGTCCAAATTGTGTATTCTCAGTCAGCTTTGGACCTTCCAACGTGATAGCTTACTCAGGGGTCTTTGGAGAAGATTGTGGTGTTTATGGCACGGACGACATTTCGGGCGGTGTTCCGGAAGCCATCTGGGCGCATGTTCGCAGGGTGGTTCAAGCGACGCCCTCTTGAGATTTCATGCTCGGAACGAGTCGCGAGGTTTGTCGGATGTCCCGAGAGGTGTATAGGGACCCGATGTCCAAGGCGCGGCGTACTCGGCTGACTCAGGAGTTGCTTCGTAACGCTGATCCGGTCGTTGTCAGGTAACCCTATCCTCGAATTGCACTGCCTCCACCGAGATGAACAGCTTTTTGTTGCCCTGACTGACGCTGCACCAAGTGGGGGCAGATGCTGGTGAGGCCAATCGACGCGGTGAACCAGTGACTCGCCACCACGGGCCGGGCAGAACATCCGCATGAACGTGATCATGGCGACCGTCAGGGCGTCGTCTGCGGTTCTAGCGAGGCGCTGAGCAATCCGTGCCGGTGGCACTGGGCAACCCGAGTCGATAACCTCTCGCGCTCACCTACTTGGAGTTCCCGATGTCTGTAGCAACCACTCTCTTCGATCTCACCGGCAAGGTCGCGTTGTTGACGGGCGCGTCCAAGGGCATGGGTCTCTCGATGGCCGAGGGTCTGGCCGAACACGGTGCCCGGGTCGTGGTTTCGAGCCGCAAGCTCGATCAATGCGAGGCCGCTTGCCGCGGGATCAACGACAAGTGCGGGGAGGAGATGGCAATCCCCGTGGCCTGCAACATCGGCTACAAGGAGCAGCTCGAAGACCTGGTTGCCGAGACCCGCGATCGCTTGGGCCCCATCGACATCCTGGTCGCCAACGCCGGAATCAACCCGTTCTACGGGCCGATGTCCGAGATCCCGGATTCGGCCTTCGACAAGATCATGGGTTCCAACATCCGCTCCAACCACTGGCTTTGCCAGATGGTGGCCCCGGACATGGTGGCGAGCGGCGGCGGTTCGATGATGGTCACCGCGAGCACCGGCGCGTTCACCCCGTCGCTGTCGCTCGGTACCTACGCGATCTCCAAGCTCGCCGACATCGCCCTGGTACGCAACCTGGCCCTTGAGTACGGACCAAGCGGCGTGCGGGTGAACGCCATCTGCCCAGGGCTCATCAAGACGGACTTCGCCCGGGCGTTGTGGGACAACGAGGGCGCGAAGCGCAACGCCGAGACGAACACGCCCCTTCGAAGGCTCGGTGAGTCCGATGACTTGAAGGGCATCGCGGTGTTCCTCGCGTCGTCGGCAAGTTCCTACATCACGGGCCAGGCAATTGCCGTCTGCGGCGGGACCCATATGTGGCGGTAAGCCCCAGGAGCGATGCGACGGCGACTACCGGTGCCGCGGACACGGCCCGCGGTTTCATTCTCCAAGCGAGCTACCGGGTTCATCGGGGTGTCCCGGTGGTGCACCTCTACGGCGTGCTGGAACAGGGCGGCACGTTCCTGGTGCGGGACCACCGCCAGATTCCCCACTTCTACATTCGCCGCCGGGATGCCGACCGGGCATTTCGGCTCGGTGCCACGCGCCAATTCGAGACGGCGCGGAAGACCTTCGCCGGCGATCGGGTGCTGCGCGTCGAGGTGGCCGTGCCCCAGGACACCGTGCCCGTCCGCGAGCGCCTGCAACGGGAGGGCGTGGAAGCCTTCGAAGCCGACGTCCGCTTTGCCATTCGCTACCTGATCGATCGGGACATCCGCGGCGGCTGCGAAATCGAAGGCGCATTCGAAGCCGGCGAACGCATCACGAGGATCTACGACGACCCCCTTGTCCGCCCGGCCAACGTCGAGGCGGCGCCGTCGGTGCTGTCCTTCGACATCGAGACCGATCCGACCGCCAAACGCCTGCTTGCCATCGCGGTCTACGGGCAAGGCGCGGACGAGGTCTACATCGTCGATGCGGACAGCCGGCCCATGCCCGAGCGGGCCATCGGCTGCGCGAACGAGCGTGATGCCCTGGCCGCGTTCAGCAAGCGCGTTGCGGAACTCGATCCCGACATCCTGACCGGCTGGAACGTGATCGACTTTGATCTCAACGTCTTGAACCGGATCGCCAAGCGCGTCCGCCTCCCGTTCGAGATCGGTCGCGACGTCGGCGCGGTCCGCGTGCGGGCGGCCGAGGGATACTTCGGCAGCGGTCAGGCGTCCATTCCCGGCCGCTTGGTGCTCGACGGCATGGACTTGGTGCGCGGTGCGTTCATGCGGTTCGACGGCTACTCGCTGAACAACGTCGCGAGCGAGGTGCTCGACGAAGGCAAGGTCGAGATGGGTGCCGGCGACGACCGGGCCGCAGACATCCTGGCGCGCTATCACGACGATCTCGACACCTTCGCGGCCTACGCCCGAACGGATGCCCGGCTCGCGTTGGAAATTGTCGAGGAACTTGGTCTGGTGACCCTGGCGATGGCACGCAGCCAGCTCACCGGCATGACGCCGGACCGGGTGTCGGCGAGCATCGCCTCCTTCGATTTCCGCTATCTGTCCGCGCTCCGCAAGCGGCGGATCGTCGCCCCGACGGTGGGCTCCGACGATGCCCGCGTGTCGCGCCACCAAGCTGGCGGACACGTGTTCGAGCCGGAGACGGGCATCCACGAAAACGTCTGGGTGTTCGACTTCAAGAGCCTGTACCCGAGCGTCATCCGCACCTTCAACATCGACCCCTTGGGATTCGCGTCGGCACCTGGCGCCGACGATCCGGTGGTGAGGATCGGCCCCGGGGTGGCCTTTAGCCGCGACGAAGCGATCCTGCCAGGGATGCTCGATGAACTCTTCCCGGCACGCGAAGCCGCCAAGCGGGCGGGTGATGCCGTCGCATCGCAAGCCATCAAGATCCTCATGAATTCCTTCTACGGCGTGCTCGGAACCCCCGCCTGCCGGTTCCACAACGTCGCCATCGCCAATGCCATCACCGGCATGGGTCGGCACTTCCTGCAGTGGTCGAAATCCTGGTTCGAGGAACGCGGCTTCGACGTGCTCTACGGCGACACCGACAGCCTCTTCGTGCGCTCCGGAATGGGAATCGACGAAGCAAGGGATGCAGGGCCACGCTTGGCGGTTGAACTGAACGACGCCATCGCCCGGTATGTCAGGGACCAGTGGGAAGTCGCCAGCCGCCTGGAGATGGAATTCGAGAAGCTCTACCTGAAGCTCTTTCTGCCGTCGGTGCGGCATGGGGCGACGGGAGCGCGCAAGCGCTACGCCGGCGTGATCGACGGTCATGCCGATGTCGAGTTCACGGGAATGGAAGTCGTCCGCCGCGACTGGACGGAGCTTGCCAAGGACGTCCAACGGGAGCTCTACAAGCGTCTATTTGCAGGTGACCCGGTGGGCGACTATCTCGAGCAGGTCACCGCCGCGCTCCGCAACGGCGATCTCGACCACAAGCTCGTCTACCGCAAGGGCTTGCGCAAGAAACCCGCTGCGTACACCGCCAATACCCCGCCCCACGTCGCGGCGGCGCGAAAATCGCGCGACCCCGGCCGAGTGGTCTCCTACCTGATCACCATCGCCGGTCCCGAACCGTTGGATGCGCTGCATCACGAGCCGGATCGGGAACACTACCTCGACAAGCAAGTGCGCCCGGTCGCCGAACCCGTTCTCACGGCGTTGGGTCTCGACTTCGACCGGGTCATCGGCGACGACCGGCAGATGACGCTGTTCTGACCGCGCGCCAAGCCAAGGGCCGTCGAGGGCCGAGGCGGGCTTGCGCTTGCAGACGACGAGGCATATCCGACAGACTCCCCGCGCTTTCGAATCGGGAGGAGATCATGCGGTTGAAGGACAAGGTGGCGGTGGTCACCGGCGCGGGGCGCGGCATCGGCAAGGCCATCGCGGTTGCGTTTGCGAAGGAAGGGGCATCGGTCGTTTGCTCGGCGCGAAGCGTTGGCGAGATCGAAGCCGTCGCGGGCGAGATCGACGGTTTGGCGATTCCCTGCGACGTGGCCGACGAGGTCGACATCCGCAAGATGATCGACGCGACTCGCGATGCCTACGGCGGCATCGACATCCTGGTCAACAACGCGGGCGCCGTCGCCCGCCTGCCGGTGCACGAGTTGCCGGTGGAGGACTGGGATCTCGTCATGAACGTCAACCTGCGCGGGCTCTTCCTGTGCACCAAGTACGCGTTGCCGTCGATGCTGGAGCGGGGCAACGGCTGCATCATCAATATCTCTTCAGGCGCCGGCGTTGTCGGCCCCCGCAACCGTTCCGCCTACGCGGCCTCGAAGCACGGCGTGATGGGGTTCACCAAGACGCTGGTCGCCGAGTACCTCCAGCAGGGCATCCGCTCGCACGTGATTCTGCCGGACGCGACGGTCTCGAGGATGCGCAGCGAAGGATTCCCGGATGAAGATCCGGACTCGCTGATCCAGGCGGAGGACATCGCGGACGCGGCCGTGTTCCTCGCGACTCAGCCAGCGACGGCGCACACCCTGGAGATCCGCGTCAGCCAGGGGCTCCGTACGCGGACCATGTAGCCGGGTTCGCTGGGGCAACGCGGTGCAGGTCGCCGTCATCGGCGCGGGCGCCGCCGGCCTGGCCGCCGCCCACGAACTGCTCGTCGCCGGCCACCGCGTCGCGGTGTTCGAACAGTCCGGTGAGATCGGTGGACTCTGGAACTACACGGACGAGGTGGAAGACGACCCGCTCGGCCAGCGCCCGAGCCGACGTATTCACGGTTCCCTGTACGCCTCGCTGCGGGTCAACCTGCCTCGCGACCTGATGCCCTTCGAGGACCATGCCTTCGACGATGCGGGGCATGGCGGCGACGACCGGCGCCGCTATCCGCACCATGCCCGGGTGCTGGAATACCTGCGGCGTTTCGCCGCCGACACCGGCATTGCCGACCACGTCCGTCTCGAACACCGGGTGAGACGGGTGGAACGGCGCGACGGATGGCTCGTCGACGGCGAGCCATTCGACGCGGTGGCGGTCTGCAACGGCCACTTCTCCGAGCCGCGCGTGCCGGAACTACCGGGGTTGTCGGATTTCCCCGGGATGGCCCTGCACAGCCACAACTACCGGCGGCAAGATGCCTTCGATGGTCTGCGGGTCGTCGTGCTCGGTTCTTCCGTATCCGGTGGCGACCTGTCCCGGGAAGTGGGTGCGGTCGCACAGGTGTTCTTCTCGGGACGCTTGTTCGACCAGGAGCGGCCTCTTTCCGAGCAGACCGGTCGGGTAAGACGTTGCCCCCCGGTTGACCGCTTCGACGGCACCGGGGTCCTCCTCACCAACGGCGAACGGATTCGCGACGTCGATGCCGTGCTGTTCTGCACCGGGTACTGGTATCGCTTCGCCTTTCTTGACGAGGGTCTGGCGACGGTTGGCGACAACTGGGTCAAGGGCCTGTACCGACAACTCGTTGCCGTGGAATACCCGACGCTGGCATTCATCGGCCTGTCGTTTCGGATCGTCCCCTTCCCTGTCTTTCAACGCCAGGCACGATGGTTCGCGCGGTCTCTCGCCGGCGACTTTGCGTTGCCCCCGTTCACCGAGCGGCGCCGGGACCACGACGACGAAATCGCCCGCCTGCGTGCCGCCGGCGTCGCGGAGCGTCACTTCCACCGCCTGGGCGACAGACAGATCGACTACCTCGACCGGCTCGCGGAACAGTGTGGGGATTCGCCGGTGCCGGATTGGTTCGTCGAACGATGGCGGGAACACAACGCAAACGCCCGACGCTACCCGTCGGACTATCGAGACAGGCCGTTGACAACTCGAGGGCCGACTGAAGCGACGAACGCTAGCGAGACATAGCCCGAGCCGCCCGGTCTCACCTGCCGAAACGGTAACGGAGCTTGACGAGATGTGGAGAACGCTTCCCGATACGGAGGGTTCGGTCGCAACAGTGCGGGTCACCACACAGAAAAGGATGATGGCCGCTGTTTGCAGCGGCCAGCGACGTAGGGGTCCCCACATGACCGGAGGATAGCCTTTTCGCGGCAGCGGTTGGCGCGCCGCAAGCCGGTCCGGTCGGCTCGGGGCGAGTTCGGGGGGCGCTGATCGGCGAGTCCACAATGGTGATCTTCTGTCGCGCCCACGAGTTCGAACAATGGGGACAGGAGCGCCTCAACGCACTCTTGCGCGGCTGCTGGATCAAGGTGGACGGTCGCGAGTACGTTTCTTCCCGGCTGGCGACGGATCCAACCCGACCGGCGCAGCGATGGCGGTATCGCTCGACAGCCGCCTCGCGGAAGACGTAGTGTTGGCTGCGGACGAAGCCGCCATTGTGGTATTCGACCCGGTGTTCGACATTCTGCAAACCCCCGGCGCGCCGTCGCCACCCCGGTGGTCAACGGCCATCGGCGCGGCTTGCGTTGTCTTGGCGTGCGCGACTTTGGCGGAAGTGCCAGAGGTGCCCGCGGTCGCCTTCCGGGTCACATGCCTTGGGTTTGCCGACGGCGCGTGGCGCGCGAGGTAGGTGAGCGGTATGGAGTCGCGAGCGATGGCGGGCCGGATCAAGATGGCGCTCATGGTCTTGGCGCTCGTTGGCGCCAACGGTTCCTGGACAAGCGACGCGCCGACGCTGAAGGGGCGCGTGCTCGGCGGGGATGGCACGGGCGGCGTCTGGTTGGGGGTCGTCGGGGGGGATCCCGAGGCGGCGAATTGGACTCTCATCGAAGGCGAGTACTTCGAGGTTCCGGCACCACCCGGGGAGCGGGCTAGTCTGGTAGCGATGGCTAAGGATCGGGTGCCGCTGGTCGTATCGCTACCGGCGGGTGAGCAACGTCGGCACGTCGAACTGCGTCTGGCGCAGGGCCTGGCGCTGGAGGGTACGGCGCGCTCTGACGACGGCAACCTGCTTCGCGGGGCGGCGATCAGGATCTCCCGGGGCAACGCGATCGTTCCGGACGTGCTAGGAATCGCGGTCCCGCTAAAGAAGGCGAAGATCGAGGTCGTACTGGCCGACGGCAGCCGTGTTGAAGTCCCGCCGTTCGCGCGGCCGAGATGGGAGACCAACCGCCACGGGGCATTCCGCATCGGCGGCTTGGAGACCGGACGGCACTTCCTCGAAGCGACCGCAGAGGGATACGTTCCCGCCCTGCTAAAGGACGTAACGGTTCGCGAGGGCGCCGTCAACGCAGCCGAACTGGTGCTCTTCAAGGGATTCCTCGTCGTCGGCCAGGTGGTCGATGGAGATGGCGCGCCGGTCGCTGGGGCCGAGGTCCGTGCGGACTGGATGCAGCCCACGGCGGAGCCGCATCGCGACTGGGGCGAGCTTGTCCACCGGGAAGTCCGGCGGCACACGACGGGGCGAACCGGCGACGACGGCTCGTTTCGGCTCGGACCCTTCGAGGCGGGTCCGAAGGTCGAGGTGTTCGCCACCTCGCCGGAGTTGGGCTCGAGCAAGCGCCTCGAGGTGTTTGCTCCCTACGACGGGCTCGTTCTAGCGCTTCGTCGCGATGTGGTTCGGGGCCGCGTCGTCGACGCGGCCACTGGCGAACCCGTGGAGAGTTTCCAACTCCGCGCACACCGCAACGGCAGGACGCATTCGACTCGTCACGCCGACGGCCATTTCGAAGTGCAGGTGGACCCTGACACGGACTCACTTCACATTGAAGCGCCGGGGCGCTTTGCCTGGTTCACAAGACTCTTCACCGGCAAGGGAGGCGTACACGACCTTGGAGAAGTCGCTCTCGAACGCGAGCGATCGATCACCGGCCGAGTCCGCAACGCCAAGTCCGGCGAGCCGATCGCAGGCGCGTCGGTGCGCCGTGCGTGGCAGCACTACGACGACGCGCCCTTGCGGGTGTTTACGGCCAACTGGTTCGGTTCACACGGTGCGGAAACGCGTACCGACGGCACATTCGTGCTTGGCTACCTGCCAACGCACGCGGATCGCCTTGAGGTGGTCGGGTTTGGGCATCAGCCCTGGTTCGTCAGGTTCGTCGATCTGCCGAGGGATGTCACCCACCTCGAGATCGAGGTGGCATTGGACACCGTGATCGCCGGATCGCTTGGGCTACCCGATGGAACGCCAGCTAGGGGCATCGTCAAGCTCAGGGGCTCCGAGGGCTACCTTTTGAAGCAGGAGGTTGGCGCGGACGGCACATTCCGATGGGATGGTCTCGAAGGCGGCGAGTACCGTCTTACGGCGGAGTCGGACGCGGGGGCGGTCGAGAGCCGTGCGGTGGTGGTGGGGAATGGCGAATCGGTGAAAGATCTCCGGTTGGTCGTCGAGCCCGGCGGGCGGGTTTCCGGATTGATCGCCGGCCTGATGCGGACGGAGCACGTGATGGTCTCGTTCCGGGACGCGGACGGACGGATCGTTCTCCAAAGAGAATACGGGAACGGTTCCTACTCTCAAGGGATTCCCGAAGTGGCCACCGTCACCGCCCGGACGACAGCCGACCGGGTCTTGGGGCGGATGCTCCACCTTGACGACCAGAGGGAAGCGCGAGTGGATCTGGACTTTTCGGGCAGCTCGCGCCTGACGGGTACCGTCCGGGCAGGCGGACGCCTCTTGGCGGGAATCGAGTTGGTGGTGGTGCCGGAGGATCGGTCGCGGCCAATAGCGTACGCGACGACGAGCGAACTGGGACACTACGCAGTGTACGGCATCTCGGACGGTCCCCACTCTGTTCGAACGCGGACCGGCCACTCGTTCGATGTCCACGTAGCGCATCACGCGACGTTGGACCTGGACCTTCCCCCGATCTCGCTGTCGGGAACCGTGCGGGACAGCCGAACCGGTCGGGGTGTCGCCGGCGGGTGGGTGAGGCTCGAGCGTGTCGATGCGCCCGCCGATTCGCGCCCGGTCGTGCTTCGCGTCCGAATCGCCGGGGACGGCGTGTTCCGGTTCGAAGGCCTGGCCAGGGGCGAATACGTCGCCCGCGTCTCCCATCGGGACTTCGGGGATGTCTCGCGGCGCATCCATATCGCGGGACCTGAGGCCGTCGAGTTCCACCTGAAGTCCGCCGACGGAGGAGGAGCAGGGCCGTCCGCACCATAGAAGAGAGAGCGGAAGCAACCCGTCGTGGTGCGGCACATTCAGAACGCGTTCCGCGAGGGAGAGCTGGTCCGCTCGGCAACCTGTGCAAATTTTGCACAGGTTCGAACCGAGGCCGGCCGGTCCGTCACACGCGAAATCGAATACTTCAATCTCGACAACCATCGGTGCGTCATCGAAACGCAACCTGACCATGACATCACTGCGCCGCTCGGTGCTGTCGGCGACCGCATCACCGACGCCGAGGCCGCCGCCATCAAGGCCGTCGTCGCCACACACTGGCCGGCTTGGTGGCGAGCGGCGGTGGGTGGCGCATCAATGTCCACCTCGAACGTCCCTTGGGCTATGCTCGCGTGCTCCTGCGTCACCGACGGAACGGCGAGCGTTGACGTGCGTCTCGAACACGAAAGCGTCTGGCTGACCCAACGCCAGATGGCCGATGTCTTCGATACCACGCCCGAAAATGTTCTGACGCACCTGCGTAACGTGTACTCCATCGGGAGTTGGAGGCCGGGGCAACTACTAAGGATTGCTTAGTAGTTCAATCCGAGGGTAAGCGCAGCGTGCG
>JAKZRQ010000211.1:0-11869 GCA_047518105.1 Pseudomonadales bacterium | reverse complement strand
GAGTCTGCGGCCCGGTGACAAAGGCGGGAAATTGTCCAGTCGACTCCGCCTAGAATCCTTGAGCATGCCGAATGTTGACACTTGGGTTGTTGCGAACACCGGTGGGCAGCGCTCTTGAACGCGCCGTCAGGCGCGCGCTCGGGCAGCGAGACGCACTAGCCCTGCTTCGCGCCGGAATGGTGCAAACCGGCTATTAGGCCCGACTCGCTACCGGGCCGTTGCGGATTCTGCTACACAATTCCCATAGAAATCCCGTGTGGATGTCCGACCGCCTCGGTGTCACGTACGCCAAGTGCTGACTGATGGTCGAGTCTATGTTCGACAAGGCAGCCCGTCCCTGGTTTGGCCTTCGCCGGTAATCGCAACGAGAACACTACCCGCAGGGACAAGAGGAAGGTGACACTCGCGGAACGCAACGTGCGTCACGAACTGATCCGCCGTCGTGATGACTTCCTCATTTATCTTAGCGCTTGCTAGCCACGGATGAGTCCCATCGACCCAATATCGGGATTCGTTTCGATTGGGTGTCGAGCCACTACCGATATTCGCTATGTAGCCGAGCTTCTCGACCCTCCAATTCGCCGGGATCTCGCCGAGCCACTCGACGTCGGAGTCCTTCAGTGGGACGTTCAGGTCGAGGCCCCGGGTGACGGCACGGGTGATGTCTTGCGTTCGGGGGACCATCCTCGGGATTGGCCGACGCCACGAGCGGTCGACTTGCCTTCCTCACGGAACCCGAAGCGACCACACCATGAACGCATACTCCTCCGCCACCTCGTAGAGCGAATCGAAGCGACCGGATTTGCCGCCGTGCCCGGCACCCATGTTGGTCTTTAGAAGCAGTGGATTGTCGTCCTCCTTGAGCGTGCGCAGCTTGGCGACGTACTTCGCCGGCTCCCAATAGGTCACCCGCGGGTCGTTTAGGCCGGCAGTGACCAGGATCGGCGGGTACCGGCCCGGTTTGAGCTGATCGTAAGGCGAGTAGGACCGGATGAACTCGAACGCCGCCTTGTCCTCGATTGGATTGCCCCACTCCGGCCACTCAATGGGCGTTAGCGGCAACGACGTGTCGAGCATTGTGTTCAAGACGTCGACGAACGGGACGTCGGCCGCTGCGGCGCCCCATAGCTCCGGCGCCTGGTTGATGACGGCCCCCATCAACTCGCCGCCAGCGCTGCCGCCGGCGATGGCGATGCGGCCCGCACGGGTGAATCCTTCCCCGATCAGGAACCGGGCAACGTCGACGAAGTCGTTGAACGTATTGGTCCGCTGATCGAGCTTGCCCGCCTCGTACCACGAGTAGCCCAGTTCGTCACCGCCCCGGACATGAGCGATGGCGTAGACGAAACCCCGGTCCAGAAGTGATAGCCGGGTAGTGGAGAACGCCGGCGACATCGCGCTGCCATAGGCGCCGTAGCCGTAGAGGTAGAGCGGCGCGCTGCCGTCCATCGGCGTGTCCTTGCGATAGACGATGGACACCGGCACCCGGACGCCGTCCCGGGCGGGCGCCATCGCCCGTTGGGTCCCGTAGTCCGACGCGTCGTAGCCGCTCGGAATCTCCTGGACCTTGCGGGTGCGCAGTTCGTCCGTGTCCAAGTCGTAGTCGAAGACGGTCTCGGGCGTGACCATGGACTCGTAGCCCAGGCGCAGCGTTCGAGTCGCGAACTCCTCGTTGGCGCCAAGGCCGACCGTGTAGACGGACTCCGGGAATTCGAGATAGGCGCTCTCTCCCGAGCGCTTGAGCAGACGGATCTGGTCGAGTCCGTCGATGCGCTCCTCCACCGCGATGAACTCCGCGAACGCCTGGAACGTGAGGATGTAGCGTTCGTTCGAACCCGCCACCAAGGTCTGCCAGGCCGCCTGCGATGGATCGTCGTTCGGCGCGGTGACCAGGCGGTTGTTCTTGTGCGTGTCGTTGGTCTTGATGACGAACCGGTCGCCCTGGTGGTCGACCACGTAGTCGTGGTGCGGACGACGGGCCGCAACGAGCAGCGGTTGCCGTTCCGGTTCGTTGGCCGGAACCAGGCGGACCTCGGCGGTGACGTGGTCGCCCGAGGCGATCACCACGTATTCCTTCGAGGACGTGGACGAGACGTCGACGAAGAAGCCCGGATCGTGCTCCTCGAAGACTACGACATCGGTCTCGACCGGCGTCCCGAGCCGATGACGCCGGACTTGATAGGGGCGCCAGTTCTCGTCGAGCACGGTGTAGAAGAACGCGGTGTCGTCGGCGCTCCACACCGGATTTCCGGCAGTATTCTCGATGACCTCGCCCAGCAACGCGTCGGTTTGGAGATCCTTGACGCGCAGGGTGAACCGCTCGGCTCCGTTGGTGTCCGTGCTGTACGCCATCAACCGACCGTCGTTGGACACCGACAAGGCGCCCAGGCGGAAGTAGTCCAAGCCCTTTGCCAGGTCCGGTTCGTCCAGTATGGTTCGCGCCTCGGTGGTGGGCGCCACATCGGCACGCTCGGCCTCATCGCCACTGGCTGGCCAGCGCGACCAGATGCGGTACTGGCCCCCCGCCTCGAACCGCCATTGATAGTAGTAGCCGCCTTCCTTTACCGGCACATTGGCATCGTCGGGCTTCTGCCGAGCCTTGATCTCCTCGAAGATCGTTCCAACGAGTTCCCCAAGCGGCGCCATTACCGCCTCGAAGTAGGCATTCTCGGCTTCGAGATAGGCGAGCACATCGGGGTCGTCCACCGTCGGATAGCTTTGGTCTTTCAACCAGTGGTACGGATCCTCCACGGTTACGCCATGCACTGTGTAGGCGTAGGGGCGGGCATCGGCGACGGGCGCCGTCGGCATCGGCTTCACGTCATGGCATCCCGCGGCCAAGACGACCATCGCAACGAGGGGCGCAAACGACGCCCATGCGCGCCTTAGCCGCGTCAATCCGGCAACCCCAGCACGCGCTTGGCGATGATATTGCGCTGGATCTCGTTGCTGCCGCTGTAGATCGACGCCGCTCGGTTGGCCAGGAACGTACGGGTGTCGCCGACTTCCCTCCCGGTGAAGCCATCGCCGTCCCAGCCGAGCCCACGGGTGCCGCGCATTTCCATGAAGAGCGACGACTTGTCCTGCTGGAGTTCGGTGCCGTAGATCTTGAAGATCGACGTCGCGGGCCCGGGCGTGCGCCCGTCCTTGGCCTCTGCAACGGTGCGCCGTTGGGTCAGGCGATAGGCCTGGTCGTTGATGTTGTGTTCAACGATACGTGCGCGCAGGGCGTCGTCGGCAATACGGCCTTCGCGCTCGCCCGCGTATTCCCTGGCTTGTCCCTCCAGCGTCGGTCCGGCCTCGCGCACGGCAGCGCCACCCACTAGGCTCGCCATGTTGCCGCGCTCGAACTGCAACAGCCGCTTGCCCACGGTCCAGCCCTTGTTCAACTCTCCCACAAGGTCTTCCTTGCTGGCGATGGCGTTGTCGAAGAAGGTTTCGCAGAACGGCGAATCGCCGCTGATCAACTGGATCGGCTTGACCGTCACCCCCGGTTGGCGCATCGACAGCAACACGAAGCTGATGCCTTCGTGCTTTGGGACTTCGGGGTCGGTGCGCACCAATGCGAACATCCAATCGGCGAACTGCGCGCCGGAAGTCCAGATCTTCTGGCCGTTGACGACGAAGTGATCGCCGTTGTCCTGCGCGCGCGTGCGCAGACTCGCGAGATCGGAGCCGGAACTCGGCTCGCTGTAACCCTGGCACCAGTTGACCTCGCCCCGCACGATGGAAGGCAGGTGTCGGCGCTTCTGGTCTTCGGTGCCGAGTTCGAGCAGGGTGGGGCCGATCAGGGAAAGACCCATGCCGCCGAACGGCACCCCGGCGCGGACCCGACGAAGCTCCTGGATGAGCATCATGTATTCCTCGTTGTCGAGGCCGCCGCCGCCGTACTCCTTGGGCCATGTCGGCGCGGACCAGCCCTTCTCGATCAGCCGTTCGCGCCAAATGCGGGCGTCGTCCCGAACGCTGCTACCCGAGGCGCGAACGCCTCTACCTGCGGCGCGAACGCCTTTACCCGAGGCGCGAACGCCTCTACCCGAGGCGCGAACGCCCGGCGGACAGTGGTCTTCCAACCACCCACGGGTCTCGGCGCGAAAATCCTCCAAGGCTGGCATCGCTTCTTGTCTCCCTCTCGTGTCGCCGGCAAGCATCAAGGATGCGCACGCGACCGGTTCGCGGTCGCCCCGAGACTTCGCTGCGCGAAACCTCCCGGCGGGAAGGCCAGCGGTGCCGAGCAACAAGTCGGATTTTGTTCGATGCAAGGGGGAAACTCAACAATGCGCTGACTCCGCCTTGGGGAACGCCGTTGCGGTGGCGCGCCACCGACCGCAAGCAGCGGTCAAAACCGGTTCCCATGTCGCCGGCTCGGTATAAACTGCATGCAGGTCCGAACCGAGCATCCCATGGTCAAGCGCAAGGACAATGTCGCCCGAGTTCGAAACGGCATCTTGTCGGCGGTAGCCGTTGTGATCGCCGTCGTCGTGGGCTACGGACTCTACTACGGCCTCGGCTTCAGCAGCAACAACCCCTACGTCGCGCTCGACAAGCCGGACGCCACCGGCGAGGTCGAGGTGATTGCATACTTCTCGTATGTCTGTCCCCACTGCCGGAGTCTCGAAAAGCGGATAGACGGCTGGAGACCTGGACTGCCCGATGGCGTGGCGTTCGACCGCGTGCACGTCTCGTACTCGGTATCCAACCGCCTCCTGGCCAAAGCGTACCGCACGCTTGTTCGGCACGACGCCCTGCACGCCAACCACGAACGCCTGTTCCGCGCGATCCACGATCGCAACCGCCAGTTCAATACACCTGCCGAGCTGGCGGATTTCGTGGACGGTCACGGGATAGACCGCGAAACCTTCCTGCGCACCATGGCCTCCTCCCGAATCGCACGCGAGGTGGCGGTCGGTGAGCGCCGCTTCGTGGACCTTGGACTCGCCAGCGTGCCCGCCTTGGTCGTGGACGACAAATACATCGTCAACATGGGCGTTGGCCGCAAACAGGCCCTGAACGTGGCCGAGGATCTCGTTCGAGAACTCCTCGCCAAACGCGCCGGCGGGTAGTCCGGCGTGGCCCGGCGGAAAGCGCCGCAGGCAGGCAGGAAGAAGGCACCACACAAGGGGCGTCGGCGCGAAGGGCCAGCACGCAGGAACTCGGCGCGAAAACCGACCAAGCGCTCCCGCAGCCTGGTGGTGCGATTGCTGCGCAAGGCGTTCGTCGGCGTCGTGCTCGTCGGTGTCGTTGTCGCGATCGCCGTCGGGGCGTATCTCGTGGTGCTCGACCGGGAGATCACGGGTCGTTTCGAGGGCAGGCGCTGGTCGCTGCCCGCACGGGTCTACGCTGCGCCGATGGCGTTCTACCCGGGCATGGCGCTCACGCGCGATATGTTCGTCGACGAGTTGCGCCGCCTCGGCTACCGCGAAGCCACCGGCAACCCGGTGTCCGTGGGTCGGTTCGTCGTAGCGCAAGACCGGGTCAGGGCGACCCTCAGGGCATTCCGTTTCGCCGATGCCGAACGCCCTGCACTGCCCGTCACGGTGGTCTTCGATCCATCCGGAATCGCGAGCGTCCAAGGACCGCACGGCCCGTTGCGCTACGCCCGCATCGAGCCGCCGGTGATCGGCAGCTTTTTCGCTTCCCACGGCGAAGACCGCCTAGTCGTGTCGCCCGAGCAGACGCCGGCGCTGCTGATCGACACGCTGAAAGCTGTGGAAGACCGCAACTTCGACACGCATCACGGGTTCGACATCAGGGGCATCCTCCGGGCCGCCTGGGCCAATGTGCGGGCCGGCGAGGTCACCCAGGGCGCCAGCACCCTGACCCAGCAGTTGGTGCGTTCCTACTACCTCGACAACCGCGTCACCATGCCGCGCAAGCTCAAGGAACTCGCCATGGCCGTGATCCTCGAGGCACGGTTCGAGAAGGGCGACCTGATGAACGCCTACGTCAACGAGATCTTCCTCGGCCAAGACGGTGCCCGGGCGATCCACGGGTTCGGTCTAGGCAGCTTCTTCTACTTCAGCAAGCCGCTGCTCGAACTCGACACCCACGAGATCGCGCTGCTGGTCGCCGTCATCAACGGACCGTCCTACTACAATCCGTTTCGCCACCCCGAGCGCGCCAAACGGCGGCGCGATTTGGTCTTGTCCACCATGCGCGATCTGGGGCTCATCGACCAAGGGCGTTTCGAGCGATCGGCGGGCAGGCCGGTAGCACTCGCCAAGACCCGTCAGGGCGGGCGCTACTACCCGGCATTCATGGACTTGGTCCGCACCGAGCTTGGCACGGACTACGACCGGGAGATGCTGTCCGAACAAGGGCTTGCCATTCACACGACCTTGGATCCGCGCGTCCAGGAGAGCGCGGAACAGGCCGTTTCCACCACCTTGGCGGCACTTGAACGCGACCGGGCACTTCCCGCGCAGAGCCTGGAAGCCGCCCTGGTGGTCCGCGCCAGCCAAACCGGCGACCTGCAGGCGGTCGTGGGGGGGCGACGGGCCGGCAGGCAGGGATTCAACCGCGCCTTGAACGCCAAGCGCCAGATTGGTTCGCTGGTCAAGCCGTTCGTCTACTTGGCCGCCATCGAGTCCGGAAGGTACCACCTGGCCTCGCCGGTGGAAGACACCGAGCTGACGTTGCCGGAATACGACGACTGGTCGCCCACCAACGCCGACGACGAATACCGGGGTACCGTGCCACTGGTGCATGCCCTGGGCGAGTCCCTGAACGTTGCCACCGTGCGCGTCGGCATGGATCTGGGTATTGCCGGCGTCGCCGCGCGCATCGGCGAACTGACGGGCGACGTTCCGGCGGCCTATCCATCGTTGCTGCTCGGCGCCTACGACGCCTCGCCGGTGCAGGTCTCCGAGTGGTACGCAATACTGGCTAGCGGCGGCTTCAAGACACCTGCCAAGACGGTTACCGCGGTAATCGACGCCTTCGGCGGCACCGCGACCCGCTACCCCATCGACGTGGAGCAGACTGTCGATCCCGACGCCGTGTCCACCCTGACCACGGCGCTGCAGATCACCATGTCCCGCGGTACGGGAAAGCGGTCGCGATTCGCGCGCTCCGGCGTCGCCGGCAAGACCGGTTCTTCGGACGACTTCCGCGACAGTTGGTTCGCCGGCTACGACGCCAACACGCTATCGGTTGTCTGGGTTGGACGGGACGACAACCAACCCCATGGACTCTCCGGTTCCCGGGGTGCGCTCGTGGTCTGGGATGCGTTGATGGCCAAGACCACCATCGTACCGGCGCTGACCACCGATGCTGCCAACGTCGCAATCGACTATGCCACCGGTCTACGCGCCCGGTCCGGCTGTGGCGATGTGGTTGAAGTGCCTCTGCCGGCCGGTACCCAGTTGCGCTGGAAGCCCGGTTGCCGACCACTCGGGGAACGCGTTCGTTCGTTCTTCGATTGACCTCGACTCGACGTCGGCGCGCGACGACGGTGGCTGTGCTACGGTCGTGGTCGCTGCCGCGCCGAAGCGAGCTCGAGAGGAACAGGCCGATGCCCATACCGCCGGCGGCTAGACCGTCGATTCTGTGCATTGCGGTGATCGCAGGGGTTGGCTTGATCAACACCGGCTGCGCCACCCGGACAACCGCGCTGCCGCCCGTGGTCGCACCTGCCCCACCGCAAGTGGCGACACCCGCCCCGCCGCCTGCGCCGCCGCCCGCTGTGGTCGAGCCCCCGCCCGCCGCACCGCAACCGGCAACCGTGATGACACAAGCCCTGATGGAACAAGCGACCCGTCTCGAACTCGGCGGCACCCCCCTCGAAGCCGCCGCCGCCATCGAGCAAGCCATTCGCATCGAACCCAGACGCGGCGAACTATGGCTGCAGCTAGCGGTCTTGCGGATACGCGGCGGCATGGCAGCCAACGCGGAGCAAACCGCGCGCAAGGCGCTGTTGTTCATTCCGCGCGGCAGCGGCGACGAACGCGCAGCGTGGCTCCTGATCGCGAACGCGCGAGAACTCCAGGGCGATGTGGACGGCGCCCGCGCCATTCGCGATCAATGGAACGGACGCGGGTAGCGCTCTCCCGGCTCTCTTGGACGACCATCCGCTCTCGGCAGGCTTGCCCGCCGCTCAGGGCACCTACGCCAAGTGGCGGGTTGAACAGACGGTGAACACCAGCTCTTTGCGCCGGATGCGGTAGGGTTCCCGATCCAAAGGCGTGACGACATAGTTGGAACCCTTTGGATAGATTCGTCGAAAGACCTCGACGGCTGCCGAATCCAGTCTGTCCGGGTTGATCTTGCACTCTACGGCGTCGACCACGCCGCCAGGCCGGCTGATGACGAAGTCCACTTTCCGGCGCGACTTGTCCTGCCAATAGAAGACATCGTCTTCGTGGAAGCGGGTCAGCAGCGAGTCCAGCACCAGGTGCTCCCACAGGATCCCCCGGTCGTCACTGCGGATCTGCTCCCATCCGCGCTCGAAGGCGACGAAGCCGGTATCGAAGGCATAGCACTTCGGGCGGCTGACGATCTCCTGCTTTCCGCCGCCATGAAAGGGCTTGAGCAAACGAACGACGTGGGCCACGCACATGGCTTCGATGTGGGCTTTTACGGTCTGCCGGCCAAGTTCGCTCAAGGATGCCAGCGAGGTGTAGTCCACTTGGCCACCGCTACGGAGCAGCAGCAGGCGCAGGAGCGTAAGGAACCCTTGCCGGCTGCGGATATTGAACAGTTCCAGGATGTCGCGCGCATAGAGGCTGTCGATCCACTCGCTGTAGAACCCGGCGTCCGGAACGGGCGCGAGCAGTGCCTCCGGAAGCCCGCCATGCAGCAGGCGCCAATCCAAGTCGGTCATGCCGAATGCGTCGATGCACTCTTCCCACGGCACAGGGCAAAGGTGCAGGATGAACTTCCTGCCGGCGAGTGAATCCCGGAACTTCGCCGTGGCGGCGAGAGTCGACGATCCAGTCGCAAGAACTCGCAGCCCAGGGTACTCGTCGGCAGCGATCTTGAGTGGAATGCTCGGATCCGGGAGCCTGTGCACTTCGTCGAACGCAACGACGGTATTCGGGGCCAATGCGTCGAAGAAGAGCTCCGGGTCTGCCAAAGCGCGCCGCACGGACGGCAGGTCGCAGTTGAGGTACCGTACATCCGAGAGCATTCGTGCGAGCGTGGTCTTGCCTACTCGCCGCACTCCCGACAGCCAGACAACGGGCCGTTGGTTCCACCCTTCGTCCAGCCGTCGCAGCCAAGCCGGTCTCTGAATCATGTCCGAACTATACGTTTAGCGCACCAAATGTAAAGTAGACCTACATTTGGTCGGAAGTTCACCTCTTGATCCTAATCAATCTCGCCGCACACGGGCTTGGCGTACCCAAGCGGCGCCGCCTGGCGGGGCTCGACTGCCAGAACCCTCAGCGACCTACTCGAGGTCGATTCCGCCTCGCCGCCGCAGTCGCGAGGCAAGCGAAATCCTCGCAGTCGAGCCGCTATTGCAGCAATTCGAGCCAGTGCACCACCGGCACGTCGAGGGCATCGTCCAAGTGGGTCTGGCAGCCGATGTTGGCGGTGGCGACCACATCCGGTGCATGACGGCTCAGTTCGCGGGCCTTGCGGTGCTTGAGTTCGCCCGCCAGTTCCGGCTGCAGCAGGCTGTACGATCCTGCCGAGCCGCAGCACAGATGCGCGTCCGCGACCGGCACCAGAGTGTATCCCGCAGCTTCGAGGATGCCTTCCACCAATCCAGTCAACCGCTGGCCGTGCTGCAACGTGCAGGGTGGATGCCAGGCCACCTTGCGGACCTCGCGATCCGCCACTGGACGTTTTTCGAACTCGAAATCCGCCAGGACCTCGGCCACATCGCGGACCTTGGCGGCAAATGCCGTCGCGCTCGGCTCGTCCAGCAGTCGCCCGTAGTCCTTGAGGGTCACGCCGCAACCGCTGGCGGTGGAGACAATCAGCTCAGGGTCGTCACGCAACAACTCGGCGACGTTCCGACGCATCAGGCCATGGCCGGTTTCCGTTCGGCCGAGATGTAGCGCCAAACCGCCGCAACAGCGTTCGGCACGGGACACGAACGGCGACATCCCCCGGGCTCGCAACAATCGCGCCAAATGCGCATTGACCTCCGGCGTCACGACCTGTTGCACGCATCCTTGCCAGAGAAGGAGGCGGCCTTGGGTTGGCAATCCCTGGCTCCTCGGCGCCGGCCGCAGCAAACGCCGGTAGCGCCGGGGAAGCAGGGCGCGAAAAGGACGACCCAACGCCATGAGGGGTCTCAACAGTCGGGGATTCGGAACGACGTTCAGGACGAACCGCAGCAGGGCACCCTTGTTCGGCTGGTGCTCCTCCAGGATGTCGCGGCCGATTTCCGCCAGCTCGCCGTAGCGCACGCCGGAAGGGCAGGTGGTTTCGCAGGCGCGGCACGTGAGGCAGCGGTCCAGGTGCGTGCGCGCTACCGCGTTCGCCTCGCCGGACTCGAGCAAGCCCTTGATTAGATAGATGCGCCCGCGCGGCCCGTCCAGTTCGTCGCCACGCACCTGGAAGGTTGGACAGGTGGCGTTGCACATGCCGCAGTGCACGCAGGTTCGAAGGATCGCATCCGCCCGGCGGCCGCGGTCCGTCGCGAGAGTGGCGGCGGGAATCTCCGTCTGCATCAGGCGTCCAGTCCCGGATTGAATAGCCCATGGGGATCGAAAGCATGTTTGATTCGCGCCGTGTATTTCGCGGTCGCGGCATCGACGGCCGGGGACGGCCGGGGTTTCTGCCCGGGGATGAACGTGGTCGCGAAAACGCCCGAGGTTACCCCTCCGGGTTCGCCATGTTGCCAGGCTTGGCAACCGCCCCACTCGATCATGGCCGCATCGTCGTCGAACCGGCAACCGCGCGGCAGCGACAGGCGCGTCATCGTTTGGCGCTCATCGAAGAACGGGTGCATGTGATCGCGCAAGGCGGTCCACAGGTCCGCATCTCCACGCTGGCATAGTCCCATCTGCACCCGCGCGCGCGCTACGCTCGTCGCGCTGCCCGACAAGCGGACATGGAGCGTTCCATCGACCTGGCAGGTGGCGGTGACCGGCAGCGGCAGGTGTGCCCAGCGACGGGTCAATGCGCCGGCTTGCGCCGCATCGCAGTCGATCGTCCAGGTTTCCTCCACCGGCGATGCCGGCAGCAGCCGAACACTGGCGGACAGGATCACGCCCAAGGTGCCCCAAGCGCCGGTCATCAGACGCGAGGTGTCGTAGCCGGCAACGTTCTTCATGACGCTGCCGCCGAAGCGCAGCCGTTCCCCGTGGCCGTTGACGATCTCGACCCCGAGCACCGCGTCTCGCACGCTCCCCCGCCAAGGTCGTGCGGGTCCCGACAGACCGCTGGCGATGGCACCGCCCAACGTGCCGCCGCCACCGTACTGCGGCGGGTCGAAGGGCAGCAACTGGCCCTCGGCGGCCAAGGCCCCCGCCAACTCCGCAATGGGCGTTCCGGCGAGCGCGGTGACCACCAGTTCCTCGGGCCGGTAGTCGACGATGCCCGAGTGTTCCCGCGTCGACAGCACGGTTTCCGCTGTGGGAGCACGGAATCGCGCCTTGCTGCCGTGGCCGACGATGGCGAGGCTGGATTTCCGGCGGCGGCACTCGGCCACTGCGGCAAGCAACCGTTCCGAATCGTCCACCTAGAGTCCTTGAGCGCCGAGGATGTCTACAAACGAGTCCCCCTTGCGGACTTGATAGATCGAGACGCGGCACACTAGTGCCGTGTCCCGCAGGTTTCTGGTGTTTCAGAGTTCGCCATGCGCGTCAATGCAAGGCGTGGTCCGCAGGGAATATCGGGCATATTGGCAAGGACCACAACGCGGCAGTGGCGCGCATGGCGAACTCCCGAAGGGCGCGCCCCACGGGGCCTGTGG
>JAKZRQ010000210.1:0-7960 GCA_047518105.1 Pseudomonadales bacterium | reverse complement strand
CGGGGCCGATGGGTGCGCCGAAGCGCGCCAGGAGGTGCTCGAAGCCGAGATTCGACCCCATCCAGACCGCGGTCGTCGCGAGCATGGCGGGCCAGTTGCGCCCGACGAGCGCGCGCACGGCCACCGCGAGCATCGCCAGGTGCAGGGTGCTCCAACCGAAATTGGCGTAGAGGCCCTCGACGTAGAGCCCGAGGTCCAAGGGCCAATGGCCGTGCCGGAGCTGGACGACGATGCAGGCGAGTCCGGCCACCGTCAGCATTGCTGCCCCGACCAATGCCAGCGCGGTCGTCTTCGTCACAAGGCCGATGCCACCCGCCGCCAGGGGTGGTGGCCCGCTCTGCGCGATCACCGCCGCCCACACGGCGACTCCGAAGTTGGCGTAGACGACGTCCAGCAACGCGAACGTGGGCACCCAGTGTCCCACGCCCAATGCGAGTCCCGCGAGGAGGTTGGCGAGGCCGAGGCCGAGGAAAATCCAGCTCGCACGGCTCCGCCACGCCAGCCGCATCTCCGCCCTTGCTGCGGCCGCGACGGCGATCATTCTCGCCCAAGGGAACTCGGTGTGGGCTGCGGTCGCCATGGGGCGACATGATGATGGAACGTAGGCGGCGCGGGTTGCGCTCGGGCCAAAGGCTTACCCCAGGTTGCTCTTGGAACCCTGATCCTGCTCGCGCGCGTTTCGCGCTACCCACCCAACCAGGAACAAGACGGGGATACCGATCACCGCCGTGCCGACGAAGAACGTCGGATAGCCGAAAGCGTCCACGATGTGTCCGGTATAGCCACCGAGCAGCTTCGGAAACAGAGTCATCAGCGAGCTGAATATGGCGTACTGGACGGCCGTGAACGAAATGCTGGTGAGGCTCGAGAGGTACGCGACGAATGCCGCGCTTGCAAGTCCGGCCGTCAGGTTGTCGGCGCCGATCACGCCGTACAGCAGCGGCTGGTTGCCCGGGGACATCGCCAGGGCGACGAACAGCAGGTTGGTGGCTGCCGCCAGGGCCGCACCGAGCATGAGCACACGCATCACGCCGTACTTGAGCGCCAGCCAACCGCCGAGAAAACCGCCGAGGATGATCATCCAGAGCCCGAACACCTTGGTGGCCGTGGCGATCGTTTCCTTGCTGTAGCCGATGTCGTAGTAGAAGACATTGGCAATCACGCCGAGGACGATGTCCGATACCCGGTAGAAACCGACGAGCAGCAGCACGGCCACGGCGGCGCGACCGTAGCGGGCGAAGAAATCGGCAACCGGCGCCACGTAGGTATCCCGCACGATGTCCCGTCGGACCAGCCCGAGGGCAACGCACACCCGCGCGACGGCGAGCGCCAGGACAATGGCGCTGCCGAGCCTCGCCGCTTGGCAGACGAACCCCGGCAACGCTCCGGGTAGCCCGGCGCGGTTCGCGAGCCACGTCGCGGCGGCATCCGCAGGGCCTGCGAGCAGGACGAATGCGCCAACGAAGCTGCCCACTACCAAGGCGAACAGCAACAGGAAACGAGCATAGTCCGGCGCACCGTGGAAATAGGACGAGACCTGCCGGCGCACGGGTTCCCGCACCACCAGCGTCGTCGCGACCCCGGCAAGCATCGTCGCCGCCATGCACAGGTAGGTCAGTTTCCAGGCGTCGTAGGAGTAGCTCTCAGCGGTACTCCCGAAGCCCGTGGCGAGGTACAGCGCCACCGCCCCGGCGACCAGCATGCCACAGCGATAGCCCGCGATGTACGCCGAGGCGAGCAACGCCTGCATCGTCTCGTCGGCCGCCTCGATGCGGTAGGCGTCGATGACGATGTCCTGGGTCGCGGAGGAGAACCCGAGCGCGACGGCGGCGATCGCCATCATGGCCATTCCCCCCGGCGCGGCAGGGTCGGTGAATGCCATGAACGCGATGGCGGCCATGACGGCAAACTGGGCGACGAACATCCAGCCGCGCCGTTGACCAAGCCGCCGGGTCAGAAAGGGCAGCGGCAGCTTGTCGATGAGCGGTGCCCAGACGAACTTGAACGAGTAGCCGAGTGCGGCCCAACTGAAGTACGTGACGGCGGCGCGCTCCACGCCCGCTTCGCGCAGCCACAGGGAGAGCGTGGCGAAGATGAGCAGCAAGGGCAGGCCCGAGGAGAATCCGAGAAACAGCAGGGCGGCGACCTGCGGGTGCAGATAGGCCGAAATCGACACGCCGGCCGAACCCGGGTTCGACGCACGGGAGTCTGTCACCGGCGAGCCGGTCCGGTGGCGGCGTTCACGGCAGGGCCGCCATACAGCGCACGGGACGCGAACGGGTCAGTGTGCCGGGCCGTGCAGCACCTCTGCCGGCTCTGGCGCGACCATCGCCCCGAAGTACACGACCCGCGTAAGCCAGGTGTAGTCCGCCTCCGTGGCCATCAGTGCGACCAGGAGGAGCAGCACGCCGGGCGGTAGCAAGAGCGCGTAGACCAGCGCCAGCCGCTCCCACTTCAGGTGCATGAAGATGGCGACGATGTAGCCGGCTTTGAGGAACATGAAGACGAGGATCAGCGTCCAGCGCAGTCCCATGGTGCCGAAACCGTCGTAGCCGACGTGGAGGAAGTCGATCAGGTAGGAACCCCCGCTCACCACGAACAACAGGCCCCAGATCCAGAAATAAAGGGATAGCGGATGTTGCTGGCCGACTTCCGAGGACACCGTGCTTACCTCAACCTACCAAAGATAGAAAAACGCGAAGATGAACACCCAGACGAGATCCACGAAGTGCCAATACAGACCGGCGATCTCGACGATCTCGAAATTGGTGCCGTCGTAGACGCCCTTGTGGATTCGTCGGGCCACGATCAGCAGGTAGACCACGCCGGCGGACACGTGCAGGCCGTGGAACCCGGTGATCATGAAGAAGGTGGAGCCGAACTGCGGGGCGCCCCATGGGTTTCCCCAGGGACGGACGCCCTCGGAAATCAGCTTCGACCACTCGAAGGCCTGCATGCTGACGAACACGGCGCCGAAAAACGCCGTCGCGCAGATGAACCGAACCGCCTTCTTCTTGTCCCGCCGATAGCCGTAGTTCACCGCCAGCGCCATGGTGCCGCTCGACGTGATCAGGTCGAAGGTCATGATGGCGATGAGCAAGAGCGGTACGGTCGTGCCGAACATCGTCAGCGAGAACACCTCGCTCGGGTTCGGCCAGGCCTCCGCCGTGGTCGCCCGCACGGTCATGTAGCTGGTCAGGAAGATCGAGAAGATGAAGGTGTCCGAGAGCAGGAAGATCCACATCATCGCCTTCCCCCAGGGCACGCCCTTGAAGGTGGTGACGTCCGAGGACCAATCCTTGGCGATGGTCGCTAGGCCGGTGGATTCCGCCGTTGTTTCCGCCATTGGGATTCCTTAGCTCCTTCCTCTTGTCCTATCCGCCCTGATCCGCCCCGATCCGCCTAGGCTTCGGCCTTGCGGGGCGTGTCCTGGGTAATGAAGTCCAGCTCCTCGCCCGGCACGCTGTAGTCGTAGGCCCAGCGATGTACCACAGGCAGTTTTTCGCCCCAGTTGCCGTGTACCGGCGGGGTTTGCGGCGTGCACCACTCCAGGCTGTTTGCCTCCCAGGGATTGTCGCCCGCTTCCTTGCCGCGGCGGAGGCTCACGGCCAGGTTGTAGACGAACAGCAACTGGGCGACGCCGACGACGTAGGCGGTGATGGTGATGCTCTGGTTCAAGAGCTCCATGCTCGGCGTGAGGATCGACGACGCGCCGACGTTGTACTCGTAGTAGCGCCGCGGGATCGCCAGGAAGTGCATCGGGAAGTAGATGGCGTAGGTGCCGAGGAAGGTGATCCAGAAGTGGATCTTGCCGTAGGTGTCGTTGAGCATCCGGCCGGTGATCTTCGGATACCAGTGGTAGATGCCGCCGAAAATAACCAGGATCGGAGCGACCCCCATCACCATGTGGAAGTGGGCGACCACGAAGTAGGTATCCGACAACGGCACGTCGACGATCACGTTGCCGAGGAAGAGGCCGGTCAGACCGCCGACCACGAAGGTGAGCACGAAGCCGATGGCGAACAGCATCGGCACCGTGAAGCGGATGTTCGCCCGCCACAGGGTGAGCGTCCAGTTGTAGACCTTGATGGCCGTAGGCACCGCGATGATCAGCGTCGTGGTGGCGAAGAAGAAACCGAAGTAGGGGTGCATGCCGGCGACGTACATGTGGTGCGCCCAGACGATGAACGACAGCCCGCCGATGGCGACGATGGCCCAGACCATCATCCGGTAGCCGAAGATGTTCTTGCGCGCATGCACCGAGAGCAGGTCGGAGACGACGCCGAACGCCGGCAGGGCCACGATGTAGACCTCGGGGTGGCCGAAGAACCAGAACAGATGCTGGAACAGGAGCGGGCTGCCGCCGCTGTATTCCTCTCCGGTCTCGAAGGACGAGGCGATCGCGGGCATGAAGAAGCTGGTGCCGATCACGTTGTCCAGCGTCATCATGACGGCGCTGACGAACAGTGCGGGGAATGCCAACAGGCCCAGCACCGTCGCCATGCCGATGCCCCAGATGGACAGCGGCATGCGCATCAGCGTCATGCCCCGGGTGCGTGCCTGAAGGATGGTGGTGATGTAGTTCAGCCCCCCCATGGTGAAGGCCACGATGAATACCGCCAGCGACGCCAGCATGGTGAGAATGCCCCAGTCGGCGCCAGGAGTGCCCGAAAGGATCGCCTGGGGCGGGTACAGCGTCCAGCCGGCGCCCGTCGGACCGCCCATGCCAGGCATGTATCCAAGCATCAGGATGATCACGCTGGCGAAATAGACGTGGTAGCTGATCATGTTGACGAACGGGAACACCATGTCCCGAGCGCCGAGCATCAGCGGCACCAGGTAGTTGCCGAAGCTGCCGAGCAGGAATGCGGTCAGCAGATAGATCACCATGATCATGCCGTGCATGGTGACCGACTGGTAGTAGATCTGCGGCGTGATCCAGTCGACGAGGCCCGGGAATCCGATCTGCGTGCGCATGATCCAGGACAGCACCAGAGCCACCAGACCCACGCCCATGGCGGTGAGGCCATACTGGACGGCGATCACCTTGTGGTCCTGGCTGAACCAGTACTTCGTGATCCAGGTATGCGGATCGTGAAGCGGCATGGCTTCCTGGTACGGTATTTCTGCCTGTGCCATCGGGTCTCTCTCTCTTGAGGCCGAGCCTCGGAGTTTAGCTTACGCGAACGTCGTATCGGGGCGCGCCGGTCATGGCGTGGCGGCATCCGCAGGGGCATCGGAAGCGTCGTCGCCGACTTCCTCCTTCAACAGCGCGATCAGGGCGCTGACATCGTCGTCGGATACCGCCGACGGTTCGTAGGCGATCATCACTGGCGAGAAGCCGTCGGCCAGTTTCGCCGCGGGCAGACGGATGGACTCGGTGACGTAGGCTTCGTCGACGGTGACGGTGGTACCGTCCGCGAGCGGTCGCGACGAACCCCAGATGCCTTGCCACGTGGGGCCGATCACACCGCTTCCATCCAGGGAGTGACAGGCGAGGCAGCCATTGGACTCGGCGACCTCGCGGCCCCGCCGGGCAAGTGCGCTGTACACCTTGGGTACGATGCCCGAGCGCTTCTGGGTCCAGGTGGGCTGGGTCGCGAGCCAGCCTTCGAAGTCTTCACGGGTATCGACGTGCACCCAGCCGCGCATCGTGTAGTGGCCCTGGCCGCAGAGCTCGGCGCAGAGGATCTCGTAGGGGTCGTTCTGGATGCGGGTCGGCGTGAACCAGAAATAGGTCACCATGCCGGGCACGCTGTCCATCTTGGCGCGGAATTCGGGCACCCAGAAGTCGTGCACCACGTCGTTTGAGCGCAGCAGCACCTTGTAGGGCTGGTCCACGGCCAGATGCACGGCGTTGCCTTGCACGAGTACGTCGTCGTCGCCGTTGGGGTCGCCCTCGTTCATGCCGAAGCGGTTTTCCGAGTTGACGTTGTCGACGTGAACGGTGCCGAACTTGCCGTCTTGCCCGGGAAACCGGAAGGCCCAGGCCCACTGCTTGGACAAGACCTCGAACTCCTGGACATCGTCGGGCGGATTCACGTAGTTGTTCCAGACGATGAGTCCGGGGGCCAGCATCGCCACGACGCCGATCGTGGTCACCATGGTGAGCCAGAACTCCAGCCTCGGGTTCTCGGGCTCGTAGTCGGCACGGGCGTCCTTGCGATAGCGGAACTTCCAGGTCGTGTAGACCATGAACAGGCCGATCAGCGTAAACACAACGCCGCAGATCCAGAAGGTCAGGATCACCGTGCCGTCGATCGTGCCCCAGTTGGAGGCGATCTCCGTGAACTTCCACGGGCTGAAGAACGACAGCAGCACCGACCCGATGACGAGGATGAGAAGTAAGATCGCTACTGCCATGTTGCCTCAGTGTTGGCCTGTCTCGTGCCTGCTTGGGGTGCGCACCGAACACCGCAACGCCTGCGTCGTCGTACGTGCCGCCACACGGCAACGCGCCCCGATTGCGTTGG
Organism: Pseudomonadales bacterium; assembly: GCA_047518105.1. Classification (GTDB taxonomy): domain Bacteria; phylum Pseudomonadota; class Gammaproteobacteria; order Pseudomonadales; family Azotimanducaceae; genus VXYL01. Next base: position 1,487 of record JAKZRQ010000210.1, on the reverse strand, counting down.
TTCGCACCGTGATCGACTGCTTCCCTCAAACGATCTTCCCCGCTGATCGTCGAGGAGGATCAGGGAAGACGGCGCGAATTGTCCGACAAAGAAGCCGATGGAATCAAGCACCGGAGGACCTCGAGTGCGTAGTTGCGACCGCAGGCGCGGCAAACCGCGTGGCGAGGTCGCCTAGGCGTCGCAGTTCGCCGGTCGGCATCGCGGGATCGAAGGGCACGTAGACGGCCTCGGCGAGCCGTTGGGCGCCGGGCGTTTCATGCCTGGCGTCCGCGACGGGGGCCAGGCGACCGGCCATGGCGTCGAACCCGGCTCGCCTGAGCCCGTCGGTCAATCTCTTCGGGTCGGCCGGTAGGACAGGCACCATCCAATAGGCGTGAGACTCGGCGTCCCGGGTGGGTACGGGTACCTTTGGCCCGATGGCGGCGACGAGTTCGCGACCCTTGACAACGCGCCGGCGAATCAGCGCGTCGCCCATCTCGAGCCGGCGGGCGAGCAGCCCCAGCACGGCGTCGCAGGGTCGGTGCCTGAGACGTTCGAGGAGTGCATCGGCAGGCACGTTGCGGGTGAATTCGTGGATCAAGCGATGGCGATCGATGCCCAGCAGCCCCGCAAGCCGGGCCGCCGCACCGAAGACATGGGGTTCGGTGACGGCCTTGAAGGCGCCGTAGAGGAGTAGGCGGCGCAGGTACTCGCCGGTGCGCTGCACGGGATCCGCATCGCGCAGCCCGCGCATCTCGGCGAGCAGCGCCGGGCACCGTACGCCGGCAATGGCGCCGCCAAGCGCCGTACCGGTCTTCATGGGGCCGAACGAGAACAGCGTCAGGTCCGCCTCCGGATGACCGCGAAACCCGGTGCCCGCGTAGGCCTGGGCGCAGTCTTCGACCACGGCGATTCCGGATTGCCGGGCGATGGCAATGGCGGGCCCGATGTCGAACCGGGCACCGAACAGGTGGACAAGCACGACGGCTCGGGTGCGCGGGCCGATCAGCCGGGCGAGATCCGCATCGTTCCAACGCCCTGCAAGCGGGTCGATGTCGAGGGCGACCGGCTTGAGACCGTGGCGGGCTGCGATTCGCGGCATGTCCGGCACCGTCAGCGCCGAGAACACGACCTCGCCGCCGGCCGGCCAACGCTTGGCACGAAGGAAGAGGTCGAAGGCCGAACGGACGGTCAGGCAGGCCAGGGCGGGCGCTTCGGGCGCGCCATCGCACCAGGCGCGTTCGACGTCGGCTGCGAGGTCTTCCCTCGGGGTGCGGGACAGGCAATCGGCGAGGGCGGAAAACCAGTCCGCCCAAGTGAAGTCGAATCCTCTACACGGCCACATGATGGGCAATCCGGCGGACGACCCTAGCCCGCATTTCTCACCAGGCCGCTTGTCGGCGTCAAAAAGCTCTTGGGTTTCACTAGTTTGACCGCGATGTCGATGATCGTGCCGATGGCGGACTGCGCTGGCCGCGCCCGCCCGCGCTTCGCGCGGGAGGCTCTCG
>JAKZRQ010000209.1:0-16837 GCA_047518105.1 Pseudomonadales bacterium | reverse complement strand
ACTAGTTTGACCGCGATGTCGATGATCGTGCCGATGGCGGACTGCGCTGGCCGCGCCCTCGCGGGTCTTTTGGCCCCGTGTGTACACGGGGCCAAAATCCTCCGCGATCATCACGGCCCCTGGTGAGAAATGCGGGCTAGGCCGACGCGCCCAACACCTCGATCAGCTTGAGGCGATTGTTCTCGAGGGCGTAGTCCAACGGTGTCCTGCCGCTGCTGTCCCGAGCGCCGATGTCGGCACCCGCTTCAACGAGCGCAACCACCGCGTCGGGCCTGATCCCGCGCATGGCGGCGTAGTGCAACGCGGTTCGGCCGTCAGGGGCGGCCGCATTGACATCGACGCCGCGGGCGATCAACCAGCGGCTGGCCGCCGGACGTTTGAAATACATGAGGTCCATCAGCGCCGTACGGTCGTGGAAGGTCTGCTCCCAATCGGCCCCGTAGCGATCGAGCAGTTCGCAGCCGGCAAAGCCGTCGCGACTGCCCGCGCCGTACGTGACCGCGAACACCGGCGGCGAAGGATCCGCCCCCTTGTCCAGCAGGTATTCGGCGAGTTCGACGTGTCCTTGCGAGGACAATGCCCGCCAGAGCGGCGTTGCACGAAAGATCTCGCCGCCTTCGTCGATCGGTTCGGCGGCATCCACGTCGGCACCGGCATCGAGCAGCAAGGCGGCGCAGCGGATCGCCCCGGCGCTGCCGAGGGATTTCCAGAATCCGGACCAGGCGACGTAGTGCAGCGGCGTCCTGTGCCGACGATCTTCCTGGTTCGCACGCCCCGGGTCGCCCAGTGCATCGGCCAGCCGCCCCTCGTCGAGAAGGACGCCGGCGAGGTGGATGTCGATCTTCGCGCCACCCTTCGTTAGCAGGTCGACGAAGTTGTCGGATGGCCCCACCGCGGCATAGGCGAGGGGCGGCGCCTCGTCCGGCCCCGCAGGCAGGTCGGGATCCGCGCCTGCGGCCAGCAGCGCGGCAAGGGTGCGCTCGTGGCCGGCATGTCGGGGGATGGTCTTGTGATGCTGGACGATGCGGGTGAGCGGCGTATGCCGCGATCCCGTGCCGGAGACGGTATTGGGATCCGCGCCGGCGGCGAGCAGCAACTCCACCATGTCGGCGCGGCCCGCGAAAGCCGCATCGACGATCGGCTTCCAATGCTTGGCGGCGTCGGCATCACGGCGAATGGCGGTACGCAGCGCGCCGATATCGCCTGCCCTGATGGCGGCGCAAGCCGCGCGATGGGCCTGCATCAACCCATCTGCGACTGGAGGTAGTTGGCAAGCCCGGTCTTGTCGATCAGTTCGAGCTGGGTTTCGAGCCAGTCCGCGTGTTCTTCCTCGGACGTGAGGATGTCCTCGAACAGCTCCCGGCTGACGAAATCCCCCACCGTCTCGGCGTAGGCGACGCTTTCGCGCAACAGCGGCATGGCGCTCATTTCGAGATCCAAGTCGCACTTGAGGATCTCGGGTGCGTTCTCGCCGATCCGCAGCTTGCCGAGGTCCTGCAGGTTGGGCAAACCGTCCAGGAACAGAATGCGTTCGATCAGCCTGTCCGCGTGTTTCATCTCGTCGACGGACTCGGCGTGTTCGTGTTCGCCAAGAGCGCCCAAGCCCCAATCCTTGAACATGCGCGCGTGCAGGAAGTACTGGTTGATCGCCGTCAGTTCGTTCTTCAAGACGCCGTTCAAGAAGTCGATGATCTTCGGATCCTGGGGTTTCATGGCGGGTTCTTCCGGGTCGGTCTGATGGGGGCTGAGTATGCCCTGCAGCCGTGACCATGGCAACGTAACTTATTGATATTAGTAATGAAAATGATTTGCAGGAGCGAGAGAGTGGCCTATTCGGCTTCGACCAGCGATTCGTAGCGGCGCATGTGCCGGCGGAAGGCCAGTTCGTCGCCGCGAACCTCGAAAATGCGCGCCAGGTTGTAGTGCGCGTCGGGAATCTGGGGTGCCTGGTTGTAGTAGCCGACGGCGGTGTCGAGCTCGTCGAGTTCGTCGAACACCGTGCCCAGGTTGTAGAGTGCGAGCTGGTGTTCGGGAACCGTGTCGAGCGCCAACTGGTAGTGACGCTTGGCACGCCGCAAGTCGCCGCGCACTTGGAAAAGTCGGCCGAGATTGACGTGGGCGTCCGCGTTGGCGGGATTCAGGGAGATCGACCGCGTGTAGGCTTCCGGCGCCCTGTCGGGCGCCGTCTCTTCGAGGTCGAGGCCGAGGTTGTACCAGTCGTCGCTGTCGAGTTCGTCGCTCTGTCTCGCGATCGCCAGGTTTCGCTTGGCGAGCGTGCGCACCTCGCCGGCCAGGTGCTCCACGTCGAAGGCGAATTGCCCCTGCCCCGTTTCCGCCTCCCACAAGGCGTTCTCTTCACGCACCATCACGGTGTTGCCGTCCGCGAATATGCGCATCGCCGACAGCGGTCGCCGACGTCCGTCGGCGTTCAGCCGTTCGCGCAGTTTGGCCAGCGCTGCGAACGCTCGCCGCGACGGCACCTCGGCATCCAGAAGGCCCTTGGCGGTCCGCAGCAGGACCAGATCCTGGAAGGAGAAGCGAAACTCGCGCGCTTTGCCGCGCGACGGTTCGATCACTCCACGGCGCACGGCGCTACGGATCAGCGTCGGCGTGAGTCCGATCAATTGCGCCACTTCGCGGGTCCGGTAGCCCGTTTGGGTGACCGCCAGCGCTTGGGCCTGGGAATGCCGCATGGGTGTCCTGCCCCCTTCCAAACCGCTCGCCCCGTCAGCCGGCGGAACGTTTGCCCGAGGTACGGCTCGCTGCTCGTTCTCCAGTTGCTGCCCCAGATTCCGCCCCGGTTGCGCTTTTCGAAGTCACCCCAGGAGTCGCCCGCGACGCCGCGGCGCGCTTGGCCGGTTTGCGGTCGGCGACCGATTGCCTGAGAGCATCCATCAGGTCGATGATCTTGGCCTCGGGCCGCTCTTCCGGGGCCACCGAAATATCCTGGCCGTCGATCTTCTGCTGGATGAGTTCGAGCACGCGCGCCTTCACTTCGTCGTCGTAGTTTTCCGGCTCGAACTTGTCGTTGGCACGTTGTTCGATGATCTGGATCGCCAGTTCAAGTTCGTTCGCGTCGACTTCGCAGACGTCGAGCGGCACCTCGTCGAGTTTGCGTAGTTCGTCGTCGTGTTTGAGCTGTTCCATGACCAGGCCTTCGCCCATGGGCCGAATGAGCACGAGGTAGCTCTTGCCGCGCGCCGAGTAGCGGGCGAGTGCGGCACGCTGCGTCTCCTCCAGCGCCGCACGCAACAGGTGGTACGAGCGCGATGCGCCCTTGTCGGGACCGAGGTAGTAGACGCGGTCGATGAAGATGCGTTCGACATCCGCGAGCGGGATGAACTCGTTGATGTCGATGGAGTTGGTGGCAACGACGTTCAGCGCCTTCAACTCCTCGGGCGTGAACGTGACGTACTGTCCCTTGGCGAATTCGTAGCCTTGGACACGGTCCTCGCGCTCGACTATCTCGCCGTCGGACGCCCGGATATACTGCTGCCGCAGGCGCGATCCGTCCTTGCTCAAGAAGTTGAAGCGCACGGCGCTGGTGTTGTCGGCGGAGGTGAAGAGCTTGCACGGAATCGACACCAAGCCGAATGAAATGGTTCCCGAAGCCATGGGGCGAGCGGCCATGTGACTGACTCCCTGTTATCAGGCCGTGTGGGAATATACCGAATCGGAGGCGCCCTCAACAAGCGCGGAGAACACGGAACGCACCTCGACGAAGAGAGCCCGACGCCAATACGTCCATGAAATCCGACTCATCCGACGCCATTCGTCCGCCTGCGAACCCATTGGCGGCGTACCGTGCAAAGCGACGGGCTTCGGTGACGCCGGAGCCATTCGACTCCCTACGGCGCCAGGCCGCCACGGGTCCGCGGCGGCTGTTCGTGGTCCAGCAGCACGCGGCCACGCGCATGCATTGGGACTTTCGCCTCGAAGTGGACAACGTGCTGCGTTCCTGGGCGGTGCCCAAGGGCCCGTCGATGAATCCCGAGGACAAGCGCTTCGCCGCCCTGGTGGAGGACCACCCCCTGGACTACGCCGATTTCGAAGGCCGCATTCCCGACGGCAACTACGGCGCAGGACACGTCATCGTCTGGGACCAAGGCACCTACGTGGAGTTGGAGGACTTCGCGACCGGTTTCGCCGACGGCAAGCTGTTGTTCGACCTGTCCGGGCACAAGTTGCGCGGCCGCTTCACCCTGGTCCGGCTCAAGGGCAAGGAGAACACCGGCAAGGAGTGGCTGCTCATCAAGGAGCGGGATCAATGGGCGGGCACCGGAGCGCTCGCCGACGAATCGGTTTTCTCCGGTCTCACCGTCGACACCTTGGACCACGCCCGGGACGTGGAGGCAGCATTCGCGGACAAGCTTGCAGGTTTGACCCCGCAGCCGGCGGCGACGCGGTCGTTGGTCGAAGCGCCCATGCTCGCCACCGCCTCGGAGCCATTCCACCGCGACGGCTGGGTGTTCGAGATCAAATACGACGGCTACCGGCTGATGGTCGAGCGCGACGGCGACGCCGTAACGCTGCGCTCGCGCCGGGGCGTGGACCTCACCGCACTATTCCCGGAGATCGTCAAGTGCGCGCGCCGCCTGCCTCAGCGCGAGTTCGCCATCGACAGCGAAGTCGTGGTGCTCGACGAGCGCGGCGTGCCCAGTTTCGCGCGCTTGCAGCAACGCGCGGCACTGCGCGGCGAAGCGGCCCTGGCGCGGGCGTCGTTGCACGATCCCGTCATCTGCTTCGCATTCGATCTGCCCCATGCCTGCGGATTCGATCTCAAGGCGCAGCCGCTCACCGTACGCAAGGGCATCCTCGAAGAGATGCTCCCCGCTTCCGGGCCGATCCGGTACTCGGCCCACGTCGAGGCCAACGGCATCGAGACCTTCGAGGCCATGACCCGCTTGGGGTTGGAAGGCGTGGTCGGAAAGCGCGCCGATTCCCCCTACCAGAACGGCCGCAGCACCCACTGGCGCAAGGTGCGCGCCACCCGCTCCCGGGACTTCGTGGTCGCGGGCTGGACGCCGGCCAAGTCGAATCCCGAGGACATCGGAGCGCTTGCGCTAGCCGAGTACCGGGACGGCGTGCTGGCCTATTGCGGGCGCGTCGGATCGGGACTCGGCGAAGCGAAACGGCGCGAGATCAACAACCGCCTCGCGGGCCTCGGCGCTGGCGAACCGCTGGCTGCCCACGGCGCCCACCGCTGGGTCGATCCCGTGCTGGTCTGCGAAGTGGAGTTCCGGGAATACTCCGCGGAGGGCAACCTGCGACATCCGGTCTTCCTGCGCTTTCGCGACGACAAGGCACCGGCCGAGTGCGTCAGCGCCTACGACGAGCCCGCCGTCGTCGAGCTCGACCCCGAACCCGTGCGCGAGGTGATCGTCACCAACGCAGACAAGGTGTTCTTTCCGGAGAAGCAACTCACCAAGGGCGACCTCATCGACTACTACGAGAACGCTTCCCCCTGGATGCTGCCCTATTTGGCCGACCGCCCCCTGGTGCTGACCCGGTTCCCGGACGGCATCCACGGCAAGTCCTTCTACCAGCGGGATGCCCCCGCGTTCGTGCCCGACTGGCTGACCCGCAAGACCCTGTGGAGCGAGTCCGCCGAACGCGAGGTGAACTACTTCGTGGTACAGAACGTCGAGTCGCTCAGGTACCTGGCGAACATGGCCGCGATTCCCATCCACGCCTGGCACAGCCGCATCACGGATCTCGAACATCCGGACTGGTGCGTGCTCGATCTCGACCCGAAGGACGCGCCCTTCGCCCACGTCGTGGCTGCGGCCAAGGCCATCAAGGAACTGTTGGACGAGATCGATCTACCCGGTTTCTTGAAGACCAGCGGCGCGAGCGGACTGCACATCCTGCTCCCGCTTGCCCGCCAGCTCACCCATAACCAGGCCCGGACGTTGGGCGAACTGCTCGCCCGGGTGATCGTCGGCCGGCGAGGGGACATCTGCACCATCAACCGCGTGGTGCGCCAGCGGGAAAGCAAGGTCTACATCGACTACCTGCAAAACGGTCATGGCCAATTGCTGGTGGCGCCGCTGTCGGCCCGGGCGGAGGTCGCCGCTTCGGTGTCGATGCCGGTAAAGTGGTCCGAACTCGACGGCCGGCTCAACAACGCCAACTACCACCTCAAGAACGCGGTGGCCCGGCTCGAACGCGTTGGCGACCCCATGGCCGCGGTGCTCACCACGGAGCCCGACTTGGAACGTGGGCTAGAACTGCTCGGGGAACGTTTGTAACCGACTTCCAGACCCAAGAACCCTTAGCCCGCATTTCTCACCAGGCCGCTTGTCGGCGTCAAAAAGCTCTTGGGTTTCACTAGTTTGACCGCGATGTCGATGATCGTGCCGATGGCGGACTGCGCTGCCCCTGGTGAGAAATGCGGGTTAGGCGGGCTCTATCCGGCGATACCGGATGCCATCCGCTACTCGGACGCTGGAGGATCCTCGGGGGCGGCCTTGCCGCGCTCTCCCGCACCCACCGTCTTCGCCACCGTCGATGTCCGTCCCCTGGCCTCGAACGCGTCGCGGATGGCGCCGATGTTCTCGGATCGCACATGGTGGAAGTCGCCCAAACTGCACGGCATCGACGGCACATCGTTCTGGAATCTCGAAACGCCGCGGAAACGATCCCGCGCGCACAGCCGCATGCCGCGTTTCTCGACCGATAGGATCATGTCCGATTGCAGGCCAAGACAGCGGTTTGGAAGGACGTTCAGCCAGGCGTCGTCACGAGGGCCATGAAATATCAGAGTCTGGTTGTTCATGATCTCGATGCGCCGGTACTTGCCGGTGGAGAGGCACCGGGCCGACTTGACATAGGCCGTGTCGTCCAGGGGATTCGCCAAGATGTCTTCGGTCGTGATGGCCGGGAGCGCGGCATCGGTCCGCTCCGGTTCGTCGGCGTGCCCTACCGCCAAACAGGCAAACGCCAACATCCTAGTGAGTGCACGTTGCATTGGCACATGCCGTCCTCGAATGACGTTGGCAAATAGTGTACGCCACCTGCGCCCCTGCCGCTGCACTTCAAGACGCCAGATACCGCGTCCGCAAGTGGTCGACGTACGCCCGGGTGCCGAGGTCCGAGCCGGTCACCTCCGCGATCAGTTCACGGGTCCCGAGCAGGCTGCCGCGCCCATGCACCTTGCCCCGCAACCAGTCGAACAGCACACCGAAACGACCCGCGCGGACGGCGGCGTCGAGATCCGGAATGCCCGCCTTCGCAGCACGAAAGATCTGCGCGGCCATGACGGCACCCAACGTGTAGCTCGGGAAGTAGCCGATCAATCCCGCAAACCAGTGCACGTCCTGCATGCAGCCGTCGGCGTAGTTTCCCGCCGTGGACAGGCCGAACGATGCGGACATGCCCTCGTCCCAAGCGTCGGGAATGTCGTCCACGGCCAGGCTGCCGTCCAAGAGGGCGGTCTCCAGGCGGTAGCGCAGAATGACGTGCAGCGGATAGGTGAGTTCGTCCGCATCGACCCGGATGAAACCGCGCTCCACCTTGGCCGCGAGCCTGCGCAGGTTGTCCGCCTGCCACGCCCGGTCGCCGGTTTCCGCTCCAAGCAGCGTGCGCTGAATGATCGGCGCCGCGAATTCCAGAAACGGCGCCCCGCGGCAGACCTGCATCTCCATCAACAGCGACTGGCTTTCGTGCAGCGCCATCCCGCCGGCCTCGCCCACGGGCTGGCCGCGCCACGCGCTGGGCAAGCCCTGCTGGTACATGGCATGCCCCGTCTCGTGCAGGGCGGCGAACATGGACTCCAGGAAGTCGTCCTCGTTGTAGCGGGTGGTGATTCGGGTATCGCCGGCAGCGCCGCCGCAGAACGGGTGGTGGCTCTCGTCGAGCCGGCCGCGCTCGAAGTCGAAGCCGACCGCCGCCATCAGTTCCTGGGCCAGCGCCTTCTGGCGATCAATGGTGAACGGACCCTCGGGGACGATCCCCCGCGCCTGTCGAGCCATCGCATCATCCACCATGCCAGGCAGCACGGCCCCGAGTTGTTCGAACACGGGATCGATGTCCGCCCGCGTGAGGCCGGGTTCGTAGTCGTCCAGCAAGGCGTCGTAGGGTTGGCAGTCGAGCGCCTCGGCGAGCGCTTGCGCGCGCTGCCGGGTCAGATCCACGACCGTCCCAAGCTTTGGGGCGACCGCGGCCCAGTCGTTCTGGCCCCGCGCCGGGCGCCAAGCCTGCTCGCAGGCCGAAACCGCCCTGGACAAGGCGATCACGAGATCGCCGGGGACCGCTTGCGCCGTGCGCCAATCGTGACGGATCCTGGCGACGTTCGCCGCCTCCCAGGCGTCGAGTTCCCCGGTGTCGGCGGCGTTGGCGAGTTCACGCGTCTGGGGTGCCGAAGTGAGTTCATGGACCATGCCGGTAAGCGTCGCCAAGGCTTCCGCGCGCTCGTCGCCGCTGCCGGTCGGCATCATCACGGCTTCGTCCCAGGACAGCATCGACAAGGCGTGGTTGAGATCGGCGATCCGCTTGAACCGCTGGTGCAGGGCTTGGTACGACATGTGATTCTTCCTCCAAGGTCGACGCGGCTCGTCACCGGGGTCGGTTTTCGCCGTGCGAGCCGGTATCGTTCACATATTGCCGACCACGCCCGACTCGCCGCACGAGTTTCAAGATGTTTACGACAGCCTACGCCATCGCCAGCGCCTTCACCCGCCCTGTCGTGATTTCCAGCCGCACCGTCAAGGGCGACTGCAGCGCCGCCATCGGCGCCTACGTGGCGCTCAACGCGGACGGCTGGATCGTCACCGCCGCGCACCTGATCGCCATGATCCAGCAACAGGAGAGAGCCGCGCGGACGTACAGAAAATACCAGCAGGACGTGCGCCAGATGAACGAGGACGTCACCTCGGGCCGCCCCCACCGGGTGAACAAGCTGCGCCGGTTCAAACGCCCCACGGACGCTTCGGTGCGCGACCACTCCACCTGGTGGGGCGTGGATGGCGCCCGCATGACGGTTGCCCACATCGCGCCCGCAGCGGACATCGCCGTCGCGCGCCTGCAACCCTTCGACCCCGACAGCATCGCGAACTATCCGGTGTTCAAGACGCCGGGGCCGGATGTCGCGCCCGGTCGCAGCCTATGCCGGCTCGGGTTCGCATTCCACAACATCACGCCCAGCTACGACGAAGAGAGAAAAGCCTTCGTCCTGCCGCCCGGTTCCGTACCCCTGCCGCTCTTCCCGCTGGAGGGCATGCTGACCCGCGTCGTGCGGACGCAAGCGCCGAACGCACCCAAGGGCACCACCTGCAAATTCATCGAAACCTCCACCCCGGGTGTCGTCGGTCAAAGCGGCGGCCCGCTGTTCGACACCGGGGGCAACGTCTGGGGAATCCAGTCGCACACCCGCCACTATCCGTTGGGTTTTTCGCCGCCTGCGCCGGGCGCTCGGGCCGGCCAGCTGGAACATCAGTTCCACAACGCCGGCATGGCCGTGCACAACGAGATGATCCTGGCGGTGTTGCAGCAGCACGACGTGGCGCATCAGCGAACGTCCTGACGGCCTGGCCAGGGCCTGATCAGGGGCCTGATCAGGGGCCGGATCGGGGCCGGATCGGGGCCGGATCCGACAAGGGGTACTTGTCCCCCCGGGCGGCCAACACAATCGACTGGGTTCCATCGTATAGTAGGTATTGGTCGACTTGATCGACAGAGAATCTCGGAATCAGCACAGGAGAAAACATGGTCGCCGCCCAAGGGCTCAAGTACATCGGCACCCGGCCGGTTCGACCGGACGGATTGGAGAAAGTCACCGGACGGGCCAATTTCGGGGCCGACCACGCAATGCCGGGAATGCTTCACGGCAAGGTGGTGCGCAGCCCCCACGCCCACGCCCGCATCCGGGCGATCGACACGTCCCGGGCCGAGGCAATCCCAGGTGTACTCGCGGTGATCACGGCCAAGGATTTCCCTGATCGGACCCACTTCGGTTTCGGACGCAAGGGCTTCAACGAGAACCTGATCGCCAGCAACAAGGTGCTCTACCACGGCCACGCCGTGGCAGCCGTAGCCGCAACCTCCAACCGGGTCGCCGAAGCGGCCGCCGAGGCGGTCGTCGTGGACTACGACGTTCTGGAGCCCGTCACCGACGCGCTTCGGGCGCTCGAACCCGCCGCGCCGATCCTGCACGAAGACCTCGTGACCCAGGGCATGGCCGAGCCATCGACGAAACCGACCAACCTGGTCAAGAAGCAGGTCATCTCCAAGGGCGACGCGGATGCGGCATTCGCCAACGCCGACGAGATCATCGAACGCACCTTCGTGACGCCCATGGTGCATCAGGGCTATATCGAGCCCCATGCCTGCGTCGGCAACTTCAACGAGGACGGCCAGGCAACGGTCTGGTGCAGCACCCAGGGCCACTTCGGCGTACGCAGCATGACCGCCATGGCACTCGGCATGGACGAAGGCGACATCCGCGTCATCGCCAGCGAGATCGGCGGCGGTTTCGGCGGCAAGACCACCATCTACCTGGAGCCGCTGGCGCTCAAGCTGTCCGAGAAGAGCGGCCGGCCGGTGAAGATGGTCATGACCCGAGAGGATGTCTTCCGTGCCACCGGCCCCGCCTCCGGCACCGTCAACACGGTCAAGATCGGCTGCACGAAGGACGGCAGGATACTCGCCATGTACGCCAAGCTGGTGTACGAATCGGGGGCCTATCCCGGCAGTCCGCTGGGGGCCGGATCGAGGTGCATCTTCGCGCCCTACGACGTCGACGATGTGCTCATCGAGGGCTACGAGGTGGTGGTCAACCGACCCCGCGTCGCCGCCTACCGGGCACCGGGCGCGCCCCAGTCCATGTTCGCGGGCGAGTCGGTGATGGACGAACTGGCGGAGCGGATCGGCATGGACCCCATCGACTTTCGCCTCAAGAATGCGGCCACGCAGGGCACCCGCGCCCCCTACGGGCCGACGTTCGGGCCCGTTGGCCTCAAGGAGTGCCTGCAAGCGGCCAAGAACCATCCGAACTACGCGAAGCCGCTCGGAGAGAACGAGGGACGCGGCATCGCCGTCGGATTCTGGTTCAACGGCGGCAACCAGTCGAGCGCCGAGGTGCACCTCGCCGACACCGGCATGGTCAAGATCGTCGAAGGCAGCCCGGATATCGGCGGCAGCCGCGCCTCCATGGCACTGATGGCCGCCGAAACCCTGGGCGTGCCCTACGAACGCATCCGCGTCCGGGTCGCCGACACCGACAGCACCGGCTACTGCGCCACCACCGGCGGCAGCCGGACCACCTTCGCCACCGGCATGGCGGTGATTCGCGCTTGCGAAGACGTCATCGGCCAACTCAAGGCCCGCGCGGCATCGGTCTGGGGCGTCGAACCGGAGCAGGTCGAATGGTCCGACGGCGAGGCGCGACCGGTTGCCGACGTCAACGTCGAGGCCCAAGCCCTGTCGCTGGCCGAATTGGCGATGAATGCGGCGCGTACCGGCGGGCCGATTTCGGGGCGGGCATCGTTGACCGCTCAAGGTCCCGGGCCGGCGTTTTCCGTCAACATGAGTGATGTCCATGTGGACAAGGAAACCGGTCGCGCGACGGTACTCGGATTCACGGCCATCCAGGACGCGGGCACGGCGATCCACCCGGACTACGTCGAGGGGCAGATGCAGGGCGGTGCGGCGCAAGGCATCGGTTGGGCGTTGAACGAGGAGTACATCTACAACGAGGACGGCGTGCTGGACAACCCCGGCTTCCTGGACTACCGCGTACCGGTCGCTTCCGATCTGCCGATGATCGACACGCACATCGTCGAGGTACCCAATCCGAACCACCCGTACGGCGTGCGGGGATGCGGCGAGACCCCCATCGTGGCGCCCTTGGCAGCCGTCGCCAACGCCGTCAGCCACGCCGTCGGGATCCGCATGACCGAGCTGCCGCTGTCGCCCCCGAAGGTCCTGGCGGCGATCACGGCGAGTACGGAAAGGTCTTGAAGCGGAAGCGACCGCAAGCCCGCGCGTCCTCCGGGTCCTGCGGGTAGGGGCAGCAAACAATGCGGTCGTTTCGGTGCGCCTGCGGCAACCGGGTCTACTTCGAGAACGACCGCTGCATTTCCTGCGGCGCGGCCTTGGCGTTCGACCCCGCGCGAATGGAAGTGCGGAACGCGGGCGCAGGCGACCGGTACTGCGCCCACCATGCCAATCCGGGCACGTGCAACTGGCTGGTCACCGAAGACGACGCCGTTTTCTGCGCCGCCTGCGTACTGAACGAGACCATCCCCGACCTCGTCGACGCACACCGGCTACGACTGTATTCCGAGGTGGAAAAGGCCAAACGCCGGCTACTGTTCACCCTGCTCTGCCTTGGTCTGCCCGTGGAGGGCCGGCGGGAACGGGACGACGGGCTCGCCTTCCGCATACTCGCCGACGCGCGCCTGGACGAGTCCGATGCCACGCTTGCCATGTACGGCGAGGTGACGACGGGCCATGCCCGGGGAGAGATCACGATCAACCTGCTCGAAGCGGACCCGCGCCTTCGCGAACAGATGCGCATGGCCATGAACGAAGCCTACCGAACGTTGCTCGGGCACTTCCGCCACGAATCCGGCCACTACTACTGGCAACGGCTGGTCGCGCACGGCGCCAGCCTCGCGCGATTCCGCTCGCGCTTCGGCGACGAGCGCCGAAATTACCAGGACAGCCTGGACGCGTACTATCGGGACGGTCCGCCCACCGGCTGGCACAACGAATACGTGGTCGCCTACGCCGCAAGCCATCCCTCGGAAGACTTCGCGGAGTGTTGGAGCCACTACCTGCACATGGTCGACACCTTGCAGACCGCGGCCGACGACGGCGTCGCCGTGGGCGACCGGCACATTCGCGACCCCGCCAGCGATACCCGACCGTTGGAAGAGACTGTCGACGACTGGCGTGAATTGGCGCGCGCAATGAACGACCTGAGCCGCAGCATGGGCTTCGAAGACGCCTATCCGTTCTCGCTCACCAAACCCGTGGTCGAGAAGCTGCGATTCATCCACGAGCTCGTGCGGGCCGCCAAACCATGACCATCGATTGGCGTGCCTACGAGTCCCAAGGCTTCCACGACGAACTCGTCCTGCCAAGCGGACGCGCACGGCCCGGCGCCGCAAAGCTCCTGCGGGCGCTCGCCAAGCTCTCCAACGACGAACTCGCCGAGCGCAAGACGGCGGCGGAGCTCGCCATCCGCTCCATGGGCATCACCTTTTCGGTCTACGACGAAGGCACCAACATCGACCGCGAGTGGCCCTTCGACATCGTGCCCCGGTTGATCCTCAAGCGGGAGTGGGACGAGATCGCGCGCGGTCTCAAGCAACGGGTGCGGGCGCTGAACGCCTTCATCGACGACGTCTACCACCACCGGCACTCGCTGCACGATGGCGTGGTGCCCGAGGACTACGTGCTCAAGTCGCGCGAATACCGCTCCCGCTGCGTGGGCATCGACCCGCCCCACGGGGTCTGGGCCCACGTCTGCGGCACCGACCTGGTGCGGGATGCCGACGGCGCCCTGTACGTGCTGGAGGACAACCTGCGCGTGCCCAGCGGTGTCTCCTACATGCTCGAGAACCGCGCCGTGATGAAGCGCGTCTTCCCCGAACTCTTCGAGAACTACGCCATTCACCCGGTCGACGACTACCCTTCCGAACTCGCGGCCTGCCTGCGTTCGCTGTCGCCGCGACCGGTCCGGACACCGCGTGTCGTCGTGCTGACTCCCGGAATCTACAACTCCGCGTACTTCGAGCACGCCTACCTTGCCCTCGAGATGGCGGCGGAACTGGTGGAGGGTTCGGACCTCGTGGTGGGCGACGACGACTGCGTGTACATGCGGACCATCGCCGGCATGGAACGCGTCGACGTCATCTACCGGCGCATCGACGACATGTTTCTCGATCCGCGCGCCTTCCGGAAGGATTCCATGCTCGGCGTACCCGGTCTCTTCCGCGCCTGGCAGGCGGGCAACGTCGCGCTAGCCAACGCGCCCGGCTGCGGCGTCGCCGACGACAAGGTGATCTACACCTACGTGCCGGACATGATCCGCTACTTCCTCGGCGAAGAACCGATCCTCGCCAACGTGCCGTCCTACCGCTGCGCGGAGAAGGACCATCGCGACTACGTGCTCGACAACCTTCAGGACCTGGTGGTGAAGCCCGCCAACGAGTCCGGCGGCTACGGCATGCTGATCGGACCCCAGTCCACGCACCGCCAGCGCGACGAGTTCGTGCGCGTGATCCGCTCCAACCCGCGCAACTACATCGGCCAGCCCACCCTGACCCTGTCCACCGCGCCCACCTTGGCGGGCGGGACCGTCGAGCCGCGGCATCTCGACCTCCGGCCTTTCATCCTCTCCGGCAAGGACATCTACGTCACCACGGGCGGACTCACCCGGGTGGCGATGCGCAAGGGCTCCATCGTGGTCAACTCGTCCCAGGGCGGCGGCAGCAAGGACACCTGGGTCGTCGAACTGCAATGAGCGCCAACGTCCTGTCTCGGGTCGCTGAACGGGTCTACTGGCTCGGTCGCCATCTCGAACGCGCGGACTCGACCGCGCGGCTGATCACGGTGAACACCAACCTGATCATGGACCTCCCCCTGCGGCTGCCCCTCGGCTGGCGCCCGTTGATCGACATCACCAGTTCCGCCGACCTGTTCGAGAGCCTCTACGGGCCGGACAACGCCACCGAGCGCAACGTCTGCCGATTCCTCACCACGGACACCCGCAATCCGGGTTCCATGGTCAACTCCATCACCGGCGTGCGCGAGAACGCCCGCACCGTCCGGGAGAACATGCCGCGGATCACCTTCGAGTACATCAACGAACTCTACCTGTTTGCCCGCTCGGCCCTCGTCCCCGGCCAGTCCCGCAGCCGTCGGGGCGAGGCGCTCACCGGAATCAGCCGCTTGGCGCAGCAAATCGAAGGCTTCCTGTCCCAGAACATGCTCCACGACGCGCATTGGGAACTCCTGCGCCTCGGCAACTACATCGAGCGCGCCGACATGACCACGCGCATCATCGACGTGCGCACCGTCGACCTGTTCGTCGACGACCACGACTTGATCCCGTTCCAGGACATCCAGTGGCGCAGCGTCCTGCGTTCCTTCTACGCCATGCAGTCCTACCACGCCTCGGTGCGCGAACCCGTCCATCCGCCGCTGGTGCTCGAATTCCTGTTCAAGGACGAACGCCTGCCGCGCTCCTACCTGCGCTGCCTGAACTCCGTCCGCCGGAGCCTGCGCGAACTCCCGCGCAACGGCGACGCCGTCGATGCCTGCGACGCGGCGCTACGCGCGCTGCACGAAACGGACGTGATGAGCTTGGGCGGATTGGAGAACACCGCCGATCTGCACGCGTTCATCGAGGAGTGCCAAGACCACTTGGACGAGCTACATGAGGCGATAGTAAAGACTTACTTCGTGTAGATGATTTCGCGCTCGGGGAATGTCGTCTTCGACGCTTCGAGCCAGAACAGCGAGGCCTAGCATCCCCTGCGTTAGGGGTTTCCTCATCGACAACTCTTGGGACTCTCGAAGTATCGTTTCAAATCGAGTGAAACGATTACTTGATTCTTCTGTTGATATTATCCAAAATCAAACACTTAATAGTTTCACAAGTTGGCGTAATCATTTCATGCTGGTAGGCAACCAAGCCATCCTCGACTACATCGCGACGCATCCGGGCTGCGGGCGGGAAGAAATAAGGCGCCATGTGACAGCAGACGCTAGCGCGACAACGGTTTGGCGCGTTCTCAAGCGTCTGATCGAGGAAGGGAGACTAGAAGCCTCAGGCAGGGCACGTGCGACGAGTTACGCCCTCGCTGGCCCGGAGGCCGTGCGAACTCACCTACGGACGCCCTACAACCTCAGAGCGCCTACGGTCTACAAGAACGAGTTCATCGACCGCTACGTCCCGGGCAGAACCTACTACCTCAACGACTCCGAGCGCCGGCGCCTGCATGATGCCGGACGTCCACTGTCGCCGCCGTTGTCAGCGGGAACGTATGCGCGACGCATCCTCGAACGGCTGCTCGTGGACTTGTCTTGGGCGTCGTCACGCATGGAGGGCAATACGTACAACATCCTCGAGACCGAGCGTCTGATTCGCTTCGGCGAGGAAGCATCCGGCAAGGACCGCAAGGAAGCGGTCATGATCCTGAACCACAAGGATGCGATTCAGTACGTCGTGGACCATTCGTCGGACATCACGATCAGCCGACTAGACCTCTTCAGCATCCACGCCCTGCTCGCGGATGGTCTGCTGATCGACCCAGCCATGGGGGGGCGACTTCGGCAGATGCCGGTCGGCATTTCCGACTCGAGCTACCGTCCACTCGATGACGCATTCGCGATAGAGGAGGAGTTCCGCATCCTGACCGAGAAGGCAGAAGCGATCGCGGATCCGTTCGAGAAGTCCTTCTTCCTACTCGTTCACCTCCCCTATCTGCAGGCATTCGCCGACGTCAACAAGAGAACGTCGCGGGTCGCCGCTAATATCCCGTTGCTGAAGGCCGATTTGGCACCCCTGTCCTTTCTCACGATGGACGACGCGACCTATATCGATGGCCTGATCGGAGTCTACGAACTCAACAACGTCTCGCTGCTCCGGGAAATCTACATCGACGCCTACCTCACGTCTGCCAGAAACTACGGGGTGTTGCGCGCCGAACTGGAGACACCTCACAGGGCCGCCTTGGTGTATCGCGACTTCGTCCGAGAAGCGGTGCGTCGAAACGTACTCGAGTCGAGGGGGCTCGACCGCGCGAAGACACTTGCGATGGCAGCCGAGGCCGGGATTCCCCAAGCAGACCACGAGCATGTCGTCGACTACATCGGAAACGAGATT
>JAKZRQ010000208.1:0-6494 GCA_047518105.1 Pseudomonadales bacterium | reverse complement strand
TAACGGTCCTAAGGTAGCGAAATTCCTTGTCGGGTAAGTTCCGACCTGCACGAATGGCGTAACGATGGCCACACTGTCTCCACCCGAGACTCAGTGAAATTGAAATCGCGGTGAAGATGCCGTGTACCCGCGGCTAGACGGAAAGACCCCGTGAACCTTTACTACAGCTTCACACTGGACTTTGACTTAGTTTGTGTAGGATAGGTGGGAGACTTTGAAGCGGAGGCGTCAGCCTTCGTGGAGTCGTCCTTGAAATACCACCCTTTCTATGTCGTGGTTCTAACTTAGGCCCATTAGCTGGGTTGAGGACAGTGTGTGGTGGGTAGTTTGACTGGGGCGGTCTCCTCCCAAAGAGTAACGGAGGAGTACGAAGGTGCACTCAGCATGGTCGGAAATCATGCAATGCGTATAAAGGCAGAAGTGCGCTTGACTGCGAGACCGACGGGTCGAGCAGGGTCGAAAGACGGTCTTAGTGATCTTGTGGTTCTGTATGGAAGGGCCATGACTCAACGGATAAAAGGTACTCCGGGGATAACAGGCTGATACCGCCCAAGAGTTCACATCGACGGCGGTGTTTGGCACCTCGATGTCGGCTCATCACATCCTGGGGCCGGAGCCGGTCCCAAGGGTATGGCTGTTCGCCATTTAAAGTGGTACGCGAGCTGGGTTTAGAACGGCGTGAGCCAGTTCGGTCCCTATCTGCCGTGGGCGTTTGAGATTTGAGAGGAGCTGCTCTTAGTACGAGAGGACCGGAGTGGACGAACCTCTGGTGTTCCGGTTGTCACGCCAGTGGCATTGCCGGGTAGCTACGTTCGGACGGGATAACCGCTGAAAGCATCTAAGCGGGAAGCCCCCCTCGAGATTAGATCTCACCAAATCTTCTAGATTTCTTAAGGGCCCTCGTAGACTACGAGGTTGATAGGCGGGATGTGTAAGCGTTGTGAGGCGTTGAGCTAACCCGTACTAATTGCCCGTGCGGCTTGACCATATAACCGAGTCCGCGCGACTCGGCCGAGTCCATGCGACTCGGGTGAATCCCGGTGGCCAAGACGCGCATATCGCTTCGGTTAGGACCTTCATTGAGTACGAATTTGTTGATCGGTTCAACGGTTCGCCTGACGACCATAGCGAGTCGGTACCACCTGATTCCATCCCGAACTCAGTAGTGAAACGTCTCAGCGCCGATGGTAGTGTGGGGTCTCCCCATGTGAGAGTAGGTCGTTGTCAGGCATAAATTGACAGCCCGAGAGTGATTAGCACTCTCGGGCTGTTTTTTGCACGGCTCATGGTGCGCTAGGAATGTCCCCTGATCGCGTCACAATGGCATTGGTGGGTTGCGGTAACATCGCCCGCGCTCACTGGCGCGGCATCCGCTACCACGCCCCGCGCATCAAGGTAACGGCAGTGGTCGACTCCAACGCCGACAGCGTTGCGGCGATGGCGGAACGCACGGGTGCCCCGGGGTTCTCGTCGCTCACCCAAGCCTTGGATGAAGGCGACTTCGATGCAGTCGACATCATGCTGCCCCACGATCTGCACGAACAGGCAGCGGTCGAGTCCTTCGCCGCCGGCAAGCACGTCTGCCTCGAAAAACCGATGGCCCCTGATCTTGCGAGCTGCGAGCGCATTTTCGCGGCGGCCGAGCGGGCGGGCACCGTGTTCATGATCGCGGAGCAAGCCCAGTACTGGACCGATGTGCAAAAGGCGCGGGAGTTGATCGACGCCGGTGCCATCGGCGAAGTTGTCACCGCCCGCGCCTGCTTCTACGATGCCTTGAACCGGCAACCTGGCCAACCGATACCCTGGCGCTTCGAGTTGGCCCGCGCGGGTGGGGGCATCTCCATCGACGGCGGCGCCCACTGGATCCGCCCGTTGCGCATGATGCTCGGCGAGATCGACGCAACCGTCGCCTCCACCGCTCGCCATGTTGCCGATATGGAGGGCGAATCCTCGGCGCATGCCCTATTTCGCTTTCGCAGCGGCGTGGTCGCTGCCTTCAGCGCCTTGCTGAGCATCGGTGCGGTCGGTCCGTCCGAGGACTTCCGGGTCACCGGCACCGAAGGCGAACTGGTCATCGAGCGTGGCCGAGAAGGTCGGCTTCTGCTCTTCAATCGCGAGAACCCGGATGGTCTCAACGTGATGGGCGCCTTCGAAGGCAAGGTGTCGAGCTACGGCGTCGAACTGCACGACTTCAGTTGCGCCGTCCTGGATGGCAAGGAGCTCGAGGCATCACCGGCGTTCTCGTTGGGCGAAGTGCGCACCGCGCTCGCCATGTACCGCTCGGTTGCGAGCGGCCGATGGGAGAAGGTCTGGGACTGAGCACGCGATGACCAGCCGCGCACAGGCAAGCTCGCGGCGCACTGGGGCAGTCACCGCGAACGCGACTTGAACCTTTCGTTACGGCTGTGCGCTATACAACACGAGCCGCACTCTTCGGGAAGTGTCATGAACCGTCCGTATTGCCTTCTTCTGATCCTTATCACGCTTGGTGGATGTACCGTGGCGTCGACAACAGCACGTCCGGAGAGCCTCTACAACAACCGGCTACGCCAGGTCGCGCTCGACATGGGTGAACCCGTCTCGCTGTTCCCGGGCGACTCCGCCGTGCTCACGGACGATGCGATCCGGCGCATCCTCGACTACCGGTATGCGCCGCCGGCGCTTAGCCGCATCGGGCTGATGCCTTCCGGCATGGAGACATGGTCCGGTTGGTCCGAGTCGCTCGCGGTCGCCACCGACCGCCTCCAGACAGACGTGATCGATCTCCTTGAGGCATCGCCGCACGTCTACGATGCCGCCTACCTCCCGTCCGTCCTGATACCCGAGAGACGTTCGGTACCTTATCTGCGCGAGGCCGCGGCAAGGTTTCAAGCGGATCTGCTTCTCGCGTATCGCAGCTATTGCCGGAGTTTTCGAAAATACCGCATGTTCCGCGCCGACCAGTCACGAGCTTTCTGCGGCATCGAGGCCGTGCTGATCGATACGCGCACGGGTCTCGTGCCGCTCACCGTGGTCGCGTCGCGGACGTTCGACGTTCAGGAGTCTTCCGACGACCTCAACTTCCAGGAGACGATCCTGAAGGCGCAACTGGCCGCCGTCGCTGGGGCGCTCTCCGAGGCGGTCTCCGAGGTCGTACAACTCCTCGACACGAAGCAAGACGCGGTGGGAGCCGACTAGCGCTTTTTTGTGATCGTTCCGGGCGCGTTGAAGAGTGCTGGCGCATGCGCGCCCTGGCGGGCGCGTTTGAGAACGCTGTCGCATTCTCTACGGGTTGCGAAAACTTGGCTGGATTGTGAAGATGACAGCTTCTCAAGAGCCTTGGCCGCTTCGATCTCAGGCGCAAACGCCATGTCCGAATCACAGACCATCCACGAGGTCGGGAACGATCTGCTCGAAGCCATCGACTACTGCTACGAGCAGGGTTGGACGGACGGCCTGCCGGTTGTGCCTCCGGAGCAAGACCGCGTGCAAGCCATGCTCGCGATGGAAGGCAGGCCCTCCGGGACCGTGATTGCGCATCATCCGGCTACCGGGCTGGAGCTGACCGTGCACGCTGCGGCGGTGAACGCCATCATGGCCGGCTGCCTGCCCGAGTACTTTCCGATCATCGTCGCTGCCTTCGAAGCGATGGACCGCGAACCTTTCAATTTCCACGGCAGTACCGTCAGCACCGGCGGTTCCGGCCACCTGCTGATCGTCAGTGGCCCCATCGTCGACGAGATCGGCATGAACGCCGGCGTCAATCTCTTCGGCCCGGGCAACCGGGCCAACGCGACCATCGGTCGCTCTATCCGGCTAACCCTGCTGAACGTCTTCAAGATCGTGCCGGGCATTGCCGACAAGTCGACGCAGGGGAATCCGGGCAAGTACAGCTTCTGCATCGCCGAACGGGCGGACCGCAATCCCTGGCCTCCGTTGTGCGAGGAATTGGGTTGTCCCGAGGGTGTCAGCTCGGTCACGGTCTTCGCCGGGGCCGGGTTCTGCAACGTGGAAAACCACGGTGGCAATACGCCCGAGGCCATCCTGGATACCATGGCCGACGCCATGGCCAACTACGGGTGCATCAGTACCGGGCAGAGCGTGGTCGTGCTGTCCCCGGAGCATGCTGACATCGTTGTCCGAACCGGTTGGACCAAGGCCGACGTTAGGACGTATCTCTTCGAACATGCGAAGCAACCCCGCGTGGCCGTGGAGCGGCTCGGCAAGTTCGACCGTGGCTATGATCGCCAGGGCAGGGAGGACTGCCACCGGGGGTTGAGTCCGGACGACATCCTCATTACCGTAGGCGGCGGCGACGCTGGCGGTCACTCATCGTTCATCCCGTCCTGGAGTCGTGGCCGGGGGTCCATCATGCAATCCCAGGCCATCGGCGTGTGCATCGACTGTTGACCCACTCGACACCCGGAGTAAAGCCATGAAGCTTGTCGATCCCACTGTCCGTGCCATAGCACAACAGTCCAAGCGGGCGCCGGCGCTCGCCGGTTTGGACGGGCTGACCATCGGCCTGCTTTGGAACCGGAAGCTCAATGGGGACAAGCTGCTGACACAAACCGCGGACCTACTTCAGAAGCGGTTCGGCGGCAAGGTCCTGCCGACGGTGGTCAAGAACAACGCATCGGCACCGGCACCCGGCGAGATGTTGACCAACCTTTCGCCTGAGTGCGACTACCTGATCACCGCCGCAGGAGACTGAGGCAGTTGCTCGACGTGCAGTTTGCATGACGGCATCACCTTCGAGCAGACCGGCAAACGGGCAGTAGTGCTTTGCACCGCGCCGTTCGAGGTCACCGCCCGGAACATCGCCCGGATGATGGGTCTGCCCGACTATCCGTTCGTCATCCTGGAGCATCCGTTGGGGAGCTGTACTTCCGAAGAGGTAAGGGAACGTGCTGCCATGGCCTGCGAACAAGCCATCGATATCCTGACGAGTTGACCGGCACTCAGGCGTGCCGATAGGCGCGGATGCGCGATGCCGAAGGGTCTGGCCGGGCAGCCGGCACCATCAACCGATTGCAGTTCCGACAAACCGTATTGGTCCCTTGGTCACGGGTGTGCGTTGACGGCCTTGTCGTAGGCTTCCTGGGCACGGTGTTCGATTTCCATCATGTCGGCAAGCGCCATCTTGGCGATCTCGTCGGCGCGGGGACCGGGTTCGAGAGGGTCGTCGAAGCGAATCCTGATCCGTTCCTTGAAGATCGGAGGAACGAACCCGGTTCGCATCAGCGTGGCGCGTTCCAGGCGTGGATGGCTGTCATCGCTCCATCCCAGGCGGATACTGACAAGCATGTACTCCTTGCCGTGGACATGGATGTACGTCACGGGTCCGGGTGGATGCCTCAGCGCTTTCGAGCGTCTATCGGCACCCTCGCGCACGAGGAAGTAGTGGACGGTTGTGCAGGTTGCGCAAGGATCCTCGCCAGCCTCTCGCCGGGCGGCGGTCGACGCCTCGGAATCGGCTGCCGTGACCTGTACGGCTAGCACCGTGCCCTCCGCCAGCGGGTAGTCGGGAATCTGCCGGACGACGCCGTACAGCGCCACGGTGCCCTCGTTGATCCGTGCGGGGTAGACGCCCAACACGTCCTCGGACGTTTGGGCGTAGGCGGCGGGCACGAGGCCCAAGCAAAGACCCAAGCCAAGTACCCGACCCAAACGTGAAGCGACCCGACACGGTGTGTGCGCGCGCCGCGTGGAGGTGATCGACATGATGCTAGCTTACGTTCGTTCCGGCTAGGTCAGCGTAAACCTGATGTTCCGATGCGGCAATACTTTAGTAGGCGAGCGTGACCGCTTCCTGGTAGAGAACGAAATCCCTTTCCGCCTTGCGTCACTCCAGCGCGCCGAGCCGGCGGCTCCCCGGCCCGAACCGAAGCGACAGTTGCCGACGTCCGTGCGGAATGACGTTGGAAACAACAAGCGCGCCGCCCCACCATCGCTCGCCCGCCCCGGTACTTTCGCGATACCGCTTGTGCATCGCACGCGCCGCTATTGAGCGCTCGACACTCGCTCGCGCCGCTGATTGCGCGACGATTCGTTGGACGTCGAAGGATGGAACTGTGCGGCCCGCGGGTCGGCGAAGGTTGGCGCCAACTCGGATTCGGGCTCGCCGGAGATCCGTGAGGCGCGCAATTCCCGCAGGGTGTTCGGATCGTACGGATGCGCTCGGTGCATCAAGCATCGGTTGTCCCACACGACCAGATCACCCACTGACTAGGAATGCAGGTAGGTGCGCGGCGACCGGCACCACCTCGTCCACGGACGCGCCGATCCACGCCGCCAACGCCTCGAATCCCGCCGCGTCGTTGCCGAACTGTGCCGCCTCCCCGGTGTTCAGCCGGTGAACGTCCAGGTGCGCCTTCGAGATGTTGACGCCGACCGCATCCGGTGTATGATTTCCCATGCTTTCCCTCTCCTGTTCTTGTCTTGTGAGCCTTGATGCTCATGTATCCATTCAGGACGTGCGGAAAGACGGTGGCGACCTCACTCACCAACGGCCC